>CACESE010000026.1 GCA_902562135.1 uncultured SAR86 cluster bacterium | reverse complement strand
GTTAATTATGCGGTCACTGGTACCGCCACTGGCTCCGGCACGGATTATACTTTAGCCAACGGCACCCTAACTATAAGTGCTGGTGCAACAACTGGCACTATTAATATATCAAGCATTATTGACGACCCAATTGATGAGGCAAATGAGACCGTTATTGTGACCTTATCAAGTCCAAGCAACGCAACTTTGGGCAGTGACAGCGTGCACACTTACACGATCACTGACAATGACAATGCCCCAGTGGTTGACTTCAACGCCACTAGTTCAAGTGGGGCGGAATCAGCTTCTTCTGCAACTTTAACAGTAGATTTATCTGCGGCATCAGGACAAAACGTAACTGTTAATTATGTAGTGACAGGTAATGCCACCGGCTCTGGTACCGATTACACTTTAGCCAATGGCGCCTTAACAATAAATGCCGGTGCAACTTCAGGCACCATTACCATTGGCAGCATCGCTGACGATTCAATTGATGAGGCTAATGAGACAGTCATAGTCACTTTGTCGAATCCTAGCAATGCCACTTTGGGCAGTGACAATGTGCATACTTACACAATTACTGACAATGACAATGCGCCGGTAGTTGATTTCAATACGACTAGTTCGAATGGAGCTGAATCAGTTTCTTCCAAAGCAATCACAGTCGACTTATCAGCGGCTTCCGGACAGGACGTCACAGTTGACTATGCCGTGACTGGGACCGCCACCGGCTCGGGCACGGATTACACTTTAGCGAACGGGACCTTGACCATAAATGCTGGTGCAACAGGCGGTACTATTACGATTTCTAATATTATTGACGATTTGGCTGACGAAGCGAATGAGACTGTAATTATTACTTTATCGAGCCCTAGTAATGCAACTTTGGGCAGTGACAGCGTGCACACATATACGATTACTGACAATGATAATCCACCTGTGGTTGATTTCAATATTACTAGTTCGAATGGAGCTGAATCAGTTTCTTCAGCAAGTTTAACTGTAGATTTATCTGCTGCATCAAGTCAGGACGTCACAGTTAGTTATGCTGTGACGGGAACTGCCACCGGCTCGGGTACCGATTACACTTTAGCCAACGGCACTTTAACTATAAGCGCTGGCGCGACTTCCGGAACCATCACAATAGCAGGAATTATTGATGACTCTGTGGATGAGCCAAATGAAACCGTTATTGTAACCTTATCAAATCCCAACAATGCAACGTTGGGTAGCGACAGCGCACATACTTATACGATTACTGACAATGAAGACACTCCAACCATCACCATTGGCATTAGCACCAGTTCGTCTGGAGCTGAATCAGTATCCTCCAAAGTGATCACAGTGGATTTATCCGGGCCGTCTAGTCAAGACATTACGGTCGATTTTACAATCACAGGGACTGCCACCGGCTCGGGCACTGATTACACTTTAGCCAATGGCACCTTAACTATAAGTGCTGGCGCGACGTCCGGAACTATCACAATCTCTGGAATTGTCGACGATAACTTAGATGAAGCTGATGAGACAGTCATCATTACTTTGTCTAATCCTAGCAATGCCACTTTGGGCAGTGACAACGCTCATACTTATACGATTACAGATAACGACAATACTCCAGTGGTTGACTTTAATGCTACTAGTTCAAATGGCGCAGAATCAGTTTCTTCCAAAGTCATTACAGTCGACTTATCGGCGGTCTCAGGACAAGATGTAACAGTTGATTATGCAGTCACAGGAACTGCAACAGGAGCTGGTAATGATTACACGCTTGGAAGCGGGACTCTCACTATCAGCGCAGGCTCTTCAACTGGTACGATTACCATTGCCAGTATTGTTGACGATTCTATAGACGAAGCAGATGAGACTGTAGTGTTGACATTATCTAATCCTGTCAATGCAACTTTAGGCAGTGACAGCGTTCACACTTATACGATTACTGACAATGAAAACACTCCAACCATTGACTTCAATGTCGTTAGTTCAAGTGGGGATGAATCTGTATCTGCTAAAACGATCACGGTGGATTTATCCGGGCCGTCTAGTGAAATCATAACGGTCGATTTTGCGGTCACAGGAACAGCTACTGGGACAGGCACCGATTATACGCTGCTTAATGGTACTTTAAGTATTCCTGCAGGTGATACAACAGGCACTATCACAATTGCGAACATCGTTGATGACACTACTGATGAATCAGACGAGACGGTAATTGTTACTTTATCAAGTCCCAACAATGCTGCCCTAGGAAGCGATGACGTTCACACGTACACAATTGTCGATAATGATAATCAGCCTACAATTCATTTTAATAGCGCTAGTTCAACCGGTGCTGAAGATATATCATCGGTTGCCTTGCCTGTCGATTTATCTGCAGCTTCAAGTAATGACATTACCGTCAATTATGCTGTGACTGGCACAGCTACAGGCTCGGGCACTGATTACACTTTAGCCGATGGTACCTTGACCATAAGCGCGGGTGCAACAAGTGGCACTATCACCATCGCTGGTATTATCGATGACCTAACTGTAGAAGGCGATGAAACAGTTATTTTAACTTTGTCGAGCCCCAATAATGCTACTTTAGGGAGTAATAGTGTTCACACGTATACGATCGCTGACAATGACGGTACTCCAGCGGTAGAGTTTTCTTCTGCAAGCTCTTCTGATTTAGAATCAGTCACGTCAAGATCAGTAGATGTTGTCATTCCTTTTTCATCTCTTCAACAAATTGGGGTCGATTATGCTGTGACTGGGGGTACTGCTGGATCTGGCACAGATTATTCTTTGACAGCTGGTAATTTGACTATTCCAGATGGAGCGACTAGTGGAACGATAGTTATACCGACGATTGATGATGCAACCGATGAATCCGATG
>CACESE010000025.1 GCA_902562135.1 uncultured SAR86 cluster bacterium | reverse complement strand
GAATAGATCGTTGGCTAATGTTGTTTTTGGGAGTATTGCAAGCGCTTCATCTTCAAACATCAATGCCGAAGACGTTGGGGAAATAAAACCAATTAATATTTCAGATGCATATTTAATTCTTGAAGCAGCAAACTCAGTGTTAGTTGTGCCAGGTTATGGAATGGCTGTATCACAGGCTCAACATGCAGTGAGAGAATTAGGAGAGCTTTTGGAAGAAAATGGATGCGAGGTAAATTATGCAATTCATCCGGTCGCAGGAAGGATGCCTGGACACATGAACGTTCTACTTGCTGAAGCAAACGTTTCCTATGATCAACTTCAAGAGCCAGATGATGTGAATCCGGTAATGGATACAGTTGATGTTTGTATTGTGATAGGTGCCAATGACGTAGTTAATCCTGATGCAAAGGAAAATGAAGGAAGTCCTATATATGGTATGCCAATAATTGAGGCAGATCGAAGTAAAACAGTATTCATTTTAAAAAGATCTATGGCAGCTGGTTTTGCCGGCATTGATAATCCTCTTTTTGGTAAGGAAAATTCGAGAATGTTGTTTGGCGATGCTAAAGAATCTATCTCAGGATTAGTAGCCGAATTTAAGTCTTAAAAGACTGAAAAATAAGCCTTTTAAGGCCTTTAAAATGGTATAATTTAGCTCTGTAAAAAAGGGCTTTTTTTTTAATTTTTCCCCTTTTTTTAGAGCACAAAATTAAGCTTTATGGACGATATAGCAAAGGAAATTATCCCTATAAATATTTCTGAGGAGATGAAATCTTCTTACATGGATTACGCTATGAGCGTGATCGTTGGAAGAGCTCTTCCTGACGCAAGAGACGGGTTAAAACCAGTTCATAGGAGAACTTTATTTGCTATGGATGTTTTAAATAACGATTGGAATAGAGCTCACAAAAAATCAGCACGTATTGTAGGTGATGTAATTGGTAAATATCACCCTCACGGCGACTCAGCTGTATATGAAACTATTGTAAGAATGGCTCAAGATTTTGCCTTGAGATATCCACTTATTGACGGCCAAGGTAATTTTGGCTCAATGGATGGAGATGGAGCAGCAGCGATGAGATATACAGAAATCAGGATGTCTAAGATTTCTAATGAGCTGATGGCTGACTTAAATAAAGATACTGTAAATTTTGTTGAAAATTATGATGGTACTGAATCAATACCAGAAGTTTTACCTACAAAAATACCAAATTTGTTAATAAATGGTTCTTCAGGTATCGCAGTGGGTATGGCAACGAATATGTTGCCTCATAATCTTACCGAATCTATAAACGCTGCAATTGCGGTTTTAGAATCACCGGATTTAGAAATAGAGGATATATTAAAAATTATTCCAGCACCTGATTTTCCCACCGGGGGAATAATTAATGGAACTCAAGGGATAATTGAAGCTGCAAAAACCGGAAGAGGTAAAGTTGTTTTAAGAGCCAAAACCGAAATCGAGACAGATACAAAAGATAAATCGAAAATAATAGTTTCTGAAATACCTTATCAGATAAATAAAGCTCGCTTAGTAGAGAAAATAGCTCAATTAGCTAGAGATAAAAGAATAGAGGGCTTATCTGAAATTAGAGATGAGTCCGATAAAGATGGAGTAAGAATTGTAATTGAATTAAAAATAGGCACAAATCCTGAGGTCATTTTAAATAATTTATTTGCTTTAACTCCTTTAGAAAGCTCTTATGGAATAAATAATGTAGCTTTAGTTAATAACGTACCCAAGGTTTTAAACTTAAAAGAAATTCTAGAAATTTTTATATCTCACAGACGTGAGGTTGTTACTAGAAGAACAACTTTTGATTTAAATAAGGCAAAAGACAGAGGACATATTTTAGAAGGGTTGACAGTAGCGCTAGCAAATATTGATCAAATTATAAACCTTATAAAAAGTTCTAAAGATCCTTCAGTTGCCAAAAGCAAGTTACTTGCAAAAAAATGGAAGGCTGGCCTAGTTAATAAATTAATAAAGAATTCAGGATCAATATCTACAAAGCCATCTGATTTAGGTAAGGCGTATGGATTACATGGAAGCAGTTACAAATTGTCAGAATTTCAAGCTCAGGCAATTTTAGACTTAAGACTGCAAAGACTAACTGGTTTAGAGCAGGACAACTTAGTAAAAGAATACGAAGGAATATTAAAAGAAATAGAAAATTTGCAGGCAATTTTGGATGATCCAGATAAATTAAAAAAAGTAATCAAAGAAGAACTTGAGTACATCCGCGAAGAATATGGAGACGAAAGAAGATCGCCAATTGAAGAAAGATTAGACCTGACAACTGAAGACTTAATAAAACCAGAAGACATGGTCGTAACTATTTCAAGATTAGGTTATGCAAAAACTCAGCCATTAGAAGTTTATCAATCTCAAAGAAGAGGAGGCGTGGGGAAGACAGCTGCTTCAGTCAAAGAAGAAGATTTTGTAGAGCAATTAATTGTGGCCAATACCCACCATACTCTTTTATGTTTTTCTAATTTGGGAAAAGTTTATTGGCTAAAAGTTTATGAAATTCCTCAGGCCTCAAGGGTAGCTAAAGGTAGACCGCTTGTTAATTTGATTCAATTAGATCCTGAAGAAAGAATAACTAGTTTATTAAACGTAGAGTCTTTTGAAAATCATGGTTATGTTTTCATGACTACAATGCGAGGAGTGGTCAAAAAAACGCCACTAGATGATTTTCGTATGCCTAGAAAAAATGGAAAGAGAGCAATCAAATTAGATGTTAATGATGAATTAGTTGGAACTAAAATTACTGATGGACAACAACATATTATGTTAATAAGTGATGCAGGAAAAGCAGTGTATTTTGAAGAAAAGGATGCGAGACCGCTAGGTAGAGATACTAGGGGGGTAAAGGGCATTGAATTGGACGATGATCAAAAGGTAATTTCTTTAATGGTTCCAGGACCTGAAGATGAAATTCTCACAGTCTCTGAGAATGGATATGGAAAAAAATCTATAATTTCTGATTTTAGAAAGACTAAAAGAGGAGCCAAAGGCGTTATCGCAATGCAGTTGTCTGAAAGGAATGGTAAATTGATATCTGCAGTTCAAGTTGTAGATGAAGATGAAGTGATTTTAATTACTGACAAAGGTACTTTAGTAAG
>CACESE010000024.1 GCA_902562135.1 uncultured SAR86 cluster bacterium | reverse complement strand
AGCTAAGCGTTCTAATATCGAGGAATCTCTCAATGATATTTCTTGGATTGATGAAGGGGGAAGAAAAGAAATATCAAAATGGTATATTTCTTCAAAAGGGTTCTACTATCTCAATGGAAAAAAATACACTGAAGTTTATGGAAATGAAAAAGTTGTAAATCTTGCTGATAAAAAAGCAAAAAAACAATCTAAGAAATCTTAAAATTATATTTCATCAAAAAAAAAGTTCTGATATTATTCGCGCCATTATGAAAAAAGAAATACATCCTGAATACAGAGAAGTACTTTTCCATGACACAAGTGTTGATGAATATTTTCTAATTCCTTCAACTCTTAACACTGACCAAACTAAGGAATGGGAAGATGGAAAAACTTATCCATACTGCCCTCTAGATGTATCTTCTGCTTCTCATCCTTTTTATACGGGTAAACAAAAAATTATTGATTCTGGGGGAAGAGTCGATAGATTCAAAAAAAGATTTGCGAAAAAAAAAGCTGCGTCACCTAAAGTTGAGGAAGTTGAACTAAAATCTGAATCTACGAATGAGGATAACCTGAAAGAAGATTCGGAGTCATCAAACGCCGAAGACTCTTAAATTAATTTCAAAGATTTTCGATTATTTTGGATTGAATTCCATCAAAAGATCCATTTGAAAAACAGATAATGTTCGTATTTTCATAAACCTTAGAATTAAGAATCTCAATAAAATCTTCAGTTGTATCACAGAAATTAATTTCTTTTTTTTGACTAGCTAATTTTTTAAGTTGCTCTTTGTTCTCAGAAAAAAGATAAACTTCATCAGCGTCAACCAAAGAATCAACTATTAAATTGTCATGAAATCCTTTAGACATGGTGTTCGAACGCATTTCTAATAAACAAACTATTTTTTTTCTGGGGTCTTTGTTTCTTAGTGCTTTGAGAGAGAATTTTATTGCAGTTGGATGGTGGGCAAAATCGTCGTAAACATAAACAGAATTCTTTTCTCCTAAGAAATCCATTCTTCTTTCTATCCCGCTGAATTTAGAAAGAGATTGGTCTATGAATTCTTTTTTGACTCCTAATGAAGCTGCAGTTACGTAAGCTGCAAAAGCATTTCGAATATTATGCTCTCCAAAAACTTTTAAAGAGATTTCGCTTTGTAGCTTTCCATTAAAAAGAATTTGAAAGGTTGAAGTTTTTTCTTCTTCAATCTTTATCGACCAACCTTTTTCAGAATATTCAAAATTAAATGGTACAGGTATTGAATAAATCCCTTTATTGAATAAGTCTGAAATATTCTCATCATTTATAGGGAATAGAACTTTTACTTTTTTTGGAAGAGCTCTTATTAGATGGTGAAATTGTTTTTGAATCTCTTCAAGATTCTCAAAAATATCAGCATGATCAAACTCTAAATTATTTATTAAAAGTGTTGAGGGTCTGTAATGAATAAATTTTGACCTTTTATCAAAAAAAGCTGTGTCATATTCATCTGATTCAATTATGAAAATTTTATCAGTGCCAACTCTTGCTGCAGTAGAGAAATCTTTTACTTTACCCGCAATTAGGTATCCAACATCCTTTCCTGAGTCTATAAAAATTTTTGCGATCATTGCTGAAGTTGTCGTTTTGCCATGAGTCCCAGCGATTGAAACGACATGTCTATCCTTCAATAAATGATTAAATAAGAATTCGGGCCCTGAAGTAAAGCTTCCATTTTCATCTAATATTTTTTCCATTAATGAATTGCCTCTACTAATTACATTACCCACTATGTATAAATCTACAGCTTTTGAATAAAAATTTTCTTGGTACCCTTTATCAATATTTATGTTTAAGTTTTCAAGAATTTCATTCATAGGAGGATAAATATTTTCATCACACCCACTGACTTCATAACCCTTTTCCTTAGCCAATTGAGCTATTCCACTCATGAAAGTTCCACAGATTCCTAAGATGTAAATTCTCATTAATGAATTATATCCTTTTCACAGAAATACTTTTTTCAGTTATATTTCTTTTATGGCTCAAAAATTTAACGCCTTTTATGCACAGTCAGGCGGCGTAACCTCCGTAATTAATGCATCTGCATGCGGAGTAATAGAAACAGCTAATAAGTCTTCAAAAATCAATAAAGTTCTAGCAGGTAAAAATGGCATCTTAGGAGCTTTAAATGAAGAGTTAATAGATACATCTAAAGAATCAAAAGCAACTATATCAAAACTTAAACAAACGCCTGGAGGAGCTTTTGGCTCCTGTAGGTTTAAACTCCAAGATCCAATTAAACAAAAAAAAGAATATGAAAGGCTTTTCGAAGTTTTCACAGCACATAATATAGGATATTTTTTTTATAATGGCGGCGGGGATAGTCAAGATACTACTTATAAAGTATCCGAGATGGCTCAAAAGTTAAAATTTCCCTTACAGTGTATCGGGATTCCTAAAACTGTAGATAATGATCTACCATTTACTGATTGCTCTCCAGGTTTTGGTTCAGTGGCAAAATACGTTGCAACTTCAACTTTAGAAGCAGGACTTGATGTAAAAAGCATGGCAGAAACATCTACTAAAGTTTTTATTCTAGAGGTAATGGGAAGAAATGCCGGGTGGATAGCTGCGTCATCTACCTTGGCTGGAAATGAAAACGAGGACCCTCCTCACATAATTTTACTTCCTGAAGTTATTTTCAATAAAACGAATTTTTTAAAAACTGTAAAAGAAACTATTAAACGATTTGGTTATTGCGTAGTGGTGGCTTCAGAGGGGGTGAAATACAAAAATGGAAAGTTCTTGGCAGATTCGGGGTCAGTTGATTCTTTTGGACATAAACAATTAGGAGGAGTCGCACCTGTGCTTGCTGAAATGGTCTCAAAAATAGGATTAAAAAATCATTGGGCCGTAGCTGACTATCTACAAAGATCTGCGAGACATATTTCTTCAAAGACGGATCTTGAGCAAGCCTATGCTGTCGGTAAATATGCTGTTCAACTAGCTTTGAACGGCAAAACAGGAGTAATGCCAACCATAAGAAGAGTTAGCGACCAGCCTTATAAATGGACTGTGTCCGAAGCTTCTTTAAAAAATGTTGCGAACGTTGAAAAAAAATTGCCCAATGCTTTTATTTCAAGTGATGGATTTAAAATAACTAATGCGGGAAGAAGATACTTAAGGCCGCTAATTCAAGGGGAAGCTTCAATAAAGTACTCAAAAGGAATTCCAGATATTGCTCGTCTTAAAAATATATTAGTACAGAAAAAATTAAGCAGTTTTTGAAATTTTTTTTACAGTACCAGTAAAGTTCAAAATCACTTTTTCATCACAGAAAATTTTTCCTTGCCCAAAAACTAGACTTTTAGTTTCTTTATCTATTATGGGATAAATTTCCAAAAGCATCACGAACTTTACGTTCCATCCCATATTCTTTATTAAACCCATATCCGCCCATTAATTGCATTGCGGTTGTTGTTACTTCTCTGGCAATTTCGTTTGCAAAACATTTCGCACTACTTGATTCGAGAATATCAGGCAAACCATTAGCAGCATTAAAAACTGCACGATGAATTAAAAGTCTTGAAGCTTCTACTTTCATAAGCATATCAGCTAATTTTATTTGGACAGC
>CACESE010000023.1 GCA_902562135.1 uncultured SAR86 cluster bacterium | reverse complement strand
AAGTTAGGGAATTTTTTGATGGGCCAATCGCATTATCAGGGAGTATTTCCGAAGGGTCGTCTATCCTCTCGGCTTTGGCTTTGGGTGCAGATTTTGCCTACATAGGTACAAAATTTATTGCAACTGCAGAAGCAAATGCTTCCCCTGGTTACAAACAAATGATAGTAGATAGTAAAGCCGACGACATTATGTACAGTGCAACATTTACTGGTGTGCATGGAAATTACTTAAGGCCAAGTGTTGTTGCAGCCGGACTAAATCCTGACGAACACATGAGCGGAAGTAAAGACTCGATGAATTTTGGTTCGTCGGCAACAAAAGCCTGGAAGGATATTTGGGGTTCTGGCCAAGGAATAGGAAATATCAGTGAGGTCAAAACAGTAAGCGATGCTGTTGACGATCTGGAAGCAGAATACAATTCTGCGAAATTAAGGCTTAAAGAAGTAGGTTAATTTCTTTACTAGTTGAGTTTAATCTTCTAAAAATTTTTGGGCATCTAAGGCTGCCATGCATCCAAAACCTGCCGAAGTTATTGCTTGCCTGTATATTGAATCAGCAACATCACCTGCAGCAAAAACTCCTTCGACGCTAGTTTCTGTGACATTACCATTCAAACCACTATTAATCGAAATATAACCATTTTTCATCTCTAGTTGATTAATGAACATGTCTGTATTCGGTTTATGACCAATTGCTATAAAAACTCCTTCTAGGTCTAATTCCTTTCCTGAATCTAAGATAATTTTATCTACCAAATCGTCTCCAACTACTTCTTTAAGCTGACTGTTCCAATGAAGTTCAATTTTTCCTTCATTAGCTTTAGCAAAAATTCTATCCTGCAAAATCTTCTCAGCGCGCAATTCGTCTCTACGGTGTATGAGATGCACTTTTGAACATATATTACTCAAGTACAATGCCTCTTCAGCAGCAGTATTACCTCCACCTATTACTGCAACTTCTTTATCTTTATAAAAAAAGCCATCACAGGTTGCACAAGCACTTACACCTCTGCCAAGAAATTTTTGTTCAGAGTCTAATCCTAAGTATTGGGCTGATGCTCCTGTAGCAATTATCAATGATTCGCATAAATACTCATTGTTTCCTTTTAACTTAATTGGCCTTTCTTTCACTTCGACTGCTTCAATATGATCATTGATAATTTCAACATTAAATTTTTCTGCATGACTTTTCATACGTTCCATTAAATCAGGTCCCTGAAGATCGTTATGGTCTCCGGGCCAATTTTCTACATCTGTAGTTGTTGTCAGTTGTCCACCAACTTCTAGGCCAGTTATCAGCAACGGATCCAAGCCAGCACGAGCAGCATAAATTCCAGCGCTATATCCAGCCGGTCCAGAACCTAATATGATTAATTTTTTTAATTCGCTCACAAAATATGAAAATGTTTATTTATTTTAAATTAATTAGAAAAAAAGCGACAGGTCGATTAATTCAGTAACTATTATTAAGTAGGAAGGAAAGATATAATAGAATTTTGAGTTGAAAAATTGACTAAAAATAAATCATCTCTATTTTCAAAAATTTTTAATCCAGCTTTCTCGCTGAGTTCTGCTACCAAAACACTAACATTTGATTTAATAAATTTATTTTTTGTAATTTTAGGAATTATCTTGGCAATTGCTCTTTGGTCTTTTGATATCTCAGATCCAAACTGGAGACTTATTTCTTCCAATGACTTAGATTTAGCAAACAGCATTGGTATTGTCGGAGCCTGGTTAAGTAGTTTCTTATATGAACTTCTAGGGATCACTGCGTGGTCCTTAAGTGCGTTACTTTTTCTACCCTCAATTTCTTCTTTTATTTCAAAAAACGAAAATCAATTAGAAAGTAAAAATTATTTTTTAAGAATTATTGGATTTATAATTTTTTGTTGTTCTTTATGTCTTTTAGTCGATTTGCATTTAAAACCCTATGAAAACTTCTTTCCTTTGACTAGCTCTGGAGCTTTAGGGTCCTCAATTTCTAATTCAATTTACCCTTATTTGAGTTTAATCGGGTCAACTCTCTTAGGTATTTTTTTTCTTATGGTTAGCATGAGTTTAATGATTAGTTTGAATTGGAGAAATGTTTTCATTAATTTCCAAGATAATTTAAGAAACTTTATTTATGCTTTTGAAAAATATTCTAAAAATGGATTCGAGTATTTGAAAAAAGTAAGACAACAAAAAGCAGATCAAAAAAATAGGCAGGCGTTTTTAGATCAACACAAAGAAAAGATTAAATCTATGCCTAAACCAGAAATCAAAAAAGTAGAAAAACCTATCGTCGAAGGAAAAAAAGTTCACCAAGAAAAACAAGTTGAGTTATTTGAAGAGAAGATTCCTGGCGAAATGCCAAAGATATCTCTCTTAGATGAAAAGAGAAATGATGCTCAAGTTATGAATTCCCAGCAACTATACGAATTAGATATTTTAAAAGAAGCTTTAATTACAAAGTTGGCAGAATTCAAAATTACAGGGCCTGAGGGAGAATACGCAATTGTCAGAGAAACAATGCGAGGGCCGGTAGTTACAAGATTTGAAGTTGAGCTGCCAAAAGGAATAAAAGTTTCACAGGTTTCAAATTTAAATAAAGATCTCGCTAGGTCTTTAGGAGTAGGCAGCATTAGAATTGTTGAGGTTATTGAAGGAAGAGAGACAATCGGTATAGAGGTTCCAAACGCTGATCGTGAAGATGTGCTTCTAGGAGAAGTAATAGCTTCAAAATTATTTGAAGAAACAAAAAGTCCATTAACCTTGGCTTATGGAAAGGATATCGAGGGAAAGCCAGTACTGGAAGATCTTGCTTCTTTACCCCATTTGTTAATTGCCGGAACTACAGGTTCAGGAAAATCAGTTGCTTTGAACTCAATGCTAATGAGCATCCTTTACAAAGCTACTCCTCAACAAGTGAGATTAGTATTGATTGATCCTAAAATGTTGGAGCTATCAGTTTATGAAGATCTCCCTCACTTACTTTGTCCGGTTATCACTGATATGGGGCAAGCAGCTTTTGGGCTTAGATGGTGTGTAAATGAAATGGAAAGAAGATATAAATTGATGGCTGCTTTATCTGTAAGGAATTTAAATGGCTTCAATGCAAAAGTAAGAAAAGCAAATGAATCAGGGCAGCCTATTAAAGATCCTACTTTTAAAATTGATCCCGAAAAAGGTATCACGGAAGATGATATTCCAAATTTAGAGGAGTTACCTTTAATAGTGATAGCAGTTGATGAATTGGCTGACTTGATGATGGTGGTGGGTAAAAAAGTTGAACAATTAATTGCCAGATTAGCCCAGAAGGCAAGAGCTGCTGGAATACATATGTTACTGGCTACACAAAGACCATCTGTCGACGTAATTACTGGATTAATTAAAGCTAATATATCGGCAAGAATGGCTTTTAATGTTGCATCTTCTATGGATTCAAGAGTAGTGCTTGATCAAGTTGGTGCAGAGCAATTATTAGGAAGAGGCGACATGTTATATGTTGGCTCTGGAACCTCTATCCCTTTGAGAGTTCATGGTGCCTATGTTGGCGAGGAAGAAATCATTAGAGTTGTAAAAGATTGGAAAGATAAAGAAACAGTTAAATATCTTGATGAAGTGACAAAAGCACCGGAAACAGGAGAAGATTCTGAGGGAAATGGTGATTCTGAAAAAGATGAGTTTTATGATCAAGCAGTAGCTTTTGTAGTCGAAACTCGAAGAGCTTCAATCTCAGCGGTACAGAGAAAGTTCAGAATTGGTTATAACAGAGCTGCGAGATTAATTGAAACTATG
>CACESE010000022.1 GCA_902562135.1 uncultured SAR86 cluster bacterium | reverse complement strand
TGGCATCGTGACGTTCTAATATTGCATTGTCTTTCAATTGATCTGGAGATCTATTAACTCTAGACCCTCTTTTATAGGCCTCACGCTCTGAAACCTCCGTAGCCCATCGAACAACGTTTTCATAAGAAGCTACGTCTAAAAACTCTGCAGCGTTATAGATATTCCTAAGAACTAAAGAGCCGTACCAAGGAGCAATTGCAATATCTGCAATGGTGTATTCGTCTCCACAAATAAATTTCCTATCAGCTAAATTCTTATCTAGAACATCTAATTGTCTTTTCACTTCCATAGCAAATCGATTGATTGGGTATTCAAATTTCTCTGGAGCGTAAGCATAGAAGTGTCCAAAACCCCCTCCAAGATATGGAGCGCTTCCCATTTGCCAAAATAACCAAGACATGCATTCAGCTCTGTTTAAAGTATTCGAGGGTAAAAATTCTCCAAATTTTTCAGCTAGATAGACTAACATTGCGCCAGACTCGAAAACTCTAGTGTTAGGGTCAGTACTTCGATCAAGTAAAGCAGGAATTTTTGAATTTGGGTTAATCTCTACAAAGCCACTTCCAAATTGATCTCCATTACCAATGTTAATCAAGAAAGCGTCGTATTCTGCTCCCTCATGACCCAAAGCTAAAAGCTCTTCTAACATTACCGTCACCTTTATTCCATTTGGTGTTCCCAAAGAATAAAGTTGTATTGGATGCTTACCGACTGGCAATTCTTTTTCATGCGTTGATCCAGAAATTGGTCTATTTATGTTTGCAAATTTACCGCCATTTTTGCTGTCCCACTTCCAGACTTTTGGTGGTTTGTATTGTGAATCTGACATTTTTTCTCCCAAATAAAAAATATAAATTATCTTTTTTTATTAGTCATTACTAGCGAAATCTGATCATAGATGAATTTAATTCACTAATTTTTTTTACTCCCATTAATTTCATATCTCTTTCGATTTCATTTTTCATATTTCCTAGGGCTTTTTCTACGCCTTTTTGTCCAGCAGCAGCTAACCCAAATAAATACATCCTTCCTCCAGAGCAAGCTGTTGCACCCATTGCCAAAGCTTTTAATACGTGAGTGCCTCTTTGTATGCCGCCATCAAGAATTACCTCAATTTCACCTCCTACCTCTTGTAGAATTTCGTCCAGTTGGTCAAAAGAACTTCTTCCACCATCAAGTTGTCTGCCGCCATGATTAGAAACCATAATTGCGTCAGCTTTCATTTCTACTGCTTTTCTAGCATCGCCTGGACTCATAATACCTTTGAGACAAAATTTTCTACCCCAGTTTTCTTTAAGCTTTATAACTTCATCCCATGTCATACTCTGATCAAGCATAGTAGTAAAATAATCTCCAACAGATATTGCAATATTTGTTCCCTCATTTACGTGACTTGATAATTGAGAAAGTTCAAATTTTTCTCTAAATAGATAATTTAAAGCCCAAGCAGGTTTTATCCCGAACTGAAAAATACTTTTTGGGGTTAATTTTGGAGGTGTAGTAAAACCTGTTCTTAAATCTCTCTCTCGATTACCCCCTGTGATCGTGTCAACCGTTAAGGTTAAAATTTCAAAGTTAGCTTCTTTGGCCATGACAATCATAGAATCATTTAGACCTCTATCCTTATGAAAATAGAATTGAAACATTTTTGGAGTATTGATCATTTCATCGATATCTTTCAGTTTTACGGTGCCTAAAGAAGACACACCAAACAACGTATTGAACTTTTCGGCAGCTTTAGCAACCGCTCTTTCACCTTGATGATGAAATAATCTTTGTAAAGCAGTTGGAGAACAAAAAATTGGTAGCCCTAACTCATAGCCCATTACCTTTACTGACATGTCAATGTTTTCCACCCCAGCAAGAACATTTGGAACTAAATCAACATCATGGAATGCCTCTGTATTTCTTTGATAAGTAGTCTCATCTTCTGCAGCACCATCAATGTAGTGAAAAATTGGATCAGGCAATCTTCTTCTTGCTAAATTTTTTAAATCTTGAAAGTTGTTACAGTTTTTAAGTTTTCTAGGCATGATAGTTTTAAAAATCTATTTTAAACGGCAATCTTCATGTGTAATAGTCATCAATAAAAAATTTGATTAAATTTTTCTATTCGATCGAAATTAGAGAGCCTTGAGTCAGTTTAAATAATCTTGAAGTTAAAATTTTTGCTTCTTCATGATCATGTGTGACCAACAAAATAGATAGTTCCTGTTTGTCAAAAATCTTGTCTAATTCGTAATACAATTCTTGCTTGAGCTCATTGTCTAAGGCACTGAAAGGTTCGTCTAGCATGAGTAAATTTGGACTCGGAGCAAGAGATCTTGCAAAGGCGACTCGCTGCTGTTCACCTCCTGAAATTTGTCTCGGTAACTTATCTATAAGATTTGTAATTTTGAATAAATTGGTTAGTTCAGTTACTACCTCATCTTTGTTTTTCTCTCTTTCAATACCAAATGAAATATTTTTCTTTACAGTTAAGTGAGGAAATAACGCTTTTTCTTGAGCAACCATGCCAACATTTCTTTTCTCTGTCGGAATCATAAGATTATTTGATGACACTAATTTGTTTTTTATGAAAATTTTTCCATTATTTACTGGCTCAAATCCAGCAATACATCTTAGAAGAGAACTTTTTCCTGAACCTGATTCTCCTAAAATTGAAACTCTTTCTCCTTTTGACAATTCTAGATTTACATCTTTTAAAACTTTTTGATTTGCATAAGATAGCGTTAAATCTTCAATTTTTAAGATTTTCTGAGTCATGAGTCTTTTATTCTTGATGACCTTATCATTTTAGTGAGAAAAATTATGGGAATTATTCCAATTATCACTATGGCTAAAGACGGCATAGCCGCTTGATACATTCTTTCTTCGGCAGCATAGGTATATGTAATTACAGCAAGCGTATCAAAATTGAAAGGTCTTAAAATAAGCGTCGCAGGAAGTTCTTTGACTACTTCAGATGTCACCAGCAACACTGCTGTTAAAAAACTGGTTCTCATCAAAGGGAAATGAATTCTTCCTAAAAGTTTGCCACCAGAAGAGCCTAAAAGTTGAGCTGAATTATCGATGGAATTACTTATTCTCTCATATCCTGATTCAATAGAAGAATTCGCAAGTGCGTATGACTTGATTATGTACGCTAAAAATAAACCAACTAAAGATCCAGTTATTACGAAATTTATATTTGTAAATACATTTTGATCAGAAAAGACTAAAAATCTAGTAATTCCGACCGCCAGTATTAAACCTGGAATCGCATAACCTATAGACATCAAAGAATTTAAGCGTTTTAAAAATTTATTTTTAGTAAAACGAATAGAAAAATTAATTACTATCGCAAGTAAGGCGCAAATTAGACCGGTAAAAAGTCCAAGCGTAATGGTATTGAAGGAGCCAACGAGGAATTTATTATTGAAAATATCTACATTCGTTTCTAAAGCCCAAAGGCTGAGTTCAATAATGGGCAGAATAAAACCAATAAAGATTGGAATGAAGCAAAATGAAGACGCTAATACCGATTTAAGTCCTTTGAGACCTATAACAGATGCGGTTTTAAATGTTGAATTGTCATTAGTATAGCTAATACCTTCCCTAGAAAATCTTTCTAAAAAATAAAAAAGAAAAATAATCATTAGCAATAAAGAAGAAAGTTGCATGGCAGTATTCAAATCGTACAACCCATACCAAGTCCTAAATATTCCAGTGGTAAATGTTTGAACTGCAAAATGATCGACTGCTCCAAAATCAGAAAGAGTTTCCATTATTACCAACATTAATCCAGCTATAAAGGCTGGGCGTGCTAGGGGTAAAGAAATTTTTGAGAATATACCTATTTGACCTAACCCCAATAGTCTTCCTGATTCTTTTATAGAATTAGATTGATTTAAAAAAGCGCTTCTAGTGACTAAATAAACATATGGATACAATGTAAATGAAAAAACTATTATCACTCCCGTGATATTTCTAACGTTTGGGAAAAAAACAAAATCATTATTCAAATTAAATAAGTATCTAATTAAAATGTTCGCATCGCCGTTAGCATCAAATAAACCTGTAAATGTATAAGCTAGTATGTAGGGCGGAATGGCAAGCGGCAATAATAGTGCCCACTCAAAGGTATTTTTTCCATAAAAACTATAATTCGTAACAAGGTATGCTGATAAAACTCCGATAACTAAAACACCCAAAGAAACACCCAAAACTAATAAGATCGAACTAGAGATATAATCTAGAAGGACAAATTCTATTAAATGACTCCAGTTATCTGAATATTCTCCAAATAAGCTTGTAAAGACGATTAGAATGGGAGTTATAAATATTACTGCCACTACAAAAGGTAATATTTTCCAAGAAACCATATAAATTTTCTTACTTTAAAGTATGACTATTTCCACCCTACTCTATCCATTAATTTTATTGCAGCAGGGTTTAACTCTCCAAACTTTTTTACAGAGGCGTTGTCTTCTTTAAAATCAATTTCAAAACTAGCCATCTCATCGCTGATGGGAACCTTAGCTATTGGGTATTCATAAGATTTCCTAACCATGCTCTCTTGCACTCGATCTGATAGAAGGAATTCTATGAATAAGTTCGCATTTTCAACATTTGGAGCATATTTAAGAATACCTGCACCACTAATATTTATATGAGCGCCTGATGATAGTTGATTTGGAAAGACGAGTTTCACTTTTTTAGCAGCATTAAGCTGCTCTTCCCCTGCATCTCCAGAGAGCATAATTCCAATGTAATAACTGTTCGCGATTGCTAGATCCGCTTCGCCATTGGCAACAGCAATAATTTGCGCCCTGTCATTTCCTTGAGGTTTGCGAGCAAAATTTTCCACTAAAGATTTAGCCCATCTTTCAGTATTTTGCTCTCCATTTCTATCGATTAAGGAAGCTACCAAGGATTGATTATACATATTACTTGAACTTCGGATTACTATTCTTCCTTTCCATTTGTTATCAGCAAGAGATTCGTAAGATATATTTTTTATTTCATCTTCGCTTACGTTTTCAGGGTTGTAGAAAATCACTCGCGATCTTTTTGCAACGGCAGTCCATTCATTATTAGGCCCTCTTAAGTTTTTTGAAACTTTAGAAAGTGCTAGTTGAGACGTTATTGGCTGAAATAATCCTTCTTTTTGGACCTTCCATAAATTACCCGCATCAACGGTGAAAAAAATATCAGCCGGTGAATTTTTACCTTCAAACTTTAATCTTTCGAGGAGCGCCCCACCTTTACCTGAAATAATGTTTACTTTAATACCGGTCTCTTCTGTG
>CACESE010000021.1 GCA_902562135.1 uncultured SAR86 cluster bacterium | reverse complement strand
CATTAATTTATGGCTTGTTAGTTCAGCTTCTGAAGGAGAATCCCTCAGTGTTTTGTAATGATATAAAGAAGCTTTCATTGGAAAAATAATCTATGATTCAATATATTTTGCCTTAAATTTAATTTTTTTTTAACAATTAGAAATAATTATGCCTATTTATGAATTTCAATGCTCTAAATGCAATAAGAAATTTGAAAAGATTTTAAGTATTTCAGAGGCTAATAAAAAAATTAAATGTGATTGTTCAAAGAATGCTTTTGCCAAAAGAATCGTTTCTGCACCAAGTTTTAGGCTTGAAGGCAAAGGTTGGTATGAAACAGATTTTAAAACTGGAAGTAAGAAAAATTTAGTACAATCTAATGATCCTAAGCCAAAAAAAAAGGAACAAGAAAATAAATCTATAAAACAAAAACAAGAAAAACCTATAACTTAGATGACTTCTAAAATTCATAATCTATCTATTTCTGATGAGGGCAAAACAGTAACCGTTAATGGTTGGGTTGAAAAAATTAGAGATCATGGAGGGGTTATTTTTATTGATTTAAGAAATGACTTAGAAATTCTCCAAGCAGTAATAGAACCTGAAGAAAGAAAAATCTTTGAAATAGCAGAGAAGATTAGAAATGAGTTTGTCATAGAGGTGTCAGGTATTATAAGAAAGAGACCGAAGGGAACCGCTAATCAAAAAATGACTACTGGAGAAATCGAATTATTTGTTAAAAAACTTCATATTTTTTCTAAAAGCAAACCTATGCCTTTTCAATTAGATGAATACTCAAAGGCGGGAGAAGAAATAAGGCTTAAATACAGGTATTTAGATCTCAGAAGGCCTGAAATGCATAAGAATTTAGTCATGCGATCTGATATTAATCATGTTGTAAGAAATTTTTTAGTAAATAAAGGTTTTTTAGAAATTGATACTCCAATGATGACTAAAGCTACTCCTGAAGGTGCAAGAGACTTTCTAATTCCAAGTAGGTTAAATCAGGGTAAATTTTATGCTTTGCCGCAATCACCTCAATTATTTAAGCAACTATTGATGATTGGAGGATTCAACAAATACTTTCAAATAGCCAGATGTTTCAGAGACGAAGACACAAGAAAAGATAGGCAGCCAGAATTTACCCAAATAGACATTGAGATGTCATTCACAGATTGTGAAGAAATTATGAAAATTTCTGAGTCATTACTCATTGAATTATTTGATAAGGTTTTAGGAGTTAAGCTTGAAAAATTCCCAAGAATAACTTACTCACATGCCATGGAAAAATATGGTTCTGATAAACCAGATTTAAGAAATCCAATTCTTCTCCATGATGTAAAAGAGTTATTTATAAATTCTGAATTTAAGGTTTTTAAAGAACCCGCCAATAGTGATAAATCAAAACTGGTTGCAATGAAGATAGATAAAGAAATTTCTAGGGGACAAATAGATGAATATACGAAATTTGTATCTAATTTTGGAGCAAGAGGATTGGCTTATATAAAAGTTAATGAATTAAAAAAAGGAGAAAAGGGCCTTCAATCTCCCATTATTAAATTTTTATCTGAATCAGAAATTAAGAATTTGATTTCTCGATTGGATTTAAAAGACGGCGAAACAGTTTTTTTTGGTGCTGGAAACAAAAGAATCGTATTCGACTCAATGGGAGCACTTAGACAAAAGATTGCTGAAGACTTTAATTTGATAGATGAAAAGTCATGGAAACCACTTTGGGTTACAGACTTTCCAGTTTTTGAGGAAACACCAGAAGGTTCATTAACTCCAAGTCATCATCCATTTACTAAGCCAATGAGCACAATTAAAGAATTAGAAGAAAAACCAGAATTAGCAGTTTCAGAGGCTTACGATTTAGTTTTAAATGGATTTGAGCTCGGTGGCGGTTCTATGCGTATTTATGATGTCAATGAACAAAAGAAAATATTTTCAATTTTAGGTATTAATAACGAAGAAGCCCAACAAAAATTTGGATTTTTTCTAGACGCTTTAGAATATGGATGTCCTCCTCATGGCGGAATAGCCTTTGGTCTTGATAGAATTGTGATGCTTATGACGGGAGAAGAATCTATAAGAGACGTCATAGCATTTCCTAAAACTCAATCAGCAATGTGTTTAATGACAGATGCCCCAGATAAAATTTTAAATGAAGAGCTTGAAGAGTTGTCAATTAAATCAACTATTGAGGAGAATGATTAAATGGCTGGACATTCTAAATGGGCGAATATTAAGCATAGAAAAGGAAGGCAAGACGAAAAAAAACAAAAAATCTTCTCAAAATTAATTAGAGAACTTACAGTGGCTTCAAAATTAGGAGGCTCGGAAGTATCTGATAACCCAAGACTAAGGTTAGCTTTAGATAAAGCTCTTGGGGCAAACATGCCAAAAGACACTATTGAAAGAGCTATTGCTCGAGGAGCTGGCGATTCAGATTCAGGAAATTTAGAAGAAATATCATACGAAGGCTATGGTCCTAATGGAGTTGCAATTCTTATTGAGGCTATGTCAGACAATAAAAATAGAACTGTTGCAGAAGTAAGACATGCTTTTTCGAAATGTGGAGGAAGTCTTGGTACAGATGGATCTGTATCTTACTTATTTTCTAAGAAAGGACAAATAGTAACTAATGAATCAAACCAAGATAAATTATTAGAATTATTAATTTCCGAAGGTATAGAGGATATAGAATCTTCGGAAGATAATTTAACTTTAATTTTTACAGATGCTAATAATATTCATAATGTAAAAACTGTCCTAGAAAACGAAAATATAGAAATATTACAAGCTGATATGATTATGGATTCAAGTCAGACCGTAAAGCTTGACTCTGAGGCAACAGAAAAAGTGATTAGACTGATAGAAAGCTTAGAAGATCTTGATGATATTCAAAACGTATTTTCAAACGCTGAATTTTCTTTAGACGATAATAATTGAGATGACTAATTCAAGAAATAAAGGGGCTGCTTTTGAAAGAGAAATCGCTAATTTATTAAACGAAGAATTTTCTCTATCGATCCCGTTAAAAAGGATTTTAGAACAAACAAGAGAAAAATTTTTACCTGACCTAATACTTGGTAGGTGGCACATAGAATGTAAAAGATACGGACAAGGTAATGAACCCATAGAGAAATGGTGGAGCCAAGTAATCAAATCGACAAAAAAAGATGGAATTCCAGCTTTGATCTATAAATTCAATAATAGACCAATAAAAGTAAAAGTTCCTTTGTACACCATAAATCCCCAATTAGAGATTATCAATGAAAATACTTGCGATTTATTATGGAAAGATTTTATTTATCTTTTAAAAACTCTGTATCGAGAAGATATTGATGCTCATAGAAAATAGGTCATGTCGTCTTTAACTATAAGAATTTATTTCGAGGATACAGATGCACAAGGTCTCGTTTACAATTCAAATTATTTAAAATATTTAGAAAGAGGAAGGACAGAATTTCTTAGAAATATGGGATATGACCAGAAAGAACTGCTCAAAAATGGAATAATTTTTGTTGTAAAGAAAGTAAATCTAGACTTTATTAAAGCAGCCGAACTTGACGATATAATAGAAATAAAAAGCAAAATATTAGAAGTTAAAAATGTTAGTTTTACTTTTCATCAAGAAATATTTGATGTTGAAAATAAAAAAATTTTAGATGCAATAATTAAATGCGGAAGCTTAGAAAGAAAAGAAAAGAAACCTATAAAAATCCCTCCAAAACTTTTAGAAACAATGAAAAAAGAATCAAATGGCATTTGAAATTGATTTAATCTCTTTATTCTTGCAAGCGAGCTTCATAGTAAAATTAGTATTGATTACTTTATTAATAGTTTCTTTTGCTTCTTGGTGGTTTATTTTTGAGAAGTACATAACCTTTACAAGGGTTAAAAAAGATATTTTTATTTTCAACAAGTTTTTTTGGAATAAAAATGATCTAAAAGTCATATTTGATGAACTCTTGAAGAAGGAAGAATTAGTTGGCCTTGAGCAAATTTTTTTTGCTGCTTACAAAGAATTCAAGGATGCAAATCATAAAAATACCGACTTTGACTCTATAAAAAAAATCTTAGAAATATCCATTTCTAGAAATATAGAGGAACTATCTAAAAGACTTTCTTTTCTATCTACAGTAGCCTCTGTAAGTCCTTATATAGGTCTTTTTGGAACTGTTTGGGGAATTATGAATGCATTTGGTGGACTGTCTCAGTTAACACAAGTATCTATTACAGTGGTGGCTCCTGGAATTTCAGAAGCTTTAATCGCAACTGCTTTAGGCTTATTTGCTGCAATTCCAGCTTTAGTATCATACAACTGGTGTTTGAATAAGATAAATACTTTCTCAAACGAATATTATAATTTTTCTGAAGAACTAATAATTATATTCGGTAAAGAAATTAATGAGAGCGAAGCATTCAAATAAATACTTATCAGAAATAAATGTAATTCCATATGTGGATATTATGCTGGTATTGCTGTTAATTTTTATGGTTACGGCTCCTTTTTTGATACAAGGTATTAATGTTGACTTACCAAAAGTTGAATCTCCTGCTATTGAAGATTTTGAAAATAACTCCTTAACTATTTCCATAGACAAAGCAGGAAACTATTACTTGGAAATAGATACTTTTAAAAATATATCTATGGACCTCAGTGAATTAGAATTTGAGTTAAATAAAATAATACCTAATAATAAAATAGAAGTTTTTATAAGAGCCGATGCAAGAGTAATTTTCAACGATGTTGCGGTTTTGATGTCTTCTCTTCAAAAATTTAAACCAAATTCAATAAATTTTCTTACAAATCCACAAGATGATTAATCTGCAAATTGGATTTTTCTTATCTTTCTTAGGACACATTTTGATTTTATTGATGATCACTACAGACTTTTCAATTTTCTATCCTAAAAAGAATACTTATGAAAGTATTTCAGTAGGATTCATTTTAGAAAAACAAGAAGAGTTATTTCTAAAAAAAAGTTCAGAGAATCTATTTTCTCTCAAAGAATTAGAAGTTTCTGAATTAAAAAGTGAAGAGATAATCGAACCTAACAATAATATTATTTCTTCGGATTTATCTATCGCTGCTAAAAAATCGTTGGACGATTTAAAAAAGCAAAAATATAAAACCGCTATAAGTAAAATTCAAAAAAAATTTATAGATATTTGGATAAAACCTTTTGTTTTAAACGAGGACATACAAGTTTCAATTTTGATAACGCTAGCTCCTTCAGGTGAAATTCTGTCTAGAAATCTAATTGAATCAAGTGGAAATAAAAAATTTGATGAGTCAGCAATGAAGGCCGTGTCTAAGATAAATTTTTTACAAGATGTTTCAGATTTAAGTAGATATGATTTTGAAAAGTATTTTAGAGAGATAGATTTAGTCTTTAAGTCAAGATAAATGAAAAGATTTTTGATCATTACAATTTTTCTTATGACCTTTAATTCTGAAGCAAGGTTAAAAATTGAAATAGCTAAAGGCACTGAGCAACTTCAAAAAATAGCTATTGTTCCATTTAATAGCAACATCAATAGTCAGTTTGAATATCAAGTAAGAAACTTAATTAACGAAAAGTTAACTCTTTTTGGTGAATTTGAATCTTTGGACTTAAGTAAAATGTTATCTTTTCCATTTAATGAAGCTAATTTTTTCGTAAGAGACTGGGAATTACTATCAATTGATTACGTTATTTTTGGGGAGATAACAGAAACAGATGAGTCCCTTGAAATTAATTATGTTGTGTCAGACATAAATTTAAAAAGAATCATGTTAAGAGGTGATATCTCAGGATTAAAAAAAGATATTGAATTGATAGTAAAAAAAATAAGTGATCGAGTATACGAAAGCATAACTGGGTTAAAGGGAATATTTAATACAAAACTAGCATATATTTTAAATCCTGAACCAGATAATTATAGTATTTGCATTTCAGACATTGATGGGAATAATGAAGAAGTATTATTTTCTTCAAATTCTCCTTTGATGTCTCCAGATTGGTCACCAGATGGAAAGAAATTGGCATACGTATCATTCGAAAAGGGTTTTGCAGAGATATACATTCAAAACTTGTTAACTGGAGTCAGAGAGACAATTCCAACTTTAGGAATGAGCAAAAGCGCTCCAGTTTGGTCACCCGATTCTAAAAGTATTGCTTTTGTAATTTCAATGTCCGGTAATCCAGATTTATATAATTACAATTTAAAAACGAAAAAAATTTCGAGACTTACAAGCCATTACGGTATTGATACTGAGCCTGCTTGGTCCCCAGATAGTAAAAAATTATTATTTACTTCTAATAGATCGGGTAGTCCACAAATATTCGAAATCAAATTATCAAATAAAAGAATTAAAAGAGTTACATTAGAAGGTAGTTACAATTCAAGATCTAGATTTTTTCCTGATGGGAGAAATATTGTCTTTGTACATGGCAATAATGGAGTTTTTCATATAGCAACTAGAAATCTTAAAGAAAGATTCATAAATATTGTTACTGAAACAAAACTCGATGAATCTCCCACAATTTCTCCTAACGGACACATCATAATTTATTCAGCAAAAAAAGATGATCAAGGATACTTAGCTGGTATTACTTTAGATAGGAAATCAAAATTTGAATTACCGGTTAAAATAGGCTCTGTAAGAGAGCCAGCATGGTCTCCTTTTCTGAACTAACTCCGCATTACTTTGTCTAAAACTAATTAGAATAAATTATAATAATCAGGAGATATTATGCGAATTACAAAAACTTTCCCTTTATTTTTCTTATTGTTTTTTATCGGGTGCACCACTCAGGTGAGTGACTCTGTAAGTCAAACAAATTACGTAGAAATTGATGGCATAGATTTCAATGAGGAAGATAAAATTGAAACCTCTCTAGCAGACAGAGTTTATTTTGATTTTGACAAAAGTAATCTTAGTGATGAAACAAAAAATATTCTTTCTCAGTATGTATCAGAATCAAAAAAAGCCAGCTTAATTAGATTAGAAGGTCACTGCGATGAAAGAGGTACTAGAGAATACAATCTGGCTTTAGGAGAAAAAAGAGCTATAGAAGTAAAAAATTATTTGATAATTCAAGGAGTTTCCTCTTCAAAAATTAAAATCATAAGTTATGGAGAAGAGAAACCCGTCAGCTATGGTTCATCTGAAGAAGACTGGAAGCAGAATAGGAGGGTTGAGATCTCCTTATTCTAAGTAGTATTTTAAAATGAAGAAATTTCTTTTAGTAATCAATATTGTATTTTTTTCAGCAATTTTCTTTTCTCAATCTGATCAAGATGCTTTAGAGGTTTTGCTTGATAAACTCAACAAATTAGAGGAAGAAATTTCAAACTTGTCTAATAAAATTGACCAAAATAATTATGATCTGCAAAGAATTGAAGAATCTAATCAATTGCGTTACGTAGATTTAGACAAAAGAATTCATCAACTAGAAACACTTATTTTATTAGCAGAGGAGGAATTGGAGGAAGAATTTAATGATCCTGAAGAAAATCCATTATCAGGATTAACAAGTAGTAACGAATCAGAAGAAGAATTTTCATTGTGGTCAAATTCCTTAAAATTGATAGAAAATTCAAGATATTCAGAAGCGGCTGAAAATCTTAGGCTGTTGATCCTGTCTTACCCACAAGGGGAATACGTTATTGAGGCATATTTTTATTTAGGGGATATATATTTACAACAACAAATGTTTCAAGATTCATTTGAGACTTTTAGTTCTCTTGTATTAAATTTTCCAGATAATGCAAGAGCTCCAGAGTCTTATTACAAATTAGGATTAATTCTTATT
>CACESE010000020.1 GCA_902562135.1 uncultured SAR86 cluster bacterium | reverse complement strand
CCCGACACCGGTGACTATGTTTGAGTCCATAATTAAATTTTTTATAGGTCGAGTTTTTTTTCTAGTTTTTTCAAATAGATATAGTCCGTTGAAGTAGTTGCCTAATGGTTCGGGTCCTAAATTCTTTAATAATTTATGATCTTCAGGATCAGAAGTAATTTTTATCAATGCGCCGAATTTTCTTACATCTGTATACCTCAAGGTCCAACCGTCAACAAAGTTTATATCCCAGTGCTCATGTTTTTTTGATGGCACTTGTTCTTTAAAAACTCTTAATTTGCCTGACATTCCTAAATGTATTAAAAGGTGACTTTCAGATAAGTGCAAAATTATGTACTTTCCTCGCCTCTCTGCTGATTTAATAATTTTATTTTTAAGAAATTTTTTTAGACCCTTATCTATTGGCCATCTTAATTTTTCTGTGCGTAAATCAAATGTCTTTATTTCTTTATTTAAAATCTTTTTTGAAATTCCACGAAGAGTCGTTTCTACCTCAGGAAGCTCTGGCATCTAATTGTTCATATAATTGCTAATGTCATATATATCAGAAGGTGATAAGACACCAGCAGAGAGTTTAAGATTAAGCTCCGCAATGATGAAATCATATTTTGAGGAATTAAAATCTCGTTGCGCAGAAAAGAAGTTTCTCTCAGCATTTAATAAATCTACAATATTTCTAGTATTAGATTCGTATCCAAATTGTGTTGCTCTTAGCGCAGACTCTGATGATTTTAGAGCTTGTTCGCGAGCTTTAACATTAGCTAGATTAGTTAATACAGCAGAATAAGAAGATTTTATTTGTTGTTTAATCTTTCTTTCCATCAAGATTTCTTGTTGTTCAGCTTTTTCAAAATTTGCGTAAGCTTCTCTTCTTTCGGAGCTAATTAAACCTCCCGCCATGAGGGGCCAAGAAAATTGAAGACTGTATTTTCTGTCTTCAATATAGTTTTCTTCAAAACTAAAATTACCACCAGCAAAAGATGGCTGTCTGCTATTGTTTCGAGTGATATTAGCTACGAGATCGACATCCGGAAAATGATCTGAAAGCTTGCTTTGTGCGTTTCTTTTAGCCGCTCTGGTGGCAAGTTTCGAGGCTTTTAAAGAAAAATTATTAGTTAACCCCATACCTACCCATTGATCCTGAGATTTAGGGTTTGGCGAACTAATTGGGTAATTGTCATTTAAATCTGATAAGTCAGGAGCTTCTCCGATGATAGCTATTAACGCTTCACGTGCAAATTCTAGTTCTCCTTGACTTGCAATTCTCGAAACTTGAGATAAATCATAAAATGCTTGAGCCTCTTGGAAATTTGTTACAGAGGAAACTCCTTCTTCAAAAAGTCTTTTTGCAATATCTCTTTGTCTTTTTATTGCATTTTCCTCAGCTTTTGCAACTTCTAAATTTTTAATTGCCTTAAGCAGGCTAAAATATGTCTTTGAAACTCTGGTTATTGTCTCTTGTTGGGCGTAAGCAAATTTAGCTTTTGCAACTTCACTCATTGCTTTTCCTTGGCTAAACTGAAACCATCTATCTACTCTGAATATTGGTTGAATCAAATCAGCAGAATATCCGTAAGTATTATTTCCTGTGCCATCAAAAAAAGTTGATTGTGTGCCCCTTAAAACTTCTGATTCGTTCCAGCTTGTAATGCCTCTAGTCGTTAAACTAGGTAAGAGGCCAGCAATTCCTTTTGCTTTAGCTTCTTTTTCAGCTCTATAAGTCGCTTCAGCTATTTTTAATTCAGGATCTTTATTCAAAGCAATTTCATAAACTTCCGCCAAAGTTAGTGAACTAGCGTTAGCATAAAAGGAAAAAATAAGAAAAAAAATAAAGGAACCGATTTTGTTCATAAATAAATTATATATTAATTAAAGTTGACACTGTAAACATTATACAAATGATTATATTTTTATATAAATAATCAATTTTTTTTCTTAAAAATATTTAGTTAATAGTGAAATAGATTTAAAATACATTAAATGAAAAAAATAAACTCTAGATCACTAGATAACTCGCCAGAATCAACTCAAATCCTTCAAACCGCTACTAAACTTTTTAATGGCTCTAAAAAAGTTTATATAAAGGGTTCAAACGAAGACATAAAAGTACCTATGAGAAAAGTTCTCCAAACCAGTTCTGTAAGCTCGGAAGGTAAACATCCTAATCCACCCATTTATTTTTACGATACTTCTGGTCCATATTCAGATCCTGAGGTTTCAATAGATATTGAATCAGGCCTTCCAAAACAAAGGAACGCGTGGTTAAAGTTGAGAAAGTCTTCTAGTCCAAATAGCACGCAAATGTCTCTCGCAAAGCAAGGGGTCGTTACCGAGGAAATGGAATATATAGCTATTCGCGAAAATCAATGTCGAGAAAAAAATGAGAGGTTAAGGAAAGGAACCTATCATAAAGGAGAAAGTTTTGGAGCTAACTTACCAGACATAATCACACCTGAATTTGTTCGTGACGAGGTGGCTTCTGGAAGAGCAGTAATTCCTGCAAACATCAATCATCCTGAAATTGAACCAATGATTATTGGAAGAAATTTTAAAATTAAAGTTAATGCTAACATTGGAAATTCAGCTTTATCTTCGTCTATTCATGACGAGGTAGAAAAACTTACATGGGCTACAAGATGGGGCGCAGATACTGTGATGGATTTATCTACTGGAAAGAATATTCATGAAACGAGAGAATGGATCGTACGAAATTCTCCTGTGCCAATTGGAACCGTTCCAATTTATCAAGCTCTTGAAAAAGTAAATGGCGTTGCAGAGGATTTAAATTGGGATGTCTTTAAAGAAACTCTAATTGAACAAGCCGAACAAGGAGTTGATTATTTCACAATTCATGCAGGAGTTTTGTTGAGATATGTCCCTATGACTGCAGAAAGAGTAACAGGTATTGTATCGAGAGGTGGATCAATATTAGCTAAATGGTGTTTAGCTCATCATAAAGAAAATTTCTTATACACTCATTTTGAAGAAATTTGTAAGATTATGAGAGAGTACGATGTCACTTTTTCTCTGGGCGACGGCTTAAGACCTGGGTCAGTTGCAGATGCTAATGATGAAGCTCAGTTTTCAGAATTAAAAACTTTAGGAGAACTTACTCAAATAGCTTGGAATCACGACGTACAAACTATGATTGAAGGTCCTGGACATGTTCCTATGCAATTAATTAAAGAAAATATGGATTTACAATTAGAAGAATGTTCTGAGGCACCATTTTATACCTTAGGTCCTTTAACTACTGACATTGCACCTGGGTATGATCATATTACTTCTGCAATTGGAGCGGCAATGATAGGTTGGTATGGTTGCGCGATGTTGTGTTATGTCACTCCAAAAGAACACTTGGGTTTGCCAAATAAAGAAGATGTTAAAGAGGGCTTAATGGCATATAGAATTGCAGCTCATGCTGGAGATCTTGCAAAAGGGCTGCCTTCTGCTCAAATAAGAGACAATGCTTTGTCTGATGCTAGATTTGATTTTCGATGGGAAGATCAATTCAATTTAGGTTTAGATCCAGAAAGGGCAAAATCCTATCATGATGAGACTCTTCCAAAAGATTCAGCCAAAGTGGCTCATTTTTGTTCAATGTGTGGCCCTAAATTTTGTTCAATGAAAATTTCTCAAGATGTAAGAGAATACGCAAAAAAAGAGATAGAGGCACAGGAAAAAGAGATGCAAAAAAAAGCAAAAGAGTTTAGAGAAGCAGGTGGTAAAATTTATAATGAAGTTTAGGAGACATTATGATTAAAGTTGGAGAAAAATTACCTTCGGCTAAGCTTTTTAAGCTGGGTGAAAAGGGTATAGACGGCATAAACAGTTCAGAGTATTTTGCAAATAAAAAAATCGTTTTAGTATCGGTTCCCAGTGCATTTTCTACTACATGCTCTATCCAATTGCCTGGATACATTGAAAACTCAGAAGAAATTCTTTCAAAAGGAATAGACGAAATAATATGCTTGGCTGTTAACAACGCATTCATAATGAAAGCTTGGGAGAGAGAATTATCAGCTTCAGATAAGGTTACTTTTTTATCAGATGGCAACGGTGAATTTTCAAAAGCTATGGGCTTATCTGCTGACGCTTCTCAGATTGGATTTGGCGAAATTTCTGCAAGATACGCTGCGGTAGCGAGTAATAATGTCCTAGATTCAGTTTTCGTTGAGCAAGGAACTTCTCTGGAAGTAAGTACTGCAGAAAATTTACTAAACAATTTATAATTTTGGCAAATTCACGATATACCGCTGAGTCAATTGAAGTCTTATCGGGACTGGAGCCTGTTCGAAAAAGACCAGGAATGTATACGGACACATCAAGTCCGAATCATTTAGTCATGGAAGTTGTAGACAATAGTGTTGACGAGGCAATAGCAGGTCATGCAAAGGAGATATCAGTTTGTCTAAATAAAGATAATTCCATTACTGTAGAAGACGATGGAAGAGGTATGCCAGTTGACATGCATCCTGAAGAAAAAGTTCCTGGCGTGGAATTAATCTTTTCAAGATTGCACGCTGGAGCTAAATTTTCTAATAAAGAATACACTTTTTCGGGAGGCCTCCATGGAGTTGGAGTCTCAGTTGTAAATGCTTTATCTACTCAGTTAAAAGCCGAAATAAAAAGAGACGGTTCAAAATTTGCAATAGAATTTGCAGATAGTTTAAAGAAAAAAGACTTAAAAAAAATTGATGCAGTGGGACTACGCAATACTGGTACAAAAATTTTTTTTAAACCCGATCCTGTTTTTTTTGACACTGAAAAAATTTCTTCTAAACAACTATCCAATGCTTTGAGAGCGAAAGCGGTTTTATGTTCAGGTCTTACAATAAAATACAAAGATGAAATTTCTAAAACCAAAGAAGAATGGTGTTATGTAGATGGTTTAGGAGACTATTTAATAAACGAATTAGGAGACGGTTTATTCATTCCAGAAAAACCCATTATTGGCGAACATCAAGACGAAGAATCAGGCTTATCCTGGGCATTAATATGGGAGAGAGGCGATAAAGAAAAAATTTCAGAAAGCTATGTAAACCTAATTCCAACTCCGCAAGGAGGAACTCATGTCTCTGGAATGAAAAGTGGAATGACAGAAGCTTTAAAAGAATTTTGTGACTATAGAAAATTAATTCCCAGAGGAGTAAAAATCACATCAGACGATGTTTGGAAAAATTGTAACTTTGTATTGTCTGCCAAGCTCAAAGATCCTCAATTTAGCGGTCAAACCAAAGAGAAATTGTCTTCAAAAGAATTTCAAAATATTGCCTCTTCCATTTCAAAAGATAGTTTAGCCATTTGGTTGAATCAGCACACTGAAGCCGCAGAGGAAATAGCCTTTATTTCAATTGAAAACGCTCAGGCACGAGTTAAAGCTAATCAAAAAGTCGAAAGAAAAAAGATCACCAAAGGCATTACATTGCCAGGAAAATTATCTGATTGTGTTTCTGGAAAAATATCTGAAACAGAATTATTTTTAGTGGAGGGAGAGTCAGCGGGAGGCTCAGCTAAACAGGCAAGAAATAGACAGTTTCAAGCTGTCATGTCACTGAAGGGAAAAATTTTAAACACTTGGGAAGTGGACACCGATGCCGTAACTCAATCTCAAGAAGTTAAAGATATAGCCATGGCCTTAGGTTTGGATCCAGGATGTAAAACTTTAGATAATTTGAGATATGGAAAGATCTGCATTCTAGCCGACGCGGATACTGACGGAGCTCATATTGCCACTTTAATATGCGCGTTATTTTTAAAACATTTTAGGCCTCTGGTAGAAGCAGGTCATGTTTTCATTGCTCAACCTCCTTTATTTAGAATCGATCAAGGCAAAGAAGTTTTCTACGCTTTAGATGAAGATGAAAAAGACAAAATCGTTAAAGACCTGCAATCCAAAAATAAACAAAGAAAAATAGAAATACAAAGATTCAAAGGTTTGGGAGAAATGAATCCAAGTCAGCTTCGAGAGACGACAATGGAAATTGAAGGAAGAAGACTTCTGAAACTTACTTTAGAAAAAGGAAATACTTCCACCTCTTTAATGGATATGTTGTTGTCTAAAAAAAGAGCAGGAGATAGAAAACATTGGTTAGAAACCAAAGGAGACTTAGCTAACTTGAATGAGTAAAGAAGAAAGCTTGCCCATTGGAGGTTACGCAGAAAAAGCATATTTGGAATATTCCATGTATGTAATTTTAGACAGAGCTTTACCTTTTGTAGGAGATGGATTAAAACCGGTTCAACGAAGGATTATTTACGCCATGTCTGAATTGGGACTTAAATCCTCGGCTAAATTTAAAAAAAGCGCTAGGACGGTGGGTGATGTTATCGGAAAATTTCATCCTCATGGTGACAGTGCAGCTTACGAAGCAATGGTTTTGATGGCTCAAAATTTTTCTACTAGATATCCGTTAATAGAAGGACAAGGAAATTTTGGATCTTTGGATGACCCAAAAAGTTTTGCAGCAATGCGATATACAGAATGTAGACTATCAGCTTATTCACAGAATCTTTTAAATGAAATATCACAAGGCACAGTTGACTGGATGCCTAACTTTGATGGAACTTTGATCGAACCAAAATTTTTACCTGCGAGATTACCGAATGTACTTTTGAATGGAGCATCTGGCATTGCCGTTGGGATGGCTACGGATATACCGCCTCATAATCTCACCGATGTTGTAAAAGCTACAATTGCACTTTTGGAAAGTCCAAAAATTTCAATTAAAGAATTGATGCAATATATCCCCAGTCCGGATTTTCCCACCAAGGCAAAAATAATTTCAACTCCTGAAGAGATTGAGGAAATTTATACAACTGGAAGAGGTTCCATAAAGCTAAGAGCCACTTATGAAGTCGAAAATGGAGAAATCATCATTAGCTCTTTACCTTATCAAGTCTCATCCTCAAAAATCCTCGAACAAGTCGCGTCTCAAATAGAATCTAAAAAAATTAGTATGATTGAAGATCTAAGAGACGAGAGTGATGAAAATAATCCTGTGAGATTAATTGTTGTCCCAAGATCTAACAGAATAGATAAAGATGCATTGATGAGTCATCTATTTGCTACTACAGAATTACAAAAAAATGTTCGGGTAAATTTTAATGCCATCGGTTTAAATGGCAAGCCTAGAGTATTTAATTTAAAAGATATTCTCAAAGAATGGATAAAGTTTAGAACTGAGACAGTAAAAAGAAGACTGCAACATCGTTTGGATTGGGTAAACGATCGATTGCACATTTTAGAAGGGTTGCTTAAAGCTTATTTAAATCTAGATGAAGTAATAAAAATTATAAGAACGCATGAAGATCCCAAAAAATCTTTAATCAAAAAATTTAAGTTGTCCGAATTACAAGCAAACGCAATTTTGGACATACGTTTAAGGCAATTAGCTAAATTAGAAGAGGAAGCCATTCTGGAAGAAAAAAAATTGCTAGCTTCTGAAGCCAAAGATATTGAAAAAATTCTCAATTCATCTAGTAGATTAAAAACACTAATTAAAAAGGAATTGAATCAGGATCTTGAGGAATATGGAGATGAAAGAAACAGCAACATTGTCGTGGTTGAAGAAGCAAAAGCATTTGATGAAAAAGACCTTATCTCTAATGATCCAATGACAGTAGTATTATCTAAGAGAGGTTGGATTAGAGCTGCTAAAGGATACGACATTGATCCTCAAAGCTTGCAGTATAGAGAGGGAGACGAATATCTGTCCTCTTCAATGGCTAGAAATAGTCAAAACGCTGTAATCATAGATAGTTTTGGAAAGGCTTTTACTTTACCAATTCATAAGCTTCCTTCTGCTAGAGGTCAAGGCGATCCGGTATCGGGCAGTATAAATTCTCAAT
>CACESE010000019.1 GCA_902562135.1 uncultured SAR86 cluster bacterium | reverse complement strand
CAACGGAATTAATTCCAATGATTTCAGTGCCGAATTTAATGAAAGTTGTAAAATTTCTTGGTCAAAATAATTTCAAAATTTATAGCTGTTCTTCCTTAAGTGAAAAAAATTTTTTTGAAGAAAACTTTCAAGGAAATCTTGCGCTAATATTCGGTTCTGAAAATGACGGAGTTTCAAAAAACCTTGAAGATCTAGCTAATCAAAAACTGAGAATTCCTATGGATTCGAGATTAGAAAGTCTTAACGTTTCTAATGCTACATCTGTTATCCTATTTGAAGTTTTTCGACAAAGAGAACTGTAAATGCTAGTACAAAGAACATTAACTAATTCAATAAATGCAGTTGGAGTCGGCCTACATTCGGGCAGAAAAATTTCAATAAAACTCTTACCTGCCGAAGAAGATACTGGAATTATATTTAAAAGAGTTGATATCGATCCGCCAGTTGAAATTAAAGCCATTGTTAACAATGTTGGCGCAACCACTCTTGCGACTACTTTGATACAGGGAGAAGTTCAAATCTCTACCATAGAACATATGCTATCTGCTTTTGCTGGTTTAGGTATTGATAATGCAATTATCGAAATTGATGACGTAGAAGTTCCAATTATGGATGGCAGTTCTAGTTCTTTTGTATTTCTTATTCAATCTGCAGGTATTAAAGAACAAACAAAGCCCAAAAAATTCATAAAAATAAAAAAAGAGATTTCTGTTGAAACAGACAACGGGGCTTTTGTAAGGTTATCTCCTTACGATGGTTTTAAAGTAACCTATTCATTGGTTTATGATGACGACAAACACAAACAATACTCCAGTAAATCTACAATAGATTTCAATTCAACTACCTACCTAAAAGAAATTTCGCGTGCAAGAACTTTTGGGTTTATGGAAGAAGTAAATATGTTGAAAGAACAAAACCTTGCGCTAGGCGCTAGCGAAAAGAATGCCATAGCTATAGGGGAAGACGGAATACTTAACGAAGAAGGATTAAGATCTAAAGATGAATTTGTTAAACATAAGATATTAGACGTAGTTGGGGACCTATATTTACTTCAATACAACATTATTGGTGCTTTTGAAGGATACAAATCCGGACATACACAAAACAATTTACTCTTAAAAAAATTACAAGAATCTCCGGAATCTTGGGAATTAATTTCCTCGGATGGAGATGCGCCTGAAATTAAGTATATTGAACCCATTATTGATCCTAGCTCTGGTTAATTTTTAAAAGAATGTCCATTCTAAGTAAAATTTTTGGAAACAAAGATGCAAAAAGTTTAAAAGCAGCCAATCGATATCTAGAAAGAATAAATGGTTTAGAAGATAAATTTTCTAAGTTTTCTGATGAAGAGCTAAAACATACAACCAAAAATTTAATTAGTGCATACGAGCAAGATAATAATCTTGAAAATTTAATTCCAGATGCATTTGCTGCCGTCAGAGAATCAAGCAAAAGAAATATTGGGCTTCGGCATTACGATTGTCAGATTCTAGGAGGTATTGTTTTACATAACGGAAGTATTGCTGAAATGGCCACTGGAGAAGGCAAAACGCTTGCTGCTACCCTTCCCTGCTATTTGAATGCACTTACTAAAAAAAGTGTTTTAGTCATTACGGCAAATGAATATCTAGCAGAACGAGATGCTAAATGGATGGGACCAGTATTTGAAGGTTTAGGAATGTCAGTTGGTTTCATTTCTTCGGGATTAAATTTATCAGAAAGAAAGGCTGTTTATGAAAAAGATGTAGTTTATGTGACAAATAATGAAATTGGCTTTGACTATCTAAGAGACAATATGCTTCTCCGGAAAGAAGATAAAACTTTAAGAGGATTAAATTTTGCTGTCATTGATGAAGTAGATTCAATTTTAATTGATGAAGCTAGAACGCCTCTGGTTATAAGTGGGGTTGCTGAAGATAATGCAGATTTATATTTAAAACTAAAAAATATCCCTCAGTTTTTGCGAGAAGAAATAACTGATTTAGAAACGAATGAAACAACTACTGAAGGAGATTACGTTATAGATTTACAGTCTAATGCTATTGAATTGACTAATTCAGGTCATGAAAAGGTTGAAGAAAAATTAAGAAGCTTAGGTTTAATATCCACAGATGAGAATTTATATTCAAGTAAAAACCTTAAATTACTTGAAATGGTGTTATGTATTTTAAGAGCGAATTTACTTTTTCTAAAAAATACCGATTATATTTTGCAAAATAATAAAATTGTTCTAATCGACACCAATTCTGGTCGTCCGATGCCGGGAAGAAGATTATCTGGAGGTGTGCACCAGGCTTTAGAAATGAAAGAGAATCTTCCAATACAGAAGGAAAGCCAAACATTAGCTTCTATTACGTTTCAAAATTTCTTTAGACTTTTCGAAAAAATTTCAGGGATGACCGGAACAGCAAAAACTGAAGCAGCTGAGTTTGATGAAATTTATGGTTTATCTGCTGTTTCAATACCTACAAATATGCCAATGGTTAGAAAAGATATGGAAGATAAAATCTTTTTATCTCTCGATGAGAAATTTGATGCCGTTGTAAATGAAGTATCCACATTCCATGAACAAAAAAGACCTATTTTGATAGGTACTATTTCAGTAGAAACATCAGAGATTATTTCAAAAAAGCTTGAAGCTAAAAATATTAAACATAACGTTTTAAATGCAAAGCAGAATCAGAGTGAAGCAGAAATAATTTCTGAAGCAGGAAAATTAGGCGCTGTAACTATTGCAACAAATATGGCTGGAAGAGGAACAGACATAGTTTTAGGAGGCATAGGCTCTAATGAAGATGAAAGACAAAAAATCGTAAATCTTGGTGGATTACATGTCATTGGAACCGAAAGACATGAATCGAGAAGAATAGATAATCAATTACGAGGAAGAAGTGGAAGGCAAGGAGATCCCGGTTCATCTAGGTTCTTTTTATCATTAGAAGATCCTTTGATGAAAATATTTGCTCCTGAAAGAATAAAAAATTTAATGACTTCGATTGGCGGAATGGAAAAAGGAGAAGCTATCGAACACAGAATGCTTACCAATGCAATTGAGAGAGCGCAACGAAGAGTGGAAGGAAGGAACTTCGACATAAGAAAAAGAATTTTAGAATTTGATGACGTATTAAATGAGCAAAGAAAAATCATATATTCTCAAAGAAACGAAATACTTAATAGTCAAAATATAAATGAGTTAACCGATTCGATGTTAGGTGATGTTCTTTCGTTTCAATTTGATCAATTAATTCCAGAATATGGATTGGAATCAGAGTGGAAAACTGATGAATTGAAAATAAATTATAAAAATGAATATGATGTAGAAATAGATTTTACTAAAATCTTCGAAAAAAATGATACTGATCTTATTAAGTCTAAATATGAAATTATTGATACCGTTTTGAAAAAATATGAGTCAAAAAGAGAAAGTAAGAGTGAGATTTTTGCCCAAGTAGAAAAACAAATTGTTTTACAAGTGATAGATCAATCATGGAAAAATCATATTAATGAGTTAGATAGTTTGCGACAAAACATCGGTTTTAGAAGTTATGCTGGTAAAGATCCCAGACTGGAATACAAAAGAGAAGCTTTTGAAATGTTTGAGAAACTTTTAGAAACCATTAAATCTGAGTCCGTGAGATTTTTAACAAAAGTCGAAATATCTGAATCGAGATCTGATCATAAAGAAAATAGTGAGGAGTTAATAAATAAAACTCAATCTCAAAAAGAGTCTTTTGATTCTCTGTTAGAAGACAAATTTAAAACTAAATCTGAACAATCCACTCTAAAGAACGAAGGAAACAGAAAACAAAGACGCATGAGAGCTAAGGCTAAAAGGAAACGAAGATAAAATGTTAGATGACATCGAAATTGGTTGTGCAACAACTAACTCTAAATATAAAGATCGACTAGATTGCGCCCTTGTTAAAATTCCTGCGACTTCGTCCTTATCTGGGGTATTCACTACCAATCATTTCAAATCAGCACCAGTTAAGAATTGCATAAAAAAACTTTCAAATGCAATGACTGGTGAAAAATTATTAATGGTTAATGCAGGCAACGCTAACGCTGGAACAGGTCGTGCAGGAGAAAAAGACATCGAGTCAATTCTTGATTCGGTCTCTTTAGAAACTGGAATTGCAAAAAAAAATATATTGCCCTTTTCTACTGGAGTCATTGGCGAAAGACTTGATAAAAAATCTTTGCAGGCAACATTTATCAAATGTGCAAACCTTTTTAAAAAAAATAATTTTAAAAACTTTGCAATATCAATAATGACTACAGACACAAAATTAAAAATTGCAAAGAGAACAATAAAAGTTGGCTCTAAAAAGTATTCTATCGTTGGAGTAGCGAAAGGTGTGGGCATGATTGAACCAAATATGGCTACCACACTGAGTTTTGTATTCACAGATTTAAAAATTAACCCGGCTCTGTTAAAGAAAATTCATAAAAATATTTGCAATGACACCTTTAATACTATTTCAATTGATGGGGAACAATCTCCTAGTGATTCCAGTATTCTTGTGGCAACTGGGAGTAATGCTATTAAGTCAGACAAATTTCTTAAAACCTTTGAAAGTTCTGTAAAAGACGTTTTTTCAGAGCTCTCAGAAAAGCTTTTGTTGGATGGCGAGGGCGCAACTAAATTAATTGAGATTAAAGTATCAGGATTAAGATCAAAAGCTGCTTGTAAAGAAGTTGCAAAGAAAATAGCAAATTCGCCCTTGCTCAAAACAGCGGCTTATGGCGAAGATCCTAATTGGGGTAGAATTTTGTCAGCTGCTGGCAACACGAATAATAAATTTCACGAAAAAGATGTAACAATTAAAATTGGCAACACAAAAGTTTTTCATAAAGGAGAGATTCATAAAAGCTACAAAGAATCTTTAGGAAAAAAAGAATTTAAAAAGAAAAAAATTTCTATTGCCATAAATCTCGGGCTTTCGAAGCATAATTCAAAAGTAAAAACTTCTGACCTTAGTCACGAGTACGTTTCTATTAACAGTGATTACCGAAGCTAGAGTAATCGGCATAACCCCGGAAATAATCCAAAGCAACGATTTTGAAGCGATAAAGAAATCTTTTGAAACAACATTAGATTTACTTATTCTTCGATTTGCATCTGAAAAGGAATTTAACAAAAATTTTTCAAATTTTGTTACTTTAGGCAAAGACTTGAACAAACAAGTTGTAGTTAATTCGAGACACATTAATTTGGTATCTCAAAATTTTAATCTGCATCTAACGTCTAAAGATTTAATGAAATACAACGAGAGACCAATCTCTCAAAACAACATCTTAGGCGCATCATGTCACAATGAAGAAGAAGTTTTGCGTGCAAATAAAATTGAATGTGATTATCTTTTAATTTCACCAATTAATCACAGCAAAGGAAAATCTGGTTTGGGCTGGGATAATTTTAATTCTTTAACGAGTTTAGGCTCTCGTCCATGCTTCGCATTGGGAGGAATGAAAAAAAAAGATTTGCCTAAAGCTTTAGCTCATGGAGGAAATGGGATTGCTGGTATATCTTTTATTAAGGATCAATCGTAATTCTCTTCTGCATTTAGATTGCTTGAAATTACATTTTTTTCACTCAACCAATTTGATAAATCTAAAGATCTGCACCTCTCTGAACAAAAGGGTTTGAACTTAGCTTCCTTACTTTGAATTAATTTTTTTTTACAGTACAAACATTTCATTTTTTTATTTCGTCGAAAATACGTTTATGAATCTTTTCTACATTCTTTTTTAAGTCTTCTAAGGTGTTGTCATTATTGATAACTATATTTGCCAGTTTCAATTTATTTTCTCTGGACATTTGAGTCTGAATTATTTTTTTTACAGAGTCTTCTGTCACTTCATCTCTCTTCGAAGTTCTTGCGATTTGTGAGCTTTCAGAAGTATCAATCAAAATGGTTAGATCACAAAAATCATATTGATCTGTTTCGAATAGTAAAGGGGAAACTAAAATGACATACTCTGATGTTGAACTTTTAAGCTTGGATTGAATAATTTCTCTAATTTCGGGGTGCAATAGCTGTTCTAACCAGATCTTTTCCTCAGAGCTATCAAAAATAATTTCTCTTAGCTTGCCTCTATTCAGGGTTTTATCTTCAAGCAAGATATCATCGCCAAATCTTTCATGAATTTTCATTAACGCATTTGACCCAGGCATTACAGCTTCTCTTGAGGCTAAATCTGCATCAACAACATCTATACCCAATTCTTCGAAAATAGAAGTGGCAGCTGATTTGCCTGAACCAATGCCTCCAGTTAAGCCAACAACAAACATACTAGAATAATATCAATAATTTCTATTTTGGTGGAGCCAGGCGGGATCGAACCGCCGACCTCCTGAATGCAAATCAGGCGCTCTCCCAGCTGAGCTATGGCCCCAAAAAGTTTTCGGATTATATCTCAAGATTATTATGAACTATAAATTTTATTTATGTTTATTGAATTCTTGAGTTTGTTAAAATCATGACTGTTTTTTATTTAAAAAAAAATAAAAATTTTAAATCAATTATGTTTAACATCGTATTAAATTATTGGATCAAAAGGAATTTAGAAGGGTTAAATTATGGCTCCTTAGAGATTTATCTTCCGGCTAGAAAACAGCCTATTTTTCTATCAGGGAAAAACCCAGGAAATAAAGCTTTACTAAAAATAAATAACTGGCGAGCATTATGGCTATTATTTTCTCGAGGCAGTCTTGGCTTTACAGAGGGATATTTAAAAAATTATTGGAACACCGATGACATTAATAATTTAATGGACTTAATCTCGAAGAACTATAATTCTTTTGAAAAAGTAAATAGTGGTTATGGTTTCTGGAAAATCATCGACAAAATTAATCATCTCAAAAATGCTAATTCTTTAAGTGGCAGTAAAAAAAATATCCATGCTCATTACGATCTCGGTAACGACTTTTATTCAAAATGGCTAGATGAGACCATGACTTATTCGTCGGCTTTTTTTATAGAGAATGAAAATAAGCTGGAGAATGCTCAAACTAGTAAATATCAATTGATCTTAGATTCTTTAGATCTTCCAATTGGCTCGACAATTCTCGAAATAGGCTGTGGTTGGGGAGGTTTCTTAGAACATGCTTCTAGAAAAGGTTACAAAGTAAAAGGGATCACAATTTCACAAGAGCAATATAAATTTGCTTCTGAAAGAATTCAAAATCTTCCCAACCGACCTGAAATAGAATTAATTGATTATCGAAACCTTGAAGATAAATTTGATGCCGTAGTTTCTATAGAAATGTTTGAAGCAGTGGGTTCAGCCTATTGGGAAACATATTTCAACAAAATAAGAGAGGTGTTAAAACCTAACGGGAAAGCAATAATTCAAACCATAATTATGAAGGAAGATTACTATGAGGGATATCATGATTGGCCTGACTTTATTCAAACTTATATATTCCCTGGCGGCGAGCTTTCTTCAGATAAAGTTTTTAAAAAAATAGCGATTCAAAGCAATTTAGATGCTTCAGGAGTGACTACAATGGCCAATTCTTACGCTAAGACATTAGAAATTTGGTTTAATAATTTTCAACAAAAATGGTCAGAGATCAATGAAATTGGATTTGACGATAAGTTTAAGAGAACTTGGGAAATGTATTTGGCATACTGTCGTGGTGGATTTTTAAATGGCCAACTAGACGTTGTTCAGTACAAATTAACTCACAAGTCATGATTTTAGGAATTTGGCTCGCAGAAAGAGGTTGGATTCCAGATTTTTTGTTAAGAATTGCAGTAAAGTCGATTAGCAAAGCAAGAATAAAAAACTCTAACGGGTTTTCACAAAAGCTGGCAGTATTAAATTCGTTGAAAGATGGACCTATAGCTGAATCCACTCCATCTGCAAACAAGCAACATTATGAAGTTCCTCCAGCTTTTTTCGAAAAAGTTT
>CACESE010000018.1 GCA_902562135.1 uncultured SAR86 cluster bacterium | reverse complement strand
GAATATTGCAGTCAATGAAATAAGTCCTAGACCACCAGTGCCTAGATATTCAGCGGACCCAACTAGTAAACTAGCTATACCGCCGAAACCATTAAACAATGCAACTAACTCTGGCATTGAAGTCATTTTGACAAGTGAAGCTGCAGTTGCTCCTACTAAGATTCCTAATATAAGTCCTATCGCCAGCCATTCATAAGAGATAATTTGATTATTTACAAGTGTTACTAATACAGCGAGCAACATTCCTGAAGATGAAATTAGATTTCCTCTTTGAGCAGTTTCAGGAGAGCCTAGTTGTTTAAGTCCAAAAATAAACAACATCGAAGCCAAAATATAAGACAAATTAGCGAAGATTTCTGACTGCAAGATTTCCATTATTTTTTCTTAAACATTCCTAACATTCTGTTTGTAACTAAGTAACCGCCAACAACATTCACCGTTGCAAAGAAAACCGCTGCTGTCCCTAGTATCGTTGTCCACAAACCTCCATCTGATCCAGATGAAATCAAAGCCCCTACAATTGTGATGCCAGAAATTGCGTTAGCCCCTGACATCAATGGAGTGTGGAGAGTTGAAGGCACTTTATTGATAAGCTCAAAACCTAAAAATATTGCTAGAACTAATACAAATATAAGTAATACAAAAAGGTTATCCATTATTCATTCCTCTCTTTTACACTAGCATTTATATAATTACCCCTATGGGTCACCAGGCAATTAGCAAGTATTTCGTCGTTTAAGTCGTATTTAAAAGAAGAGGTTTCTTCGTCCCAAAACTCATCTATCAAATTATAAATATTATTAGCATAAACTTGGCTTGAGTGAGTTGGCACTTCTCCAGGTAAATTTGAATTTCCTATAATTTTTACCCCTTTTATATCGATGATTTCTCCCATTTGAGAGCCTTCGACATTTCCTCCAGACGAAACCGCCATGTCAACAATAACACTTCCAGGTTGCATGGCTTGAACCATTTCTGAAGTAATTATCTTAGGCGCAGGTCTGCCAAATACTTGTGCTGTGGTAATTACAATATCTGAATTAGCACAAACTTTCTTCATGCCCTCTTGTTGTTTTTTTATTTGTTCTTCGGTTAAAGCTTTAGCATAACCTTGATTAGTTTCTTCAGTTTCACCTAAATCAATCTTTATAAATCTTGCGCCCAAGGATTTTACTTGATCTTCAACTACAGGCCTCGTATCGAATGCTTCTACTCTCGCTCCGAGCCTTTTCGCTGTCGCAATTGCTTGAAGCCCTGCAACGCCTACACCAACAACGAATACCTTAGATGGAGAAATCGTTCCAGCTGCAGTCATCATCATTGGTAAGGCTTTCTCCAATAAATTAGAGGCAATAATGACTGCGGAGTATCCCGCAAGGTTTGCTTGAGAGCTCAACGCATCCATTTTTTGAGCTCTTGTAGTCCTAGGAATTAATTCCATGCTAATTGAAGAAATAGATTTTTTTCTAAACTCCTCAATTAATTGTTTCTCATTAAATGGATCCAAGAAACTAATAGCCAAGGTATCAGGATTTATTTTTGCAATATCATCAAATGACAATTTATTTAGATTACATATGATGTTAGCTGATTTTAGTCCTTCTTCTCTTGACACAATATTTATTGAATTTTCCTCAATTAATTTCTCTAACAAAGCATCTTGCAGATTTATATTTTCTTGGATCGATAAATTTATGTTTTTCTTTAAAAATTTTTGTGCAGTTTCCCCTGTAAGGGAAAATCTTGTTTCACTATCCTGTTCTTTGGGAAAAAAGATGTTCATGAGATAATAAGTATTTCACAAAAAACGACATAATAAAAAGGTTCTCTTAATAAAAAAATAATCATGAATATTGATCCAGCAGAAAAAGAAAAATTTAATAAAATAGCAGATGAATGGTGGGATCCGAATGGAAAATTTGCCCCCCTCCATATTATTAATCCGCTTCGCTCTGATTACATATCTGAAAAACTTGATGTAACTGGAATTAAGGCAATAGATGTTGCTTGTGGTGGAGGATTACTTGCCGAGTCCTTGCATCTGAAAGGAGCTGAAATGACTGGAGTAGACATATCTGATGTTGCAATCCATACAGCTACAATACATGCAGAGAAGCAAGGTCTGGAAATTAAATATTTAAACTGTGAAGCGGAAGATCTTCTTCCTGCAGAAAAAGAATCTTATGACTTAGTAACTTGTCTGGAAGCCATAGAACATGTTCCAGACCCAGCTAAACTAGTAGAGACCTGCTCGAATCTATGTAAACCTGGGGGAACAATTGTTTTTTCAACAATCAATAGAAATCCAAAATCTTTTCTGTTTGCAATTATTGGAGCTGAATACATTCTAAACCTTTTACCTAAAGGAACTCACGAATACAAAAAATTTATTAAACCCTCAGAATTATCATCCATGATGAGAGATAATTCTCTAGAAGTTACTGAAGTTATAGGAATGAGCTATAACCCGATTACAAAAAATTATTGGCTTGGAAAAGATGTAGATGTTAACTATCTGATTCATGCAAGGAAAAAATAAAAAAATAAAACAGATATTTTTTGACCTAGATGGCACCCTTCTAGACACTGCTCCTCAATTTCATTTAGCTTTATCCAATCTTATTGAAATAAGGGGTGGAGAAAAGGTAGTGTTTCAAGATGTTCGTAATTTGGTGTCTGATGGAGTCAATGCTCTTGTGAAACTTGCTTTCAAAATATCTGAAAAAAATAAAGATTTTAACCCTTTAAGAAATGCATTATTAACTGAATATTCAAAACATTACCTGGAGAGTGAGCTTTTCAAAGGAGTAGAAGAACTCATGACAACATTAAATGAAAAAAAAATTACTTGGGGAGTAGTGACAAATAAACCAAAGTATCTTTCCGAAAAAATATTTGAAACTTTAAAATGGCCCCAGCTCACAGATATTCTTATATGCCCTCAAGATGTTGCTGAGAAGCGCAAACCGGATCCTAGTTCTTTGCTCAAAGCTATTGAATTGGGGGGTTTCTCACCCGAAGAAACAGTTTATGTGGGGGATAATTGGAGAGACTCAGAAGCTTCTGTGAGAGCTAAAACTAATTTCATATTTGCAAATTATGGTTATGGAGACGCATCCTCCATTGATGTAAAAAACTTAAAAATTACTATTGATAGTTCTCTTGAGATATTAAAAATCTTTGACTAATTTTTGAAATTCTTTATTTTCTAGATATCTAAATTCTCCAGCCTTTAAATTTGGAGGAAGAAATATTGGGCCTAATCTCACTCGTTTAAGTCTTGACACCTCATAACCCATACTATTCCAAAGTTTTCTTACCGCTCTATTTTTGCCTTCCTTGATCACCATGGCAAACCAAGTATGTGACGTAGTCTCACGACCTTTAACTATGTCTGTAAATTTTAATAAATTGCCTTCTATTTTTATTCCAGCCAAAAGTTTATCTAATTCTTTTCTCTTTGGCTTACCTCTGATTCTTGCTAAATATTCTCTGTCTAAATTATTACGAGGATGAATTATTTTGTCCGCTAAATTTCCATTATTACAAAACAAGAGTAAGCCGGTTGTATTAATGTCAAGTCGGCCAAGTGCAATCCATCTTCCTACTTTTAATTTAGGTAAATTATCAAAAACTGTTTTCTTTGTATTAGGAGCTTTCGTCGATTCTTCTCCTAAAGGCTTGTTATAAATGAGAATTTTTATTTCATTGTCGGCGTCTGTATTGATCTTTTTCCCATCAATATAAACATTATCTCCAATTGAAACCTTATCGCCTAAATCTGCTCTTTTATCGTTCACAAAAACCCTTCCTTGACGAATCAAGTCCTCAGCTTTGCGCCTCGAAGTAAAGCCTGCATCGGCTATTGCTTTCTGCAATCTAATCATTAAAAATTTTTAGACGCTATCTTGTGTTTCTTCCAACAAGTTCATCTGAGCCTCTGCAGGTATACTACCTATTTCAGGTAACTCAGGTAATTGAGATAACTTAGAGATGTTTAAGTCATCTAAAAATTCTTTGGTAGTTGCTAAAAGTGCGGGCCTACCAGGAACATCTCTATGGCCAACGACCTTTATCCAAGATCTATCGAGCAAGGTCCTAATAATTTGACTACTCACGGAAACACCTCGCACCTCTTCAATTTCACCTCTAGTAATGGGTTGTTTATAAGCAATTAAAGATAAAGTTTCCAATAAAGCTCTAGAATATTTTTGAGGTTTTTCTGACCAAAGTTTTGAAATCCACGGCGAATATTTTTGTTTTATTCGAAAACGATGACCACTAGCCACTTTTACTAATTCGAAACTACTATCTTGATATTTTTTTTCTAAATTAGTTATTGCATCTTTAACAGACTTAAGATCGTAAGCTGGACCATCTAGAATTTTGAGCACCTCTGAAGTACTGATTGGTCTAGATGCAGAAAAATAAAGAGACTCTAATATGTTTTCAAGTTCCATTTATTAATGCACCTCATCTTTAGAAGAAAGATTTATTATTCCAAAATCTTTAGACTGAATTATTCGAATTAAAGAATCTTTAGCCAATTCCAGAAGAGCTAGAAAATTAACAATTATCCCTATTTTTCCCTCTTTTAAGTCACATAATTTATGAAATTCAATATTTTTCTCTTTAATCAATAAATCTAAAATGTACGACATCTTTTCTCGTGTCGAAAGCTTTTCGAATTCAATTACATGGCTGGCCGAAAGTTTCTGTCTTTGGACAAGTTCTGCAAAAACATTAGATAACTGATCTAAATCCACGTTTGGCAAGTTTTTACTTGATTCAAATTCGGGAAGTGCAGAAGAAGCGAGATAAAAATCTCTTCCAGCTCTAGGCATTTCATCGAGACTTTTTGAAACAGTTTTATATCGCTCGTATTCTTGCAGTCTTCTTATTAATTCTGATCTTGGGTCGTTCTCTTCATCTTCAGAGTCATTTTCTTTAGGAAGCATCATTCTTGATTTGATTTCAGTTAGATAAGCAGCCATTACTAAGTATTCGCCGGCTAAATCAAATTGAATTTTTTCCATTAGATCTATGTATCGGACATACTGGTTTGTAATTTCAAGTACGTTAATATCTAAAATGTCTAAATTTTGCTTTCTTATGAAATATAAAAGTAAGTCTAGGGGTCCTTCAAATGATTCTAAAAAAATTTTTAAAGCGTTCGGAGGTATGTACAAATCATCAGCGGAAAAAGAAATTTCCTCGCCGTTAAGTACTGCAAGATTTAATTCTTGTTGTAATGGTTTTAATTCAGTTGAATTATCCATATATGAAAGGAATTATAAAGCTTTTTAGGCTATTTTGCCCATCATATAGTGTTTTAAATTATATTTAATACTATATTTAGGGTTTCCAGGCGTTGGTTATTGGATATCGCCTGTCCTTACCAAAGTTTCTATCTGAAATTTTGATACCTAAAGGAGCCTGACGTCTCTTGTATTCATTGAAATCAATTAGAGAAACTATCTTCCTAACCTCATTCTCATCAAAACCCTTACCTATGATTTCTTGAATACTTTTATCTTTTTCAACATACATTTCTATGATGGGGTCTAATCGATCATAATCTGGTAAAGAATCTGTATCCTTTTGATCTGGAGCTAATTCAGCTGAAGGAGGCCTATCTATAATTCTCTGGGGAATGACAACAGATCTCTTATTTCTATATTTAGCCAATTCATAAACTAAAGTTTTGCTTACATCCTTCAAAACAGAAAATCCCCCAGCTGTATCGCCATACAAAGTTGAATAACCAACAGCAGCTTCACTTTTATTTCCTGTAGTCAAAACTAGATACCCTAATTTATTTGATAGCGCCATTAAAGTAACTCCTCTACATCTTGATTGTAAGTTTTCTTCAGTTTTATCTTCTTTTAACCCATTAAACGATGTGCTGAGTCCTTTATTAAAAGCTTCAAACATTTCTTTTATAGAAATTTCAGAATGACTAATTCCTAAATTCATTGCCAAAGATTTAGCATCTTCTAGGCTAATGTCTGAAGTGTAATCAAAAGGCATCATCACTGTTTTAACTTTTTCCTTTCCAAGAGCATCGTGAGCAATAACTGTCGTTAATGCCGAATCGATTCCGCCTGAAGAACCAATGATTACTCCTTTGAAACCATTTTTTTCGACATAATCCCTGGTTCCTAAAACTAAAGCATCATAAATATCATCTAATTTGTTCGGATTTAAATTCTCTTCGTTTGTTGTGGAAATAAATTTTAATTCATCATAATTAAGAGAAATAGAATCAGTTTGGAAACTATTCAAAATTTTTAAATTATTATCCTCAAGCCCAACGATTAAAGAAGAGCCGTCGAAAACTAATTCGTCTTGACCCCCAGTTTGATTGACATAAATTATTGGACGATTATATTTTTCATAATAATCTTCAAGCATTTTGAGGCGTGTCTCTTTTTTTGATATTGTGAAAGGTGAAGCACTCAAATTTAAAATAATTTCAGCCCCCTCATCTACTAGTCTTTTTACAAAATCTTCTGACCAAATGTCTTCGCAAATAGAGATCCCAATAGAAACGCCATTAATTGATAAAATTTTGTTTTCTGTGCCTTTTTCAAAATATCTTTTTTCATCAAACTCTTTGTAATTGGGTAGAATTTGTTTGAAATAAGAATCTACAAATTTTCCATCCTGTACAAAAATAGCTGCATTATAAAGTCGATTATCCTCTCTAACTGGAGCCCCAAAAATCAACGAAATTTCTTTAGTTTTAGGAACAATTGTATCTATTGATCTCTTCATTTCATGGAGAAAATCTTCTCTCATCACTAGATCTTCAGGTGGATAACCTGACAAAAACATTTCAGAAAATACTAGTAGATCCACACCTTCTGCTTTGGCGGATTCTAAGTGTCTTTCTAGTAACTCAGTATTCCCTTCAATGTCTCCAACTTTAGGGTTTTCCTGAATAGCTTTGATCTTGATCATTAATTGTTAATAAAGCTTTAATTTAAAGTCAAAATGTTTACAATCTGTCTTCTGAGCAATGCAATATTTAACTGATAATACCAGAATTACTGGACTTATGGAGGTCTCTCCTCCTAATGAAGTTACTTCAGAAATTCCAATTTCTCCAGAGGCATCTGAACTAGTTTTTAAATCTAGAAGAGAAATCTCAGACATTTTGCACGGAAATGATGACCGATTAGTTGTTGTAGTTGGTCCGTGTTCAATTCACGACCCAGAGTCAGCAATAGAGTACGCTGAAAGATTAAAAAGCTTAGAAGTTAAATTTTCAGATAACTTAAAAATTGTTATGCGGGTTTATTTTGAAAAACCCAGAACGACTGTTGGCTGGAAAGGTTTAATAAACGATCCAAATTTAGATAACAGTTATGATGTGAACTTAGGACTTAGGAAAGCAAGAAAAGTTCTTTTAGATATTAATAACCTTGGACTGCCAGCAGGTACCGAGTTCTTAGACATGATTACCCCTCAATACATTGCCGACCTTATTTCATGGGGGGCAATTGGGGCTAGAACAACTGAAAGTCAGATCCACAGAGAGCTTGCTTCCGGCTTATCTTGTCCTGTAGGATTCAAAAACTCAACGAATGGCTCAATTCAAGTAGCCATTGATGCTATTGGTTCAGCTTCAAATTCTCATATTTTTTTATCAATAACAAAAGAAGGTAAATCAGCAATTTTTAATTCATCTGGGAATGAAGATTGTCATGTAATCTTAAGAGGAGGGTCTGATACAAATTATGAAGCCTCTTTTGTAGATTCGACTTCCAATGAATTAGAAAAAGCCGATAAAGCTTCTAAAATGATGATTGATATGAGTCACGGTAATAGTAAAAAACAATTTAAAAGACAACTAATTGTTAACAAAGACATCTCTAATCAAATTACGTCTGGAGAAGACCGAATTTTTGGAGTTATGATAGAAAGCCATTTAGAAGAGGGAAATCAAAAAATTGGCCCTTTGAATAAAATAAAATATGGACAAAGTGTTACTGATGCATGCGTAGGCTGGAAAGATACCGAAATAATGATCAATCAACTATCTAAGGCGATTGAGACTAGAAGAAAAAAACTAAACAAATCAGCTTAATGGGAGATTTCCCAAATCATCATTCCTTTTCAAAAGAAATTGCAGAATCTATAGGATTAGAAGAAGCCATAATTTTTGAAAAAATTAAGTCAGAAGATAATAAAAAAATTTCAAAGAAAAAATTAATTGAGGTTCTCTCCTACATTTCTAAATCAAAAATAAATGAAAGTCTCCATAGATTAGAAAAATTAAATCTCATAGAAAATAACAACGAATCTTTCTCTTTAA
>CACESE010000017.1 GCA_902562135.1 uncultured SAR86 cluster bacterium | reverse complement strand
AAGTAGTCTCCAGATGCGAGGGATAATCCAAGTCACTATTAGAGAAAAACTGATGCCCAAAATGTAACTAAAACTAAAACCTAATAGCCCCTCTAGATAAATACTGTCTTCTATTCGAGTAATGAAAATCATACTAAAAAAAACTATAAAAACACTAAGGCTAGAAACCAAAAGCTTATTTACTTTATTTAACTGGAGTTCAATTTGAGAGGAACCCAGTAACCAACCAGTCATCACTCCCAATAGCCAAATACTAAGCTCGTGGTCTTGATGAGATGGATAGGTAAGATAAATAAGTGCTTGAAATCCAAATAAAAGCAGAAATGAATTTCTATAAGACAAGTTCTGATCTATATTCAATTTCAACGCCACATGCCAAGCGCCTAATATAATTAAACCTATTAGCAATCCTGCAAAAACGTCTCCAAGGTCATGCACACCTAAATACAACCTACTGAATGCAATTAAAGCAATTAATAGGCTTGCAAAAATGCTAAACCATTTATCTTTTAATTCGTAGGCAAGAAAACCCCATAGAGTGACCGCAATTTGAGTGTGCCCACTTGGCCATCCATAAGATAGTCCAATTTGGTCATCTAACATTAATTCTTCAGAAGGTCTGGGATCTTGAAATAAATCTTTCAAAAAACTATTTATCAATGCAGAAATGAAAAGTATTAATGCAACTCGAGAAAATCTATTTGGCGACCAAAAAAAATAACCAAAAGAAATAAATAAAATTAGAAATGTGGGGTATCCCATCAGCGTAATTGTTTCAAAGAAAAAGGACAAATATGGAGTTCTTATGGATTCAACCCAACTCAAATCATTCCATAACGACATATATCTCCTAATGACTATTTTAAGATTATTTACTCGTTTCCGTAGATAGTGTTGTGAGTGTTATTCACTCTAACAAAGGTAGTGCATTTTGAAAGAGTTTTGAGACGGTTAGCTCCAACATAAGTACAAGCCGAACGGATACCGCTTAAAATATCTTTAATAGTATCATCGGCTTTCCCACGATAAGTTACTTCCACAGTTTTGCCTTCCGATCCTCGGTAATCATTGTGATTATTATGTTTGTCCATCGCAGATTCTGAGGCCATTCCATAAAATTTCATAACTCCATTTTCTACCTCGCCCTCACATTCGTCATGACCAGCGAGCATGCCGCCTATCATTACAAAATCTGCGCCCGCAGCAAATGCCTTGACTATGTCTCCAGAATTAACACAACCGCCATCAGCAATGATGTGAGCACCAAGCCCATGGGCTGCATCAGCACACTCGATAACCGCACTGAGTTGCGGATATCCGATTCCAGTTTTTATTCTTGTCGTACAAACCGATCCAGGACCAATGCCTACCTTGACAATATCTGCACCAGCCAAGATAAGTTCTTGTGTCATGTCAGCAGTCACAACATTGCCTGCAGCAATAGTAGCGTCGGGGCATTTATCTCTCAATTTTTTGACTGCATCTACAAAACGAATCGTATATCCATTAGCCACATCTAAGCCTATAAATCCAGTCGAGGTTTTAGCTAGATTTGCGATATCTTCAATGCCGCCAAACCAACAAATGTTATTTTCGCCTTTATTAAATTTATCAATATTTTCCTTTAAATAATGTCGGGCTGGACATGTAATTAATTTGTATTTTGACAATACCTTATGCATTGCTGGAGTTCCGACAGTGTCCATATTTGCAGACATAATTGGAATCCCAGTCCACTTCTTCTTACTCCAAAGAAACCTATGCGTTCTCTCAAGTTTAACCTCTCCTCTCGAGCTCATAGTTGACCTTTTCGGTCTAATCAGAACGTCTGAATAATCAAGTTTTATTTCTTCATTCAGTAACAATTAAAAAACCCTCATTCACATAGTTCATCTTAAAACATTCAGCTACCCATTAAAATATTTTTTTGTGTATAGTAATTATTGATTAATATTAAGTGTTTATGATCGAACTAAAAAAGGAAGATTCTGTATATACCCTGACGATGGACGCTGGTGAAAACCGATGGAACACAACTTTTGTTAGGGAATTTGCTAGTGCGATAGACGAAATAGAAAAAGATGATGGTCCCGGAGCTTTAATTACTTGCGCAACAGATCCTAAATTTTTTTCAAATGGATTAGATTTAAATTGGGTCAACGCTCCAGAAAAGTATCCTGAAGCTGGAGATAGAGAGACATTCTCAGGAGAATTCATGTACCTATTAGGCCGAATGATTACGTTACCTATTCCGACCATATGCGCAATTAATGGTCATGCTTTTGGAGCTGGATTTATGTTAGCTCTTTCTCATGACGTTAGAATTATGAGAGAAGACAGAGGTTTTATTTGTGCTAATGAAATACAACTAGGAATGAAGATTCCAAGACCAGAATTGGCTTTATTTCATCATAAAATTCCTCCAAATTCTTTCTTTGAAACAGTGCAATTATCTAAGCGTTGGACAGGTCCCGCGGCTCTTGATGCTGGAATAATTCAATCAGTTGGACCAGTTGAGGAATTGTACTCAATGGCAATGGAAAAAGCTTTGGAACTAGCCCCTTTAGCTCAAGATAGAAAGAATTTTGGCGCCCATAAAGAAATGCTTTATGGAGAAAATGCAGCCATTAATCTCAATCATGGGCCCGCTCACATGTTAAAAAATTCTAAAGACTTTGATATATAACTTTTTGAAATTTTTCATTTCCCAAGATCGTTTTTTTGGGCATCCTTTAGGACTTAGAACTTTATTTTTTACCGAACTTTGGGAGCGTATGTCTTATTATGGTATGCGTGGATTGTTAGTCCTTTACATGACAATAGGTGTAACAGGAAATCCAGGCTTAGGTTGGTCAAATATTGAAGCCAACGCAATCTATGGAATTTATGCGGGCATGGTTTATTTCTTAGCGCTGCCTGGTGGTTGGCTAGCAGATAATCTATTAGGTTATCAAAAGACTGTACTTTATGGAGCGTTAATAATAATGCTTGGACACTTCACTCTTGCCATTCCTTTAGAACAAACGTTTATCCTTGGCTTAGCTTTTGTAGCTATCGGTACAGGACTTTTAAAGCCAAATATTTCTTCAATCGTTGGACAACTTTACTCGGCACAAGATGAACGTAGAGATTCTGGCTTTACCTTATTTTATATGTCCATAAATATTGGAAGTATGCTTGGGTTTGCTATATGCGGTTATTTAGGAGAGCGTATAGGTTGGCATTGGGGATTTGGAGCAGCAGGCGTAGGTATGTTACTGGGCGTCCTACAGTTTATTTATTTCAGGAGTAATTTAGGAGATGCGGGTTTATACCCTAATGACATGTCTGAGGATAAAAGAAATTCATTAAAAATGTGGACAATGCTTTCAATAGTATTTTTCTTTTTAATTGTAATAACAGGTATTTTAGGATTTTGGAGCATTGATCCAGTTTTTTTTGCTGAACGTTTTAGAGATTTTCTAGTTGCAGTTTCTTTTATTTACTTTGGTTATTTATTTTTTTTCGCCGGTTTAACAAGTTTTGAAAAGAAAAATGTCTTGATGCTTCTTCTGTTATTCATTGGTGCAGCAGCTTTTTGGTCAGGATTCGATCAATCAGCCGGATCTCTATCAATTTTTACCAGAGATTATGTAGACCTTAGCTTCGGTTCCTTTCAAGCCCCTGTCAGTTGGACTCAATTTTTAAATCCACTTTTTGTAGTAATGTTTGCTCCCTTCTTTGCTTATCTCTGGATATTTCTTGGCAAAATGAATCTTAATCCGAACACTCCGATCAAATTTGCAATTGGACTAATTTTCATGGGCTTGGGTTTTATAGTTATGTTATATGCAGTGGACTACGCAATGGTCTCTGCTCCTGTTGGAGTGCAGTGGTTACTAGTAACTTATTTATTACACACTTTCGGGGAATTGGCATTATCTCCAGTTGGACTTTCTGCTTTTTCTAGATATTCGCCAAAAAAATATCTTGGGCAAATGATGGGTCTATGGTTTTTAGCCTCTTCTTTAGGTGGAGTGTTAGCAGGATTATTTGGTGGAGAGGCAACGGAATCAGGATTGAGTAGTATGACTCCAATTTTTTCAGAACTAATTTATTACTACTTAATTTTAGCTGCGATTTTAATCGGTTTATCCTTTTTCATAAAAGGTAAAGTTAATTCTTCTGAATGAGATGATTATTCTTTGGAGCTGTTGGAGTATTAAAAAAAGTTAAAAGCCAATGAAGAATAATAACCAAAGTTAAATCTTCAGTGATTTGAAACAATCTGCTAAAACCCATCCCTCCCAAAAATGCTAAAACACAAGCTGATAGCTTCCATCTCAGTGTGAAATAGTGAATTGCCGCAAAACAAAAGTTACTGATGAATACAGCTAACCAAAAAAAATTATCACCCATAAAATTAACTCCAATAATTGGAATAGAAAGTCGAAAAGATATTTCTTCAATAATTGAAATTAATAATAAATAAATAATCCAAATAAGCTGTCTAAAATTGAGCTCCTTACGAGTAACCCATAGAAATAAAAACATCATAATGGCTGCGCTTAGACTCAACAAAAAATATTTATTTGAATTAACAAATAGATCTGCGATCGAATGAATTAAGGCTGTGGGGATGTAAGGCGTAAGAATACACATAAACAAGATAGTGCTCATCGTCAATCCATGCCTCATGAGGACTTGACGAAATTTTGAAATATAAAATTCAGAAGCTAAAGCTTTTCTCTGAAGCCTTCCTTCAGGTGCTAATTTCTTAGGATTATTCATAAAGTTTTATTCTTATTATTACTAAGCCTATTTTTTTATTCTTTACATTGATAGGATGTCTCACGGCCTTAACTCATTGACATTCTAATTCGATAAACTACAAACTATCTACTATGTATTCAAAGAAATACTCTCAAGACCAAAAAATAAATAATCCTGGAAAATACAGTTTAACGAAAAATTTAATTTGGTCTTCGCCCCAAAACTTCGATTTAACAATGGACATTTATTCACCAAAAAATGTTTCTAAACATTGTCCTGTTATTGTTATGTTCCATGGCGGAGGATTTTTAATCAGAAGGAAAGAAATTCTGAATAATATGGCTCAATACATAGCTTCTAATCATGACTATGTTGTCTGCAATGTAAATTACAGATTATTAAGGGATCAAAGTAACACTGTTATGTTCAATGATTTAATTGGTGACGCTTTTGGTAGTATCTTATGGATAAAGGAAAATATTCATAAGTACAACGGCGACAAAGAAAAAATTGGTATTACAGGAGATAGTGCCGGTGCTTATATCTGTTCCATGATCACAAATTTAGGTGACAAAATTGGAAAAAAAGAAGATTTTGAAAATACCTTTGCATTTGAACCAACATATCTACCCCCTGATAAATCTTTGGATGAAATCTCTGAAGAAAATCTATTAAGTGTAAAAGCTTCCGTCTTAAGTTATGGAGGATATAATTTTTATAAATTTGCTCTTCGGGGTGCCGAAACTTATAAAAATATTTTTTGGTGGCTTGCTTTTTCCAAACCTAGAGGTGTCTTAGGGAAAAAATTTAACCCTGTTGATCATCCTGAAATTTATAAAGCTATTTCACCAATTTATAATATTCCAGACGTCTCTCAGCGAAAACTACCTCCTCAACTTTTAACTTCAGCTACTAAAGACAGAATCTCTCCTGTCAAAATGATTAAACAATACGCAAATGCTTTGAGAGATAAAAACCAAGAATTTGAATACTGGGAACATTTGAATAGAAATCATGCTTATCTGGATTCTGGTAAAACAATCTATGCGGGCAATGATTTCAAAAAGGATGGAGTACCAGCTTTAAAAGTTATGATGAATTTTTTTGATAAACACTTATAAAGTTTAATATTTGTATTGCTTGCTTATAAAATTAACAGTAGTTTATTTTTTTTCCCAATAATATTCTCTTTTGTAGGGATTGTATTCGAGCTCAGCATCAGGCTCTACAAAGCTCCAGTTTTTTTGAAAGGGGTTATATTTTAAAACTGCATCAGGATCTTCAAAGCTTCTGGAATTGTTATATGGATTATATCTAAGCTTTTCGTTAGGAGACTTAAACTCTCTCTCTCCAGTAAAAGGATTGTACTCTAAGACGGCGTCAGGTGACTGATAACTTCTTTCATTTGTGTAAGGGTTATACTTAAGCACTGAATTTTCTTCTGCTACTTCGTATTCACCAGAAAATGGGTTGTACTTTAACTCAGCAAAGGAGCTTAAAGAAAAAACTGAAAATATAATAAAAAGAAAAAAGCCCATGTATCTTAAAATTTAGTAGCCAGAAATTCTAATTACACCCGTAAAGAGAGTAATTCATTTTCCACAAAGCTATTAAATCGTCATCTTTAAGTTTTGGTATATTGTTCTTTGCTATTAGACAATGGCCCCTAGAAGGTTGGTTTCCAAATCCATTGGCAGTCAAAGCGTAAAGAATTAAATTACCAGACCAAATCTGTTTTAACGAGTCATCAGAAAATTTTGAAATGAGATTTTCAATTTCTTTTAATTCTCCTACCGACCAAGCTGATTTTTGTCCGTATTCCCCTGCAGCTAAAAGTTGATTGCTTATTTCGAGATCTTGAAACGTATTCGCATTGACAGTTAAGCTAGCTAGGACAAGTGTTAAAAGTAATTTTTTCATCTAGATTATCTTATCAAAGAAATTATAAAAATTTTTTTAATCATTCTTAATCTCAAACTTTACAGGAATCTCAAAAAATTTTAAAAACATGCCCCACGCTTCTTTTTGAGATTTAAATTTTATTTTGCTACCAAAGCCACCTTTAGACCACCCCATCCCAGTTATTTTTGCATTATCCTCGTCGGAGATGTCTATAAAAACAAAAATATGACGACTGGTTGTGAACCTAAAGATTATTCTATTAGGATCTGGATCTCCTTTCTCCCAAGGAAATTGATTAAAAACATAAAGTTCGTATGGTTTTGACATGTTGCCTCCATTAATTGTTGATAAACCGTATCGTTTTTCCACCTTGCCGGAGTGGGCAGGTTGGAGAGGAATTAAATCCTACTCTTGATACTCATTCACATTATAAACTTGAATAAAAATATTTCTTCTTTAAGAACCTTTAAACTTTGGATCTCGCTTTTCAATAAAAGATTGCAGTCCTTCTTTGGCATCCTCGATTTTTGTCACTCTGAATGTTCTTTCTTGGAACTTGTGTTGATCCACAATGGAATAACTGCAATTAATAGTCCGCTGACAAAAAAAACAAACATGCCAATCTTTCCAATGATATTTCCTTTTGAATTAACAGAATCAATAAAGTCTTTAGAGGTAGCACTAATATCAATCGCGCCATTTACTGCATCTAAGTTAGCTAAGGATGAAGCGGTTCCTTCCAAATAGAGATTAACCCATTCTCCATTATTAAAAGCATTAAGAAAAACTGCAAAAGTAAATACTGTAAAGATAAGTTTTAAAAAAAAGTTAGCTCCTTGTTGTATTAATACTCTAGAGAGCCCAATTGCAATCAAGACAGAAATGACATTTGCTAAAAATATAATTGAAATTGATATTCTTGATTGAACAAAAACTTCCCATATCCCTAATTCCACCATACCGCTTTGCATCGCTAATTCTTCCATAATTTCTCCCAAAAATTTTTATTTTTATTTAACATAACATTTTCCATTGATTACAGGGAGCAAATTCACACTATGTAGTAAGTATGTAGTTACTAGGGTAAAAACTTCCCCTCTGTTATTTGCCTTTTTTGTTTTCATATCAATATTTTACCCTATCCCCTACTACATACTATGTAGTTCAATTTAATGTTTTTTTTCTTGCCTACTTAAGTTTTGCAGTTCTATACTGCAGTATGACTGAAGATGATGTAAAAGAGTTTTTTAATGTTGAGAATCCAGCTGTAAAAACCTTTTTACAACAAAATTTAAATTACTTTGATGACTTTGAAGTAATTTCAGAGCATAAAATTAAATACGGACTTAAAGTTGATAAAGTTATCCTAGATAAGCATGGAAAATACCTTTGCCTTATTGAATGCAAGGGTGATGTTGGTACTACCAATTTTGTTAGAGGTATAGGACAAATTTGCCAATATAAGTCACAAGCACAAAATGAATTGAAGGATAGAATGGCATCTACTTATACTATAGTTCTTGCTTTTCCTGATCTTCTCAACACAAAATCTAATCCTGTAAGGATAGAAAAACTTACATATCCTCAAAATATTTACCTTTTTATAGTTAATTCTTTAAATAAATCATTTAAATCTATTAACGTTACCGATAAATCGATTGGTAATAAAAAGAAATACTTTGGTGAGAAATTGATCTCAATCTCGCCATTTTACTTTAGGGACAATACTTTTGCTGAATACTTTATTGGGCTTCATGTTCTTCACAAAAGAGGAATATTGGGAGAAGAAGTTTCTAGAAATCTTGATAATGCAATGAAAAAATGTGGTACTCACAATCCTGGTAACGCTAGAAATATAGGAATTACTTTAAGTTCGCTTGGATTTATAGACGGTTTAAATAAAATTACTCCACTTGGATTTAAATATTTGAGGTTAGATTATCCTGATTTTGTTGAATCTTTGACTTATGAATTTGCCTATCCTTATGTAAATAGTGTTTTCAATGTAATTAACAATAACCTAGGCAATATAAAAACCAAAGAAGATCAGAGATTATTAATTAA
>CACESE010000016.1 GCA_902562135.1 uncultured SAR86 cluster bacterium | reverse complement strand
AAGCTCCAAAAATTATTTGACTAGTTTTTTCAAAAATTGAATCTATATTATTTGGTTTTCCTAGTGATTCCATTTCGAGTTGTTGAAAGTAATCTGGGAGGGATCTAATAGGCCACGAATAAGATAGTAAAATTCTGTTTTTAAAATTAAGAAAATTATTATTCCATATATCTTGAAAAGAAATTTTTTTTATAAATTCTTTAAGATTTTTATTTTTAAAAAGTAACTCGTCGAAACGTAAGCCTCCTTTAATAAAATTTATAATCTTTTGATCCGCTGCTAATAAAGCAGGTAAGGAAATCATACTCCAAATCGAATACCTTCCACCAATACCACTGTCAAATAAGAAAACATTTTCTTTGTAAAATAATTCTTTAGCTTTATCTTCGTTCGAAGTAACAGCAAATAAATGAGACTTTGAATTTTTGCCAATTTCTTTATTCAACCAATTTTTAGCTCTGCTTAGACTATCTAGAGTTTCTGTCGTTGAAAGTGATTTAGATGATACGATAAAAATTGTTTTCTTAGGATCTAGAAGTTTAGTTTTTTCTTTAAATTCTGTTTCGTCTGGCCCCGTGATAAAAGAAAAAGCAAATTCTTCACTTGCCTCCATTGAAAATGTTTCCAAAAGTAATTTAGGTCCTTCGAAAGATCCGCCTGTACCAAGAATTAAAATATTATTGATATTTTTTTTTATTAAATCTTCTTTGAGAGCTCTTATAGTTGGCAAATCTTTTTTAATGAATAAATCTATATATTGTCTATTTTTAACATGTGAAATAGATCTATTTTCAGTTCTACTCAAAAACTTACCAGTCCTAAGCTGATCTAGTGACTTATCAATATTTTTTTTCTGATAAATTTCTTCAAAGATATCTTTAATGTCTTCCGAAAAATTTAAACTTCTTGAATCAATCGATAAATATTCATCTTCATAATTTTCATTTTGATAATCGATCAGATTTGATTCGGAAATTTCTTTTAAAGTTGAATATAATTTTTCCATAAAACTAACAGATTATAACTAATTTATCTTTGCTATTATTTAGGTTTATGAATTTACCATTTGCAATAAATTTAATTAGATACTCATCAATTTTTTTTGTTATGGGTATCTTAATCTCTATGTATTTCTATCCTGGCGGCAATATTCATAATCCTGATCAAGAAGGTTACTCATTCACACAAAACTTTCTAAGTGATTTAGGAGGTTATAAGTCTCATTCTGGAGAAATTAATTTTTTGTCATCTACTTTATTTGCTATTTCTCTTTCCATTTTTGCACTGGCTGGAATAGCCTTTTTATCAATTCCAAGATTATTTATTGATGATCAAGTAAATTTTTATCTTTCGATCTTAGGGGCAACACTTTTTTTTATTGGTGCAATTTTTTTTGCAGGGGTTGGATTCACTCCATATGATTTATATTTCAAGGAACATGTTTTTTTTGCCAAAAATTCATTTCGCTTAATGATCCCAGCATCTTTTTTTATTTTAATTGTTTTAGCAAGAAGTAAAGTTTCTAATAGTTATTTATACGTAATTACTTTTTTTATGATTTCTACAATTACTTATGTGATTTACCTAAATATTGGAGGAAATCCAATTGAAAATCAGGCAGATTTAGTCCCAAATGTTTTGGCTCAAAAGCTTATAGTTTTTGTGAGTATGTTTTGTATTTTTTTGGTAACTTTTGCTTTTTCTCAAAAGCTTAAAAATAATTTGAAATAATATGTTTGGGCACGAATTAATTTTAAAAATGGGAAATCCTCTGTTGCGTCAAGTTTCGGAGTCTTTTACAAAAGATGAGATTCTTTCTGAAGAAACCAAAGATTTAGTAAATAAAATGTGGAAAATTATGTCAGAAGCAGGAGGTATAGGATTAGCTGCTCCACAAATTGGGATTTCAAAACAATTAGCTGTGATCAGACTTGATAGTGAATCTGAACGTTATGAAAATATAGAAGATTCAGAAGAATTCGTAATTTTTAATCCAAAATTAGAAGTATTAGATGAAACATTGCAGGGTTTTTGGGAGGGCTGTCTCAGCGTTCCTGGATTGAGAGGGTATGTTGAAAGGCCAAGAAAACTAAGAATATGTTATTTGGATGAAAAAGCCGAAGAAAGGGAAATTATTGTTGAAGATTTCTTAGCGACGGTATTTCAACACGAACTAGATCATCTTTTTGGCTTCTTATATGTTGATAGGTTGAGTTCAATTAAAAATTTAATTTTTGAAAATGAAATTTCAGATATTCCTCAAGAAAAGGTTTTGGATTAAAAATGATTACTCCAGCAGATGATTTCCCAATACATCAATTAGCCAGACCTATTGCAGATGTAGGCACGGAGAGAAATTTTTACGACAGATATTTTTTTAATGGCTACTCTTCAAAAGAAAATATTTTTTTTGGAGCTGCTTTGTGCGTTTATCCAAGTTTAAATATTATGGATGCGGCTTTCACATTGGCAGTCGATGGCATTCAACACAATTTAAGAGCCTCAAGGATACTTAAAGGAGATCAGCTAAATACAGAGGTTGGTCCGATAAAAGTTAAGGTTATTGAACCTCTGAATAAAATAACTCTAGAAATTGATAGTGATGAATATGCTATCAAAGCAAATATAACTTTCGAAAGGAGATTTGAGTTTATGCAAGAACCAAATATGACTTTATTTAACGGAAACAGAAAAATTATGGATTCGTGTAGGATGACACAACATGGTAGCTGGGTCGGAACAATAAATTTTAATGGCAAAGTTATAGAAATTGATAAAAAAGAATATTTAGGCACTAGAGATAGATCTTGGGGGATAAGACCGGTTGGGCTTCCTGACCCACAACCTATTGTTCCAATGGAATTGCCTCAATTTTTTTGGTTATGGGCGCCAATAAATTTTAAGGACTGCGCAAGTCACATTTATTTTGTAGATGATAAAGAAGGAAATTCAGATTACGCATTTGCAAGAATTCAATATGCAAATGAAGACGTTTCAAATTTCGTAACAATAGAAAAACAAATACAATTTGAAGAAAAATCTAGAAGAATTAAATCTTTAGGGCTAAAACTGATATCTGATTCTTCAGATCAATACGAGTTAACTCTAAAGCCTCTTTACAATATTTTTATGTGTGGATTAGGCTATATGCACCCTGAGTGGGGTCATGGACACTACAAAGGTGAATTTGCTACCCATTATGATCAGTACAATTTATCAGAAGATACAGAGGATCCCCCTTATCTACATATTCAATCAATTTGTGATGTATCCTATAAAACCTTAAATGAAAATAAATCTGGAAGGGGAGTTTTAGAACAATTATTAATTGGCCCGCATAAACCCAGTGGATTTAAAGATTTGTTGGATAAACCCTAATGTGTTTTTTTTTAAAATAAATTTTGATGAATAAAAAAAAAGACATTATCTTCATGCAAGAAGCTATTACATTGGCAAAAAAAGCCGAAATAGAAGGCGAAGTTCCAGTTGGAGCTTTAGTTACACTTGAGGGAAAAGTCATTGGCAGAGGGTATAATCAAATGATTCAAAATTCTGACCCTACTTCTCACGCTGAAATAATTGCTTTAAGAGAAGCTGCTTTAAAATTAAATAACTACCGATTAGTCAATTGCAACTTATATGTAACTTTAGAGCCTTGTTTAATGTGCCTAGGAGCTTTAGTTCATTCTAGGATTGAAAGATTAATTTACGGGGCAGATGATCCAAAATCCGGAGCAGTAAAATCTCATCAAGAACTTCTAAATTCTTCCATGTTGAATCATAAATTTGAGGTTACCTCGGGGGTGATGAGAGACGAGGCAAGCGAGCAAATCTCAAATTTTTTTAAAAAGAAAAGAATCAAAAATTAAATTCAGTCCATACAGGAGCATGATCGGAAGGTTTTTCCATTCCTCTTATTTCATAATCAATACCAGCTGCAGCAGCAATTTCAAGTAGACTGTCTGTAACCCAAAGATGATCTATTCTTAATCCACGTTTAGGAGAATCATCAAAACCTCTACTTCTATAATCAAACCAACTGAATTTGTCGTTAGATTCTGGAAAGAATTTTCGATAAGAATCTGAGAAACCCCATTTTTTTATATTCTGTAACCATTCTCTCTCTTCAGGAAGAAAGCTGCATTTTCCTGTTGCCAACCATCTTTTTCTATTTTCCTCTCCAATTCCAATGTCTGTATCTTCTGGAGATATATTTAGGTCTCCAAGAATTATGATATTTTCTGATTTTTTAAAATTATTATTTAAATGTTTCATCAGATCTTTAAAAAACTTTTGTTTGTAAGGAAATTTTTTTGGATGATCTCGATTGTCCCCTTGAGGAAAATATCCGTTTATAACTATTACTTCTTGTTTATTTAAAAGGTGTTTTGAAGTTATTAACCTGCATTGAGCGTCTTCTTTGTCCGTTTCAAATCCGATGCTAGATGACACTAAATTACTTTTGTGAAAAGTAGCAACACCGTAATGACCTTTTTGACCATTAATAATTTTGTCATATCCAAGTTTGTCAATTTCTTCATGTGGAAAATCGTCATTATGGACTTTAGTTTCCTGCAAGCAAAAAATTTCTGGCTTGTGTTTTGAAATTAGTTTTTCTAATTGATGATACCTAGCCCTAATTCCATTAACATTGAAGGAAAAAATTTTCATTGACTTAAAATACCAAAACTTAATCTTGAAGGTGTTTCATTAAACTGTAAAGAGTCTACAAGTATCTCTGCTGCTTCTCTAAGAACTATTTCCTCTCTTAAATCTGAAATTTCTTCTGGATCGGAACTTACAAATTCCTCATAGTCTTGAAAAGGATCAAGACTTAGATACGATCTAAAATTGTTTTCCATTGTTAGAATTTTTTCTTCTCTCTGTATTTTCATAAACCTTCTTTTCTCAACATCTAGAGGAAGTTCATTATTATTTTTTTCGTTTTCGTAAAATTCTTGCTGAGCTTCAATATAGGCACTCATCTCATTTGAGCTGGTCCTATTAGAGGAAGTAGTTTTTAAAAGCTCAATATTTTCAACATTATTAAAAGAACGGTAAAAAATTGGATCTATAAAATTATAGGGAAGCGCATTTTCATAGGATCTTTCTCCTATCTCTTCATCATTAAAAACGAATGGTATCGATATGTCGGGTTCAACACCTTTATTTTGTGTGCTTTCTCCAGAGACTCTATAGTATTTTTGCTCTGTAAATTTCAAATGACCATGTGAGAGTTCAATCATTCTCTGTACTGTTCCTTTTCCAAAGGTTTGACTACCAATCACAAGACCTCGATCATAATCTTGAATAACTCCAGCTAAAATTTCTGATGCAGAGGCACTTAATTTATCTACTAAAATAACAATGGGTCCATCATAATTTTGCTGACCTAAATTATGTCCCAAAGATTGTAAAGAACCGTTTGATTCCATGACCTGTACTACATTTCCTCTTCCAATAAAAAGTTTTGCTAGAGAATAAGCTTCGAAGAGAAACCCGCCACCATTTCCACGTAAATCCAAGACAAGCCCATCTATATTTGACTCATCTAACTCTCTTAATATTCGTTTAACGTCTCTTGAACTACTTTTGTAATCAAATCTATTTTTGTTGTAGGCCTCAAAATCCATATAAAAAGTAGGTAATTCAATGATTCCAATTTTGTAGTCTCTTGAAGATCTTTGTATTGTGATCTCTCTTTTTTTTGCTGCAGCATCTTCAAGTTTTACAATATCTCGAGTGATTTCAATTAATTTACCTTTATCCTCATTGTCGGAAGAAGCAGGTAAAACTTCTAGTTGAACAATTGTCGATTTAGGACCTCTGATAAGTTTGACAACCTCATCAATTCTCCAATCTCGTACATCAACTAATTCTTCATTTATTGAAGTAGCAACGCCAACTATTTTGTCAGTAACTTTCAAAAGTCCTGATTTTTCAGCTGGACCGCCTGGAATTAATCTGATGATTTTTGTGATTCCGTCTTCAGAAGATAATATTGCACCAATACCTTCTAAAGAGGCTTTAAGATTTATCTCCCAATCTTCTTGTGAAGTTGGAGTCATATAATTTGTATGTGGATCGTAAAAATTTGTATATGAATTTATATAAAGACTAAAAATTTCATCATTAGAGATTCGATTCAAACTTTTTTTTCTGTTATCTAATCTCTTTAGGATTTTTTTCTTAGCCTTTTCTATGTCATTTTCTTTTAAGTAAATTGAGATGAATTCACTTTTAATTAGTTTTTGTTGATAAGTCTTAATTTGTGAATAAGATTTAAATCTTTCTTGATTTTCACGATTCTTGTAAACAAAGTCATTGCTAATTAAATCCTCTTCGCTTTCAATAAATTGTATTGTATTAATTTGATGATCTATCAAGCTCAAAGATCTTTCTTTAAAATAATTAAATAACATAAAAGCTAAACTAACTTCATCTGCCGAGCTAAAGAGGGGTTTTATGGAATAAGAATTAATTTCATTTTGAGTAAATATGAGTTTTTGGTTGTCTATTTGATTAATATACTTTTCAACAACGTCAGATTTTTCAAAAGATAATTCATTATTAAAATGATTTTTTTGTAGAACATATTGAGCTTCATCATATACTTTGGAATAAAGTTCTTTGTTTTCATCAGATATTGGGAATCTACTCTCGGATGCAGAGAGATAAAAGATGAAGCTTAAAAAAACAAAAAAAACAATCTTTTTCATTACGTTACTTAGTTAAATGATTCAAAGGATATAAGTTCGTCTTTTTCTTTCCAAATATCATTAATCCATGCCTTAAAATTTGTGCGTTGATTTGCGTCTTCAATAAGTTTTTCATTTAAAAACTCTTCAGGTATTTGTATCTTCCTAACAAAAATCTTTATTTTTTTTAGCCTACCACACAAATAATCCCAAAAACTTCTTTTTGGGCTTTCATAAATAATAGTTATATCGATTAAAAATTTAATACTTGGAATAACTGAAAGAGCTAGAGCCATACCTCCTTCTTTGGGCTTTAGAAGATTTTTATATGGACTTGCTTGGTCTTCATGTTTTCTTTTTGTAAATCTCGTACCCTCAGCATAGCTAAATACTGAAACTGGATGAAGAGAATAATGATTAAGTGACTTTCGCATTTCTTTAAAATCTCGACCTTGCAGATTAGGATTTTTTTTAATTTGTTCTTTTGTGTATCTTTTCAGAAATGGCATATCTAGAGCCCACCAACAAATACCTATCACTGGGACATAAATTAAAATATGCTTCATAAAAAATTTAAGCATAGGTATTTTTTTATTGGTCAGCATTTGAACCATAAAAATATCAGCCCAGCTTTGATGATTAGATGTAGCTAAATACCACTCGTTTTTATTAAGACTTTCAAACCCTTTAATTTCGATGTCTGGGTTAAGAAGATTTAAAACCCAAAAGGAATTTACTGAAATCCATATTTCTCCAATTTTAATGATTAACTTAGTAAAAGATACTCTGAGAGTTTTTACTGGGATTAAAAATTTTATTATCCCTAGGGGAATCATTAATGTAGCTAATGCAAGGGTATTTATTAGTAAGATTGTAAAACTAATAATTCCTTTGATGTTTTCAACAAAAATCATTTTTTTTCTTCATCTTTGATTTGTTTCCACATTTTAGCTTGTTCAGATGCAGTATGTTTTCTCTTAAAGTCGAAAACGTAAGGGTGCCTTCTAATTAATTTGTCAGAAAGCGTATTAATTACGTCATTAAAAGAGAATAATTTCTTCTCTTTGGCGATTTCAGAATGAAAAATTATTTGTAACAGTAAATCTCCAAGTTCTTCTTTAAGATTTATATAATCTTTGTTTTTAATGGCCTCAGCTACTTCTTTAGCCTCTTCATCAAGGTATGGCAACAAAGATTCAAAGGTTTGTTTCTTATCCCATTCACAACCATTATCAGGATCTCTTAGCTGTCTCATTAGTTCAAGTAATTTTTCAATACTTGTTTCAGACATGAGTCTAGTAGCCAGTTAGCTCAGCGTATCTATTTCTATGAAATTCTGAATTTCCAAAAATTTGCTCAGCTACCCGTGCTCTTTTTAAATACAATCCAATATCATACTCATCGGTAACTCCAACACCTCCATGCATTTGAACACCTTCGTTGGAAATCAAATGGAAGGTTTCACCAATCTTAGCTTTTGCTAAGCTAACTATTCTTGGAATGTCATTAGATTTTTCATCAAAACAAGACAAACTCTCTAATACGCAAGATTTACATAATTCTAATTCTGTAAACATATTTGCGGCTCTATGTTGTAAAGCTTGAAACGATCCAATTTTAACTCCAAATTGCTCTCTTTCTTTAAGATAATTAATAGTAATTTCGAATGCTTCTAAAGCACCTCCAAGCATTTCTGCAGCTAGAGCTGCTCTTGAAATATCTAATATTTCCTCAATAGTATCTTGTGCTTGATCTATTTCACCAAGAATATTTTCTGGAGAAATCTCAAGGTCAGAAAAAGTAATATTCGCTGAATTTCTACTATCAACCATTTTTGCAATATTTATGTCTATGCCCTTAGAATTTTTGTCAGCCAAAAAGAGTGAAGGTCCTTTAGAAGTTTTGGCAGCAATTATTATCAAATCAGCAAATCCACCATCGACTACAAAAGATTTCTTACCGTTAATAATGTAATTTTTGCCTTTTTTTTCAGCCGTAACTTTAGAAATAATAGGTTTATGCCTTGGTCCCTCTTCAAAAGCAAAGCAAGTGGTAAGGTTCCCATTTGCAATTTCGGGAAGGTATTTTTGTTTTTGACTATCTGTGCCAATCTTAGTTAAAAAACTTGCACCTATAACTCCTGTAGCAAATAAGGGTGAAGGTGTGAGAGTTCTTCCTAACTCCTGCAAAACTACTCCGATTCCGGATAATCCAAAATTTGAACCTCCGAATTCTTCCGGTATTAAGATTCCGGAAAGCCCTTGATCAGCCATCTGTTTCCAGATTTCTCGGTCAAAGCATTCAGGATTCTCAGAATCTCTTACAGATCTAAAATGAGAGGTTGGAGTTTTTTCTCTTGCAAATCTTTGAGTCTGATCCTGCAAAAAAGCAGCAGTTTCGCTTAAAACTAAGGACATTTGTCTCTACTGAGGAAGGTCTAAAACTCTTTTCGATATCACATTCAACTGAACTTCTGAAGTTCCGCCTTCAATTGAATTAGCTTTAGTTCTCAACCATTCTCTTGTAATTGCAAGCTCCTCAGGTCCGAATTCTCCTCCTTCCCAACCAAGAGCTTGGCTACCCATTGCCTCTAACATAATTTCATATTTTTGTTTGTTATGCTCAGATCCATAAAGTTTAAAAATTGAAGTTGCGGCACTTGGTCCGTTATTACTATTTTTTGCTTCTTCAGAAACTCTTTTAAGAGTCAAGCTGAAAGCATGAGAATTCATGTCACATTTAGCTATTTTCTGTCTAAGACCTTCATCAATAATTTTTTCATCTTTCACTTCGACATATTTTTTTGACAAAGTCGCAAGACCCGAACCTGTTTTACCTTTGCTTGCCGCCTTTGATCCTCCAAGACCCATGCTCGCTAACATTTTTCTTTCGTGTTGGAGGAGATTTTTTGCAACGTCCCATCCTTTATTAAGCTTATGCACGAGATTTTTTTTGGGTACAACAGCATCTGTAAAAAAAGTTTCACAAAACGGAGATGCACCAGAGATTAGTTTAATTGGCTTAGTTTCTACTCCTGCTTGATCCATATCAATTAATAAGAAACTAATTCCGTCGTGTTTAGGCTCCTGCGGACCTGTTCTCACCAAAGTAAAAATCATATCGCACTCATTTGCATATGAAGTCCAGACCTTTTGACCGTTAACAATAAAATTATCACCATCCTCAATGGCTTTAGTTTTTAGTGAAGCTAAATCAGATCCCGAGCCAGGTTCGCTGTAACCTTGACACCAACGAATTTCACCTTTGATTATTTTAGGAATATGCTCCATTTTTTGTTCTTCAGAGGCATATTCAAGAAGGGCTGGACCTAACATCCACAATCCAAAACTTGCTAAGGGCATGCGCGTTCCTAAATTAGTCATTTCTTCAGCTAGAATTTTGTTTTCATCATAGCTAAGACCACCGCCTCCATATTCTTTAGGCCAAGTGGGTGCAGTCCAACCTTTTTCACCTAATCTTTTTAGCCAAAGCTCTTGATCTGGGTGAGAGAACTTACAATTCCGACCACCCCAGGTCATTCCATGTGGGGTCATAGGTTTTTTCATTTCAGGTGGACAATTAGTTTCCAACCAATCTCTAGTTTCTTCTCTAAACAAAGTCAAATCTGTCATAAATTGCTCCTCATCCAATTTAAGTTTTTTATAAGTTAAACTAAGGTCAGAAATTGTTCAACCCATATTACTAAATAAATGAACTTAGAATTTTTTTACAACAATCCTGAAATTTTATGGATATTCACTGTTTTATACGATTTATCCTTAGCCATCATACTTTTTTATTTTTTTGGAAAAGAAGGCTTATATATTGCAGTTGTACTAGGAATTATTCTTGGAAACTTACAAGGTGGAAAAGTTAGTGACTTAGAGGTCTTCGGCTATACGTTTACGGTAAGTATGGGAGCAATAATGTATTCCGGCATTTATTTTGCAACAGATTTATTGAATGAAAAATATGGTCGTAAAGAAGCCACAAAAGCGGTAATTATCGGGGCAGTTGCTAATGTAGTAGTTATGCTCACTCTAGTTCTAAGCACTTTTTATTTGCCTTCAGAAATTAGTAGCTCAGCTGATTCAGTACATGAAGCAATCTCTACATTAGCTGTGTATTCCCCAATTTTTGTTATTGGTTCAATTACAGCCTATCTCATCAGTCAAAGCTTTGATGTTTGGGTGTTTCATAAAATTAAAACTATCACCGGGGAGAGAATGTTGTGGCTTAGAAATAATGTCTCAACTTTACTCTCGCAAGCTTTGGACACATTTATCTATACTTTCGTGTGGGTTATTGCTGGCGAACTGGATTTCATTACTGCTTTGAGTATTTCTTTAACAAAATATGTGTTTAAATTTTTCATTGCCATAGTTGATACTTTTTTTATTTATTTTGTAAAAAATATAAGAAAAAGCGAAATTTTAGTGTCTAATTAAGAGATGGAAGTTATTAAATCAATATCGATAATTCATTCCGCTTCAAGAAACTATAAAGCGGCACTTAATCAGTGCCTGGAATCAGCTGAAAAATCTGAAGTTGAGGTTAAAAATGTTA
>CACESE010000015.1 GCA_902562135.1 uncultured SAR86 cluster bacterium | reverse complement strand
ATTCTCGGTAATTTATCTTTTTGGAATCTGTAATGAGTGGGAATCTTAAAATTAGCAATTTTCTCAGAAAGAAAACTTGAAAGCTCATCTTCAGTTAAGGTCGAATCCTCACGAACACAAATGTAAGTTGCAAGTATTTCGCCTAATCTATCATCAGGCACGCCGAAGACCGAAGCTTCTAAAACAGAAGGGTGTTCACAAATAGAAGATTCAACTTCGATACAAGAAATATTTTCACCACCTCTGATTACTAAATCCTTTTTTCTATCATTTATATATAAAAAACCGTCATCGTCTAAATAACCTATATCTCCAGTTTTTACCCAACCATCTGAAGTAAGCGCGTCATCTGTAGCCTGTTGATTTTTCCAATAGCCTTTGAAAGTAGAAGCAGACTTAATGCATACTTCTCCACTTTGATTTGTATTTAAGTCATTTCCGTCATCGTCAATAACTTTTAAGGCCATCAATAAGGGCAATGCATATCCCGTACTCTCTGGTTTCTGAACATAGACTTCACCAGCGTTATTTGCGCCTAATGCGTTAGTTTCAGTCATTCCATAACCTATTCCAGGATTAGTCTTTGGTAAATGTTCTTTTTGTTTTCTAACTTGTTCGGGCGGCCTAGCAGAACCCCCTCCAAGTAAGTCTTTCAAAGTCTCTATGTTTCTAGGATTTTTTCTTTGTGCTTCAACTATTTCTGAAGACATTGTCGGAACCCCTGTGAAAGCCGAAATCTTTTCTTCTTCAATTAAATCTAATGCTTTTTCTGGGTCCCATTTGTACATCATTACAGTTTTACGACCAACAGCAATTGATAATAGAAAAATTGCATGACATCCAGTTACATGAAATAGGGGAACACTCAGTAAAGTTGCATTTTGATAATTATTTTCGGATTCAGAATCAGTCGATTCATCATTATTTGTTTCAGCTAACCTTCCCATCGTTGTAATAGTAATCCAATAAAAAGGAGCAAAAATTATACCTCTATGAGTTAGTAAAACTCCCTTCGGATGACCTGTACTTCCTGATGTGTACATAATAGAAGCATCATCTTCTGGCTCTATTTCAATAATCGTTTCTAATTCTGTATTTGAATTTTCAATTATTTTATTAAAATCGATATCAGCATATTCTGGTTTTGATGGTCTCACGGCAATTCTAGGTAAGTTTGGTAATATATTTTTTACTCTATCGAGCCTTTCTTCATCTGCTATGAATAACTTTGATTCACTATTATCCAAACCGTATTCTAGTTCGTCTCCTTTCCACCATGAGTTTAAGGGAACAGCAATCGCACCAATTGAAGTAACTGCAATATAAGTAAACATCCATTCTGGATAATTACGCATTGAAAATGCAACTTTATCGCCTTTTTTTATTCCATAATCTTTAACTAAAGAATTAGCTAGTTGATTTGACTTTTCCATGGTTTCTTTAAATTGAAACCTTTCTCCCTCATATACAATATGTGTCCAATCTCCATGCATAAAACCTAATTGATAGTATTCTCTTAAATTTGCTGGAGCTTGTTCAAAAACGTGGTAACTGTTGCCTCTTATATCTGCAGTTGTCAAAGTTAAAAGACCTTCTTTTGTCACATTTTTAAGTAACTCAAGCCTTCCATCGATTGATAAAAGTTTATTTTCCATTTTAGACTACAGTACCTCCATCAATTACTAAAGTATGTCCATTAACAAAACTACCGGCTTCAGAAGCAAGAAAAACAGCGGCACCTCCGATTTCATCTGGCTCTCCAATCCTTTTCATCGGACAAGTTGCAGTAGATTGTTTTAAGATCTCTGGATTTTCCCAGAGAGCTTTAGCAAAATCTGTTCTAAATAAGCCTGGCGCTATCGCATTAGTTCTAATATTGTGTTGTCCGAATTCCAGGGCATAATTTTTAACTAACATGATATCTGCAGCCTTCGAAATATTATAAGCACCTATAACAGGGCTTGCATTTAACCCTCCAATAGATGAGACAATAATGATACTGCCATCCTTCCTTTCCATCATTTCTGGAATTACCATCTGGCAAAGATTGTGGTTGCTTTTGATGTTGTTATTCATAATTTTTTCAAAAGCTTCGTCTGGAATATCTTTAATTGAACCAAAAAAAGGATTACTCGCTGCATTACAAACTAAAATATCTATTTTTCCTAACTGAGATCTAGATTCTTCTACTAACATTTCTAAAGCTGTCTTATCCGAAATATTACATGGAATAACAATAGCTTTTCCTTTTTCACCATAAGGCGAAGCTGCATCTGAATTATTTATTTCGTCAGCAGTCTCCTGACAAACATTGGCTTTTCTACTTGAAATAACTACATTGGCTCCATGAAGTGCCATTGCTGTAGCAATAGATTTTCCTATTCCTTTTGAAGAGCCGGTAATTACTGCGTTCTTGCCTCTTAGGTCAAACATTATTTACCTTTCCAATTGGGAAGCCTTTTCTCAGCAAATGCTACTGGGCCTTCGATAAAGTCTTCACTTCCAAATAATTCTTTTACTGCCGAATAATGAGTGCTCATTGATTTTGCTAAATCCGGTTCATTGAAATTTTCATAAGCGACTTGTTTTGTAGCTCGGATGGACATTGGAGAACATTCTTCAATTTGTTTAGCCCAATTTTTTGCCGCAGATAGAAGATTATCTGGTTCAACTACTTCGTTAACAAATCCTAGGCGCATGCCTTCTTCTGCAGAAACATGTCTTCCAGTTAACATCATGCCTAAAGCGTTTTTCATACCTATTTGTCTAGGAAGCCTTTGCATTCCTCCGGCTAACGCAGCCAAACCTACCTTAGGTTCTGGCAAAGCAAATTTTGCGTTTGTAGATGCAACGATCAAATCACAGGCTAAAGCAATTTCAAATCCACCGCCCATTGAAACACCATTAACAGCAGCAATAACTGGTTTTTTTAGATCAAATCTTGAAGTTAATCCAGCAAATCCTGTACTAGCAATATTAATGTCCATTTTTCCACCATTTTGAGCTTGGAATTTCAAATCATTTCCTGCAGAAAAAGCTCTATCTCCAGCTCCCGTTATAATTCCTACCCATAGATTTTCATCATTTTCAAATTCATTCCACACTTCATCAAACTCTGCATGTGCAGGTGGGTGTAAAGCGTTCATAACGTCTGGTCTATTGATAGTAACCGTAAGAATGTGACCATCAATTTCAGTAGTTAAAAATTCGTAATCTGTTTTCATATTTCTCCTCTCTATTTTTGCCTTAAATGTAACTTAATAATTAGTGTTAGATCATTTAAGAATTGAATGTAATGTTATGATAAATTATATTTCTAAAAAATACATAGGAGAAGTAAATTGAATATAGAAAATAAAGTTGCCTTAATAACAGGAGGCGCGTCCGGTTTAGGTCTAGCTACTGCAAAAAACTTACACGAAAAAGGAGCAAAGCTGGTTTTGATGGATTTGAATGAAGATAACTTGAATAATGCAAAAGAAGAACTGAAGGATAACGTAATAACTGTTGTTACGAATGTTGCAGATGAAGATAGTGTTAAAAACGCAATTCAAGCAGCAGTTGAAGAGTTTGGTGCAATTCACATTCTTGTTAATTGTGCAGGTATCGGAAGCGCATCAAAGACAGTGGGAAGGGATGGAGCACATCCTTTAGATATTTTTAAAATTGTAATAGATGTGAATTTAGTAGGAACTTTTAATACTTTAAGGTTAGCTGCAGAAGTAATGGGAAAAAATGAACCAGAAAATGATAATGAATGTGGAGTTATCATCAATACTGCTTCCGTTGCAGCGTTTGATGGACAAATAGGACAAGCTGCATATAGCGCTAGCAAAGGTGGTGTGACTGCGATGACTTTACCAATTGCAAGAGATCTTGCAAGAATGGGAATAAGAATAAATACCATCGCCCCAGGAATTTTTGACACTCCATTAATGGCTATGGCATCAGATGAAGTAAGAAAACCTTTAATAGAAATGACTCAATTTCCAAAACGTCTAGGCGACCCTGATGAATTTGCTTTGCTGTCAGCACAGATAATTGAGAACCCTTTCTTAAATGGAGAAACTATTAGACTAGACGGTGGAATCAGGATGGCTCCTAAGTGACAACTTGTAATTAATTTTTAATTATTATGGTTTTTAAATTATCATTAAAGAAACTTTAAATGTTTATAAAATTTTGGGGGAAGGAATGAAAAAATTATTTTACTTAGCAATGCTTTTTATATTGACTGCCTGTGAGTCAACAGGTGGAGACATATGTGGCATGTATATATGCTAAAAAATATTCTTAATAATAGATTCTCATAGTCTACTGATAAATTCCTTTAAGTGTTCAGTAATTTCTGGTGACGAATCTTCTTGGATGAAGTGATTACCTTTAACTGTAACCTCTTTCAAATTATTCCACCTCCTTATTTCTTCTCTTTGTTCACCTATAAGTATTAAACCTGGATCAGCGTTTACGAATAACTTTGGTATTGATGAAGAAGAATGAAATTCTGCGTTAGCTTTTACTGTATCTAATGATTCTTTAGGTTCATATCCATCAAGCGGAATATTTCTTGGCCATGTTAGGGTAGGGCGACGACTTTCTCCTTCTTCTAAATATGGCCTTAAATATTCTTTTTTAGTTTCTTCACTCATTGGCGTAATCGGATCTGGTAAAAGAAGTCTCTCTACAAAAAAGTTTTTTTCTAGAACTAATTCCTCTCCAGCTTCAGATCTAAAAAGAGAAAATATTTTTCTAGCTATTTCTGGCCATTTTTCCCAAGTCAACGGAACCACCAAACCTTCCATAAAAGTTATTGATTTAATTCGGTCAGAATTTAGCCTTGCGTACTTGAGTCCAAGCGCACATCCCCAGTCATGAATAACAAAATGTAAATTATTTCCTACATCTAATTTTTCAAACAATTTTTCTAAAAAATCATAATGTCCTGTTAAGTTGTAGTCTGGATTATCAATTCCATCAAGCTTTTCTGAGTCTCCCATGCCAATAAGATCGGGAACAATAATTCTATTAGTATTGGTGAAATTTGGAGCTATATTTCTCCATAAATATGATGAAGAAGGATTACCATGGAGGAAAATTATTGATTCTCCAGTTCCTTCGTCAATTACTGCCATTTTTTTATTATTAATTTCAATATATTTTTTTTGAATTTCCATAGTAATCTTTTGTAATTTGGTTGTTATTGTTTTTATATTTAACTACATTTTAGTTTATTTTTTATTACTAAATTTAATATGGTAAGTGAAGTTGACATAAATAGGATCATTGAAATGGCTTGGGAAGATCGAACTCCTTTTGAAGTAATCCAATCAGAATTTGATTTAACACATGGTGAGCTTATAAATTTAATGAGAAATAATCTTAAACCAAGAAGTTTCAGATTATGGCGAAAAAGAGTAACTGGAAGAAAAACAAAACATATAAAATTAAGAGGGCATTTAGTTGGAAGACATAGATGTGACAGACAAGGTAAGCTTAATATCAAAAAAAGATAATCTTTATGATTTGGAGAAATCTCTTTTAGATGAAGGTTTTAAAATCAATACAGTAATAGAAGAAAACTTTTCTAGTTTAAGCTTTATTACAGAGAATCCGGATCCCATAGAAATAGCAATTATTTTTAAAGATAATTCTTTATATCGAGTGAGTTATTGGGATGGGTATGGTGTTACAGAGTTTTATGATTACTCACAATTAAATAAAGCTTATAAAAAATTTATAAAATTTGTGTCAAAAGCAAAGTCAAACATTGACAAATTTGGATTAAAATAAAGTTTCTTGTTTATTTTGAATTAAATACTATTAAGAAATTGCAGGGGCTGATTTACCTAATTTTTTTTCTCTTAGTGTCCTTTTAAGAACTTTTCCGGTTGCATTTCTTGGTAAAGCATCAATAAATTCAATTGATTTAGGAATTTTAAATTTAGCAAGATTTTTTAAACAATGATCTATTATTTCTTCTTCTGAAAGATCATTAGATTCTTTAAGAACTATAAAACCCAATCCAACTTCTCCCCATTTTTCATCTGGTATACCAATTATTGCAGCTTCAGCTATTTGAGGTAGTTGGTAAATAACGTTTTCAACTTCTGCTGGGTAAACATTTTCTCCACCAGAGATATACATGTCTTTTTGTCTATCAACAATGTAAATAAATCCCTCATCATCCATTTGTGCTGCGTCCCCGGTTTTTAACCATCCATCAACAAACGAATTTTTAGTTGCTTCTTCATTATTCCAATAACCTGGAGTTATGTTAGGTCCCTTTATAAGAATTTCTCCTACTTCACCTTTTTTTACTTCATTTCCTGTTTTATCTACAATCTTTACAGAAGTATGTAATAAAGGTTTTCCTGCAGATCCAATCTTTCTTGCAGCTTCGTCACCAGATAAGCTTATTGCTGCAGGACTAGTTTCAGTCATTCCCCAACCTTGAGAAAATTCCACTCCTTTGTCTTGCCATGTTTTTAATATTATTTCTGCACATGGTGCGCCACCAACACCTGCACTTTGGATTCTAGAAAAATCAGTTTTATCGAAGTCTGGATGTAACATCATAAACTGATAGGGCGCTGGTACTGCAAAAAGATGAGTGACTCCATAGTCAGGATTATTAATGATTTCTAAAGCTTTTCCTGGGTCAAATTCTTTTGTAAGTATAATTTGACCGCCATTATGTAGAACTGGATTTGCGTAACAATTCATGCCTCCAGTATGAAATAATGGTAAAGATACTAATTGAACGGCTTTATCAGTAATTCTTGCCGTTGAAGCTAAATTTACAATATTAAAAAATTGCATTCTGTGAGTAATCATTGCTCCTTTAGGATGGCCTGTAGTTCCAGATGTATACATGAGCATGATCAAATCATCATGTGTACATTCAATAGTAGTAAAGTCATTATTTTCAGAAATTGCTATTTCATATTCGCTACCAAAATTATTTTCTTCAATTTCAAGAGACTTATTGATATTGCAATCTTTCAAAAGCTCTTTAGCAATATCTTTAAATTCAGTTGTATAAATCAGAACCTTAGGAGAACTATCGTTAAGAATATATTCAAGTTCAGGCTTAGTAAGTCTCCAATTCAATGGAAGTTCGATTCCACCAATTTTTCCACAAGCAAATTCTAATTCAAATACTTCAGCACAATTGTTAGATAGAATTGCAACTCTATCTCCTTTTTCTAATCCGTTTTTTTGAAGCCAGCCAGCAAGCGCTTTAGATCTATTGTTTAAAGTTTTGTAAGATAACTCTTTTCCGCTTGAAATTTCTTTGATTGCTATTTTGTCTGGTCTAAAGTTTGATTGATATTCAACCCAATCATAGTATTTAACTGCCATTATAATTTTTCCTTAATAAATTTTATTCCTTTGGTTTAGGAAACCAAACCATTGCTAATTGAAACAATATTACAAAAAGATGAAAATAGATAAATAAACTCAGTGAAGAGGGCACAATTAGAGCCCCAATTAATGATGCTGATATACAATAAACTGAACATAAAATTTTAGGCACTAATCTTACTGTCTCATTTCTATTTATAGCTGCTCTTAATCCCTGTGCAAGATTAAATCCATAACAAACAAATATTACAGATGCTAAGTAGTATATTTCACTATTTTCCATTTAATTTTTTTTATTTTTTCAAAGAAGATTATAGAGTTGCTTAATAATATATACAATTCTATTATTTAACATAATATATATTATACGAATATGTATTTGACCAAGAATACTTATAGATGGGCAAATTGAACATATCCCTATAACTTCCCTTCTATAAAATCGTTAATCAAATATGCTAATTCTTCTCCAGCTTCTTCTTGAATGAAATGACCAGCATTTTTAATATCATCTACTACTATAGGATTTGGAATCCTATCTATGAAAACTTGTTTCATTCTATAAGTTGTTCTTTCATTTTCTCCAAAAGCGACTAAAAAAGGTTTATCCCATTTATCTAAAACATCTATCCAAAATTCTTCATTTTCAGCTAATTCATGTAAGGCAAATGAAGCAAAAGTATTTGCTCCTGATTTGTAGCCTGCATTTGGATAAGGCGCTTCATAAGCGTACTTTTCTTGGTCTGATAAATTATCTAAGCCTCCCAATAAAACCATTACTCCAGTTATATCTAGATCTTCGGCATAATAAGAATGAGCAATCCATCTTGAAAAAAAACTTAATCCTTCAAGCATTGTAGGTACTTCATTTGTTTCACTCAGCTCGTCCCTTAAATCTAATAAATCCTGAAAAGAAGTTGGAGTATTCAGCCAAACACTAAAATCTAAGAAATTCTTTACTAACCAAGCTTGGGGGTTTGGCATAGATGGCAACCCGCCATTTGAAATTACCAATCTAGAAAATTTTTCTGGAATTTCAACTGCAACCCTGAGGCCAATTGGACCGCCCCAATCCTGACCCATTAAAGTAATATTGTTTAAATCTAATTCAAGAAAAAGCTTTTTCATGAGATCTTTGTGACCAAGGTAACTGTAGTCTTCTTTATTGATGAATTTATCTGATTTACCAAAACCTACCATGTCAGGAACTATGACTCTATGTCCAGCTTCAGTAAAAATAGGTATCATTTTTCTATAGAGATAGCTCCATGTTGGTAGACCATGCATTAGAATTATTGGATCTGCCTCTTTAGGCCCTTCATCTAAGTAATGAATTCTGACCCCATCAATCATCATGTAATTTGGCTTAAAAGGATAATCCTCTAAATTTTCAAATCTACTATCAGGTGTCCTAACTATCCCAGGAGCAACTATATTTAAATCTTTTATTTCATCGGCGGTATCTGTTTTGTCCGAACAAGAAAGAAAAGAAAAAAATATAAAAAAGATTAAAAAATACTGGTTTAATTTGCTCATAAACATATTCAATTAAAATTCTGATTTAAATTCAATTTAATTATTCATTAAGATATTAGTTAGAAATTATATTTGTACTAAAATAGTTGAAGGTCCAGCTTCTTTGACACAGGCTGAGAAGATTTTCTTAAATTCTTTTACCGTGTTAGGTTCGTAACAAGGAACCCCCATAGATTCTGAAAGTTTAATCCAATCTAATTTTGGGTTATCAAGTGAAAACATTGAATCAGCCCTATCTCCAGTTTTAACTGCCCCAACTCTTGATAATTCAATTTTTAATATTTCGTATGAATGATTCGCAAAAATTATATTTGTAATATTTAAATTTTCTCTCGCTTGCGTCCATAAAGACTGAACCGTATACATAGCTCCGCCATCCCCATGAAGTGTTATAACTGGTCTATCCGGCTTAGCTATAGCCGCTCCAATCGCCAAAGGAAGACCCTGCCCAATTGATCCACCCGTCAGACATAACCAATCATGTGGTTTAGCCTTCAAGGCATGAGGTGTCACTAAAAAGCTTGAAGTAGCTGCTTCATCAGAAACTATAGAATCTTCTGGCATAAGATTTGAAATTAAAAGACCTAAATTGGAGGTATCAAGTTTTCCTGATTTTGGGATTTCATCAATTTTTGATTGGAGAAATTGCTTATCAATTTTTTGAGCATCGGTTTCATCTACCAAACAATTTAATGCAAATAAGCCATTTTGCTCAGGAGAACTTAATATGACTATTTTTGATTCTTTTGGTGTGAGATAACTTTCTTTCTCAGGATATGCGAAAAAAGAAACCGGTGGTCTACTACCAACAAAAACAATCCCGGAAGAGTTTTTTAAAAATTCTGCGGCAGATTCTGCAAAATAAGGTACTTGTTCAATAATCGGTAAACCCTCCCCTCTTCTGATTCTTGACACAAAAGTATCAGTCATTAATCTACAGCCAGTTTTACTTGCTATCTTTGCAGCTAAATTTACACATTGCTCATTAAGAAATTTTCCTCCAAGAAAAAGAACAGAATTGTTCATTTGTAATATTTCTACTGATTTACTTATTAATGATTCATCGATTAAATCTAACTCTTTTTCTTCTAATGGTTCTGGAATGTTTCCATCAAAATCGCCCCAAGCACAATCTGCAGGAATAATTAATGTAGATATTTGACCAGGAAAAGCATTTGCTTTTTGCCATGCTATATTACCTAAATCACAGATATCATTAGTTTTTTTTGACCTTCCAACCCAATCAGAAGCTGATTTAGCTAAAGTATCAAGATCAGAAGTTAAAGGTGCGTTGTGCTTTAAGTGATAAGTTGCGTGGTCTCCAACAATATTAATTAAAGGAGATCTAGCTTTTTTTGCATTATGAATGTTTGCAAATCCATTTCCTAACCCTGGCCCTAAATGTAATAAATTAGCAGCACTTTTTTCAGCCATCCTTGCATAACCATCTGCTGCGCCAGTTACGACACCTTCAAATAAACCGAGGACTGGTCGTATTTCAGGATTATTATCTATTGAAGCTACTAAATGCATTTCAGATGTGCCAGGATTAGCGAAAATAACTTCTAAGCCATTTTTTACTAAAGTTTTTATTAGGGCATCAGATGCATTCATTTAAAATATGAATATAGAAAAATTAAGTAGATTTTTTAACAATATCTCTCATGGAAACAACGCCTAGCAACTTTTCATTTTCCATGACGGCTAAGTGTCTAATTTGATTATCTATCATCATATTTAGAGCCTCATCAGTAGTACTTCCCGGGCTAACTTTGACTATAGATGATGACATGATGTCTTGAATTTTACTGTGAAGGTGTTCAGGTCCCTTAAGAGATATATCCTCTATCACGTCTCTTTCGGTGATAATTCCAACCAAATTATCTGGATCATTCGATTCACCACAATAAACAAGTAAAGCTCCTATCTTATTTTTATGTAGAATTTTACAAGCTTCCTCAATAGAGGAATTCTCAGAAATGGAAAATATTTCCCAATATCTTTGATTGAGCAGTAGATCAGAAATTAGAGCCATAAAGCAAAAGTGAAATTAATTAACTAATACTCTATAATAATGCATTTTAAGGAGTTAAAAAATGTATTTCTATTCAGGTTTTTCAAAGTTGAAATTTATATTCTTGTTGCTTGGATTATCTTTTGTCTCTTCTGTTTTTTCTGATACCGGATACATAACTGTTGATGGAGAAACAATTGAAATAGAGGTTGAAAGATCATATCAAACGCCTGCTACCTATCCGAGAAAAGCTCTTCGTTTAGAAAGAGAAGGATATGTAATAATTGAATTTGATGTAGCACAAGACGGATCTGTAATTGATCCTTACGTACTTGAAGGTGAACCAGCAGGTTTGTTTAATAGAGCTGCTATGAAATCTATTAGAAAATGGATTTATGAACCTTCTACTTATGATGGTGTTCCAGTTCAAGTTAATGACGTTCAAGTAAGGATTAACTTCAATTTAACCGCTATTGAGTAATCCTAATACGCTAAGATGCGTATAAGAACTACTTTAATCTTAATCGGTCTTTTCGGGAATGTCGTTCTCGCCCTTTCTCTTATTTTTTTGTATGGCTATAGAGAAAATATTCAAAGATCTTATTCTAGTGAATCTCTCGTTTCTACTTATGAATCTGCTTGGTTTCAAACTTTAGAAACCTCATTTGATGCAATTTCTGCTTGGCTCCCTCAGACCGGTGAGAGAGGAAATTTTTGGGATCCAGAAACAGAAATTTTTCCAGAGGAAGAATTATCATCTCCAGATGATGACTACAGAAACCCGCTTATACAATTCATAGTAGATAAGAATATTGGTGAATCAGGTTATTTACTTGACTTAATGTTTG
>CACESE010000014.1 GCA_902562135.1 uncultured SAR86 cluster bacterium | reverse complement strand
ATGTTAATAACCAAGTTGACCCTTTGTCTGATATAGAAATTATTGAGGCTGAACTCATGCTTGCTGACTTAGAGATTTTAGAAAAAGTTCAAATTAGTCTTAATAAAAAAATCGCCCAATTAGACAAATCTACAAAAGAAAAAATGATTGCTGTCGAAGAAATTATTGATTTAGTAAAAAAATCAAACAAAAAAGAAATACTTCAATTATCCAAAGACAAAAAAAAACTTTTGAAAGAATATAATCTTATATGTTTGAAACCATTCATTTATGTAGCAAATATTGACGAGGAACAAGATAATAATCTCTATAAAAAAGTAGAAGAAAAAGCTATTGAAGAAGATTCAGAATTTATTCCGCTTTCAATTAAGTTAGAATCTGAAATTTCTGAGTTAGAACCTGAAGAAAAAAAAGTTTTTTTATCCGAATTAGGAATTGAAGAGCCTGCTATGGAAAAACTTATAAAAATCTCCTATAACAGTCTTGGGCTAGGAACATTCTTTACTGCCGGAAAAAAAGAAGTCAGATCTTGGGTATTAAAAAAAGGTTCTTTAGCTCCGGAAGCTGCTGGCGTTATTCACTCTGATTTTCAAAAAGGCTTTATTAAAGCAGAAGTCATATCTTTTGAAGACTATATTTCTCTTAGAGGTGAGCAAGGAGCAAGACAAGCTGGAAAGTTGCGATCAGAAGGATCCGAATATGAAGTAAAAGAGGGGGATGTAATTTTGTTTAGATTTAATGTTTAAAACTTGACAAAGCTTATGATCGAAAAGAGAATCCGAGTTTGGCTATGTAGCTCAGCTGGTTAGAGCGCAGCATTCATAATGCTGAGGTCCTGTGTTCAAGTCACAGCATAGCCACCAAAATTAATTATCATCTTGATCACTATCGACAGCTTTCATGCTTAATTTAATTTTTCCTCTATTATCAATGCCGATAACTTTTATATCTACCTCTTCTCCTTCAACTAAATAATCTTTTACATTTTTCACTCTTTCTTCAGCTATTTCAGAGATATGTACCAATCCCTCTTTGCCGTTGTCGAAGGATACAAAAGCTCCGAAATCAACGATTTTAACTACAGTTCCAACGCATACTAGACCTATTTCAGGATCTGAAATCATTGACTCAATAATATTCAAAGCTTCTTGTCTAGACTCTTTGCTTCTTCCATAGATGCTTATGTCACCGTTATCATTGATATCTATATTTGTTTCAGTTTTCTCGGTAATACTTTTAATAGTACTACCGCCCTTACCAATAACTTCTCCTATTTTATTTTTAGGAATGGATGTTTTTATGGCTTGAGGTGCTAAATCAGATAATTCCGGTCTTGGCTCACTCAAAACTTTTGCCATTTCTTGAAGAATATGAGCTCGAGCAGAATTAGCTTTATCGAGAGCGTCTTGAAGAATGTTTTCATTAATACCAGCAATCTTTATGTCCATCTGCAATGCTGTAACTCCATCGGCAGTACCTGCAACTTTAAAATCCATATCTCCTAAATGATCTTCATCGCCGAGGATATCGGTTATTACACAATAATCCTCATCTCCTTTAACAAGTCCCATTGCAACACCAGCAACGGCTTTTTTTAATGGTATACCTGCGTCCATCATAGCTAAGCTTGAAGAACAAACAGTAGCCATGGAACTTGAACCATTTGATTCTGTAATTTCTGAAACCACCCTAATAGCGTATTCAAATTCTTCAGTATCAGGCAATACAGCTTCTAAAGCTCTTCTTGCTAACTTTCCATGCCCAATTTCTCTTCTCTTTGGACTTCCAATCATTCCTGCCTCCCCAACTGAATAAGGAGGAAAGTTATAATGAAGCATAAAAGGATCTTTAGTATCACCATGTAAAGTGTCTAAAAGTTGAGAAAGTTTAAGTGAGTCTATAGTTGCAACTCCGATTGATTGTGTTTCTCCTCGTGTAAATAACGCTGAGCCATGAGCTTGATTTAAGAACCCGGTCTCTATTCTGATAGGTCTTACTGTGTCCAAGTCCCGACCATCAATTCTCGGCTGTCCTTTAAGTAAACGAGTTCTTACGATTGAAGATTCTAAAGATTTAAAATAGTTTTTTGCTTTTTCAATCCTTTCTTCATCTTCCTCCTCATTGAATTGGTTAGCTAAAAACTCTCGTGCCTCAGCCACAGCCTGTTGTCTTTGTGCTTTTTCAGGAATTTGATAAGCTTCTTCGATTTTCGAACTAACTAGATCGGAAACCATTGCTTTTAAATCTGCATCTTCTTCTTCCAAACAATATTCGATTGGATCAACCTGAACTTGTGAAACAAATTCTTCGATTAAATCCAAACTTGGTTTCATTTCTTGTTGTGCAAATAAGATTGCTCCAAGCATTTGATCTTCTGTTAATTCTTCAGCTTCTGACTCCACCATAAATATGGCATCAGTAGAACCAGCAATTACCATATCAAGTTTAGAATTATTTAAATCAGTTATAGAGGGGTTTAAAACATAATTTCCATCAATGAATCCTATTTTTGCAGCAGATAAAGGACCTTGAAATGGTAGGCCAGAAATCTGTAAGGCAGCAGAAACACCAATCAAAGAAATAATGTCCGCTGTATCATCTTTGTCCATCGACAGTACTGTACAAATTACCTGAACTTCTTGAGTGTACCCTTTTGGAAATAATGGTCTTATGGGTCTGTCTATAAGTCTAGAAGTCAAAACTTCGCCTTCTGAGGGCCTTCCTTCTCTTCTGAAAAAACTTCCAGGAATTTTTCCTGCAGCATAAAATTTTTCAATGTAATTTACAGTTAGGGGAAAGAATCCTTGACCTTCTTTTTGACCTCCTGCAACAACAGTAACTAATACTTGTGTATCTCCTGAAGAAGCTATGACTGAAGCAGTTGCTTGTCTAGCTATTTTTCCAGTTTCTAAAGAAACTTCCTTGCCTGCAATAGTTCTTTTGCAGGATATAATTTTTTCATTATCCATAATAGTTTTTAGAATTTTTTTTCTTTTATTTTCTAAGATTTAGCTCTTTAAGAATCGCGCTATACTTTGAACTATCCTTTTTCTTTAAGTAATCCAAAAGTTTTCGTCTTTTATTTACCATCCTGATTAATCCCTGACGAGAATGATGATCTTTATGATGATCTTCAAAATGATTTTGCAAAGAAAGAATATTTTCGGTTAAAAGTGCAATTTGTACTTCAGGCGAACCAGTATCGGTTTCAGATCTGGCAAATTGTTTTATAACTTTACTCTTTTTTTCGATATCTAAGCTCAAGAGCTATCTCCATTATTGTTAAAATTACCTAGTAATCTTTTGGGTTTCAATAACCCATCATAACTTTCAACTATTCCTAAAAAATTTTCTTCGGTATCAAAAAATCTAAAGAATCCGTTTTTATTAGCCATTTCCGTTTCTATTATTTGGCCTCTAGTTATTTTATCTACTATTTCTGAACGGCATTGTATCCTATCTAGACCTCTAAGTGCATCCCCTGGCTTAATAATTTTTTTTTCAATATTTTCTTTATTAATTTCTTCTAAATCCAAACAATCATCTATTACATACCCTGCTGACTTAGTCCTAATTAACCCAGATACAGCACCATAAGAGTTAAGTGATTCACATATATCTTCCGCTAATGATCTTATGTAAGTCCCTGAACCACAATCAACATGGATTTTTAAGGTATCATTTTTTAAAGAAAGAATTTTCAAATCATAAATTTTAACCATCCTCTCTTCAATTTTTATTGGAATTCCTCTGATAGCATAATATCTATAAGGCTTCCCCTTATATTTTAAAGATGAATAAGCTGGAGGCTTTTGACTAATATCTCCAATAAAATTACCCAGTGTTTTTTCAAAATCTTTCTTTGTAGGTATGTTTTTTGTTTTTTCGATTATTTTTCCCTCTAAATCACCTGTATTGGTTTTAATCCCTAAAGATATCTCTGCTGTATATGTTTTTCTCTCTAAATTAAGGAAATGTATGAACCTTGTCATCTGACCAATACAAATTATTAAAATACCACTTGCTAAAGGATCTAAAGTTCCTGCATGTCCAACTTTTTCCTTAAAACGTAGAAATTTTTTTATCTTTCTTGAGAAAATTCCAGAAGAAATTCCACTTGGCTTATTTAAAATCAAGGCGCCATTAAGCATCCATTTCTTCCTCAAAATATATTTTTGGAATCTTTTTTAAACTAAGCCTTTTGCCTAACAGCGACTTAATAAAACCTTTACTTTTTGCAAGAACCTTTTGTAATTCATCTCCTTCAGATTCAAGAAAATTGGAAAAATAATAGATTGTCGCATTCGAAAGATCATCACTCATCTCAACTCTACTAATTGTCAAATTTTTAAGCCTTGGATCTCTTAAATCAAATAAGAAAATACTAGCAACTTCTTTTCTTATTAGATCGCTAACTCTTTGTGATCTTTTGAAAGGTGTGGACTTGAACAATTATAATTTTCTTTTAATTTCTTCTCTTTCGAAAACTTCTATTTTATCTCCAATCTTAATGTCTGAATAATTGGAAATACCGATACCGCACTCTGTACCAGATTTTACCTCCTTGGCCTCATCTTTAAATCTTCTTAAAGAGTCTAAGACTCCTTCATGAATAACTATATTATCTCTCAAAACTCTGACGTTCATTTTTGAAGAAATTGTTCCTTCTTCCACAATGGAGCCAGCTACAAATCCAAATTTAGGTGATTTAAACACGTCTTTGACCAAAGCTATACCTTTAATACTTTCCTTAATCTCAGGGCTTAAAGAACCTTCTATGGTAGATTTTATTTCATCTATTAAGTCATAGATTATCCCAAAGTATTTTATAGAAATTCCTTCCTCTTCAGCTAAACCACTGGATGCTGAGTCAGCTCTAACATTAAACCCAAAAATAGATGCTTCAGAAGCAATAGCCAGATTTACATCATTTTCTGAGATAGGTCCTACAGCGTCTAAAACAATTTTTAAGTTTACTTCTTCAACTTTTAAATTAGTAATAGCTCCCACTAAAGCTTCAAGAGACCCATTTGTATCAGACTTTACGATTAAATTTACAGAAGGCTTTGCCCCTTCAGTGACATTTGCGAATAAATTCTCGTTAGATACACCACTTCTTTGAGCAAGTCTCTTATCTCTAATTTTTTTTGCTCTATTTTCAGATAATGCTTTTGCAGCCTTTTCATCTTTTACCACAATAAATTCATCTCCGGCGTTGGGGGAATATTCCAAACCAGAGATAAATACCGGAAAAGACGGAGGAGCTTGATTAATGTTTTCTTCCAAAAAGTTTTTCAAACTTCTTATTTTTCGATATTGATCTCCAACAAGAATTAAATCACCAGTTTTTAATGTACCCTTTTTAACTAATAAGGTAGCTACCGCACCTTCTCCTTTCTTTACACCAGATTCTAAAACTATTCCGGCTGCAGGTCCTTCGTGATTTGTCTTTAATTCCAACACTTCAGAAACTAATATGATGCTATCAAGCAAATCTGAAATTCCTTCTCCAGTATTAGCAGAAACTGGAATCATTTGAACGTCTCCACCCCAATCTTCAGGGGTTAAACCGATAGCTGCGAGATCACTTTTTACTTTATCGACATCTGCTTCAGGTTTATCTATTTTATTTATGGCAACAATTATTTCTACGCCTGCAGCTTTTGCATGATCATAAGCTTCTTGAGTTTGCGGTTGCACGCTGTCATCTGCAGCTACAACCAAGATTACTATATCTGTAGAATTTGCTCCTCTAGCACGCATTTGAGAGAAAGCTGCATGGCCGGGAGTGTCAATAAAAGTTATGACCTTTTTTTCATGCTTAGTTTGATAAGCTCCAATACCTTGAGTAATTCCTCCTTCTTCTGTTTCAGCAACCGCTGCTTTTCTAATAAAGTCTAATATAGATGTTTTACCATGATCAACGTGGCCTAAAACTGAGACAACAGGATCTCTTGGTTCTTCAACCCCTTTATAAGTTAGATTTTCAATTAAATTTTCTTCCTCTTTATTTTCGTCTAGAGGAATCCCAATGTGGCCTAATTCTTCAACTACTAGCAAAGCTGTTTCTTGATCAATTGTCTGGTTGAGGGTAACCATCACCCCATTTTTCATCAGCGATTTTATGAGTTCGCCTGATTTAATTGATAGAGACTTAGCAAGGTCTGCAACTGATATAAACTCCGGTATTTTGACTTCCTTTTGGATAAATTCTGACGGTTTCTCGAAACTTTGAACATTGGAAGATAATTTGCTTTCAAGGTATTTTTCACCTTCAAGCTCTCTTTTTTCCTTCTTGTTATCATCTCGTGAATAGGAAGGTTTTTTTATTTGAGAAGGACGAGTTTGTTTTTTTAAAGCCTCAGTCTTTTTTACTCTTCTAACTACATTACTTTTGCTTTTTTCTTCTTCAATTTGATTTTTTTTAGATTCACTAGATTTTTCTGCTGAAAGTCTTTTTTTCTCTGCATCATCAAAATCTATTGTTCCAGAAAAATCTTGAGATATATTTGAATTTTCATTTTTTTTATTCTGATTTAACCGTGTTATAGATATTTTTGAACTAGATTTTCCAGAAGATACTTTTTTTAAAGAAATAGTTTTTTTTGAAGATTTTTTAGAGGATTTAATAAAATTTAAAAGAATTTTCTTGTCTTCATTTGAAATTTCATCATCAGCGCTTGCATGCTTCAATCCCGCAGCCTTAATCTGATCTAAGAGATCTTCAGGACTGTAACCTATTACTTTTGCAATCTGACTAACTTTCATCAATTTTAATCAAACCATTGAGCCCTAGCGGCCATAATTATTTCACCAGCGTGATCTTCTGATATTTCTAAGATAGGCATCAACTCGTCGGATGCTAAATCCGCAAGCTCTTCTTTAGAAGTTATATTACTGCTTTTAAGCTTTTCTATAAAATCTTTATTTAATAACTCTAAACTCTCCAAACTATTATCTTTTAATTCTTCATTTTCAATGTCGGATAAAGCGAGTTCCAGTAAAGCTGCTTCTGACCTTTCTATAAGAACTTCAGAAATTTCAGAATCAATTTCTTCAATTGATTCCAAGTCCTCAACAGAAGATTCTGAAATTTTTTGAACGGAATCGAACCCATTTTCTATAAGTTTCTGAGCTAGATCAGCGTCTACACCCATGAATTTTATTAGTACGTTTTCAGGTGAATCATCGATACTTAAATCATCGTTCTCACCTCCAATTTGGATTTGCCATCCTATAAGTTCTGATGCAAGTCTAATATTCTGCCCATTTCTTCCAATAGCTAAAGCAAGATTCTCGTCTTTGACCTTAACCTCCATTGATCTATTCTCCTCGTCAAGAACAATAGAAGTAACTTCTGCCGGAGATAAAGTATTTATTAAGAGTTTTGCCGGATCGTCATCCCACACAACAATATCTATTCTTTCACTTCCTAATTCATTTGAGACCGCTTGCACTCTTGATCCTCTCATTCCAACGCATGCCCCTACGGGATCAATTCTTACATCATTGGTTTTAACAGCAATTTTTGTCCTCGCTCCAGAGTCTCTAGCTACAGCTCTAATTTGAATCACTTCTTCAGCAATTTCAGGGACTTCAAGCTTGAACAATTCAACTACCATTTCATTCGCGCTTCTGCTTAAAACTAGTTGAGAACCTCTATTTTCTCTTTCGGTTTCCCCCAAAATTCCTTTAATTCGATCGCCAATTCTATATATTTCTCCTTGAACCAAGTCTCTTCTAGATAATGAAGCCTCAGCGTTGTCTCCAAGATCCACAATAATAAATTCTCTAGTAACTTTTTTTACCGTGCCATTGACCAAAGTTCCAATATAAGGCCTAAACTTTTTAATGATTTCTAAACGTTCAGCATCTCTTACTTTCTGAACAATTACTTGTTTAGCAGCCTGAGCAGCTATCCTTCCAAATTCTGGATTTTCAATTTGCTCTTTATCTATATCGCCTTCTTTCAACCCTTTTTCATCTGCTAAATCACTATCTGCAAGTATATGAATATCTGAGCTCTCATATTCTTCAAAATCTACAGCCGTCCAACATCTAAAAGTCTCAAAGTCTCCAGTATCTCTGTCAATATATACTTTTATATCGACATCGTTGTCGTATCTCTTTTTTGCTGCACTGGCAAGTGCAAGCTCAATTGCTTCAAAAATAGTATCTTTAGGAAGGTCTTTTTCATTGGAAACAGATTCAGCAACCATTAAAATTTCTTCATTCATTATTATATTGACTCCTTATAAATTAATTTTGACGACAAGTAGTTTCTCAAGTCTATTTTTTCATAAATGTTATTTTCAAGCTTTATTTCTAGACTTTCAGTTTCAAACTTTGTTAATTCACCTCTGATAGTTTTATTTTTATTTTCATTTTTAAATTTTATTTCTATTAAATTTCCAATGAAATCCTCGTGTTGATTAAAATTAAAAAAACTTCGCTCGATTCCTGGAGAAGAAACCTCCAATCTATATTTAAAATCAAATAAGTCGCTATTACCGAGAAGTTCCATAACCTGATTGCTTACTTTTTCACAGTCCAAAAGATCAATTCTTCCATTGGTTTTATCAATAAATAATCTAATTAATTTTGAAATAGAATTTCCAGAAATTTCTATCCCCCATAGAACATATCCTAAATTTACAATATCACTTTCAATAAGTAATTTAATCTTTTCTTTAATATCCATAATTTTATATTAAATAGGCCCACAAAGGGCCTATTTGGTAGCGGGGGCAGGATTTGAACCTACGACCTTCGGGTTATGAGCCCGACGAGCTACCAGACTGCTCCACCCCGCATCAAGTCGCTGGAGTATAGGATTTACAATAAATTTGGTCAAGTAAATTGGTGCCGAAGAGAGGATTTGAACCTCCACGAGCATAAGCTCACTACCCCCTCAAGATAGCGTGTCTACCAATTCCACCACTTCGGCAAATCAATCAGGTAAATCGTTTATTTCCAAAATTTCTTCTGAATTCTGATTAAGATCTATAGGCTCTAAAAATATCTCAAGCTCTTCATCTAAACTAATCTTTTGATAAACAGAAATACCTAAAGTGTTAATAAAAAAAAGGAAGACTAAAATCCAGGTAACAGTCGACATTGTATTGCCCGATTCAATTGGTCCAAGCATACCGTTGTTGTTTCCACTTCCAAAAGCAGAACCAATATCAGCGCCCTTACCATTTTGCAAAAGTATGACGACAACTAGCAAAATAGCTAGAAAGATTTGTAATCCAATTAAAAAAGTTAACATTCTTAAAAATTTTTGGCGATATTAGCAAATTCTTTTCCATCAAGCGAAGAATTTCCTACCAAAAAACCTGAAATATGATCTGCTGATAAAATTTCTGGTGAATTATCCTTGTTCACACTTCCACCATAAAGAACTGTTAGAGATGAGTTGTTTTTATCGAAAACTTTTTTGACATATGAGATTGAAGTATTGATAGTTTGGAGATCTGCTGCGACTCCTTTTCCTATTGCCCACAGAGGTTCGTAAGCAAAAATACACTTATTAATATCCAGATCCTTATCTTTGAGAAGATAATCAAGTTGAGATAATAAAAATTTTTCAGTTTCTCTTTTTTCTTGAATCTCTAAGCTTTCTCCGAAACATACTATTGGGGTTATTTTTTTAGATAATAATTTTTTTACCTTATTTTTTACGTCCGAGTTTGATTCTCCCAAAGCCCTTCTTTCTGAATGACCTACTATGCAATAATTTATTCCAAATTGTGACAAATGTTCAGTTGAGATTTCACCAGTGTAAGGACCTGGTGGATTCTCAGAAACATTTTGCGCTCCAATTTTAATTTTATTCTTAAAAAAACTCTTTTGAGCAACTTCGGCAAGCTGAGTAAAGCTTGGGCAAATTACGATCTCTAGAGAATTATTAATACTCGAATTATCAAAATTTTCATTAAATGCTAGAAGCCAATTATCAGAATCTACGAGATTCATTTTCCAATTTGCTATTAAAAATTTCATATTATTTCTTTTGCAAGTTTTTCTAACTTGTTCGAAATTTTTTCTGTCATTGATAAATCACTACTTTCCACCATTATTCTTAATAAACTTTCAGTGCCAGATTTTCTAACATTTATTCTTCCTGAATCTTTTATCTCTTTTTCACATTTATTTTTAAGATCGTTGAATTTTTTATTTTTTAATATTTTGTTTGGGTCGTCTGTTTTTATATTTTTAAGGATTTGAGGATATTTTTTAAATTTCTTAACTTTTTCTTTGAATTTTTCATTTGAAAAATCAATTGCATCTAAAAATTTAATCGAAGATATAATAGCGTCCCCGGTAATTGCAGAATCTAGACAAATAATGTGTCCTGACTGCTCTCCGCCAAGCTCCCATCCAAGTTCCTCGAGCTTTTCAAAAACATTCCTGTCTCCAACATCGGCACGAATTAATTCAATATTTAAGTCAGCTAGAGCATCATTGAGGCCTTCATTGCTCATTATTGTTCCAACAACACCTTTTCTTCCTAAATATATATTATGTTGAAATTTTTCTTTTGCTAAAACAAAGAGGATTTGATCTCCATCAATTTCATTTAAATCTTTGTCTACAAAAATAAGCCTATCGCCATCTCCATCAAGAGCAAGACCAAAATCAGCTTTATGATCCGAAACTGCTTTTTTCAAGAGAGCAATATTTGTAGAGCCACAATTTTCATTAATATTGAGTCCATCGGGATTATTTGAAATCACAGTTAATTTAGCTCCCAATTCTCTAAATACTTTTGGCGCAACATCATAGGCTGCTCCATTAGCAACATCCAAGACTAAATTTAAACCAGAAAAATTTTCATTCTTTATGAGAGCTTTTTTACAAAATTCAACATATCTACCGCCCGCATCGTTAATTCTTGAAGCTTTTCCTAAATTTTCTACGTTAACGACATCTATTTTTTGATCTATAAGTTTTTCTATCTTTATTTCTAACTCATTACTTATTTTTCTGCCCTTATCATCAAAAAATTTTATCCCATTATCTTTATAAGAATTGTGGGAGGCACTGATTATCACCCCAGCGGTGTTTTTAAAACTATTAGCTAAAAATGATATTGCCGGAGTTGGGAGTGGACCAACCAACTTGACATCTATACCGGCAGAAATAAATCCCGATTGAATTGCAGTTTCTAATAGATAACCAGAAATCCTCGTATCTTTACCAATTATTACAGCATTAATGCCAAGTTCTGAGAAAGCTTTACCTGCTGCCCAGCCAAGCTTTAAAACAAACTCAGGATTCGTATTTTGATTGATCGGACCTCTTACTCCATCCGTACCAAAATATTTATTTTTTATTCTTTTTAACATTTTTTCAATTCTTTTAATCTTGAAAAAAGCTTAGCAACATTATGAATTCTTAAAATGTCTGCACCCCGCTCTGAAGCAATTATACTAGCAATGGAAGATTTTTCGTCTAAATCCTCATAACTCGTATTTTTCAATATTTTTTTTAAGAACCCTTTTCTGGACAAACCAATTAATACGTTATTCTTAAACTCAGAATAATCAATTTCAAATAGGAGTTTTTTGTTATCTTCTAAAGATTTATCGTATCCAAATCCTGGATCTAAAATAATATTTTCATTAGATATTCCGAAAGAAGTTAATTCTTGAATCTTATCTTTAAAGAATTTTTTAATGTCAGCTTCAATAGAAATCGATTTAACTCTTCTGTTGTGCATGACGCAAACTGGAATGTTTGCATCTCTAATTATTTCTTTTGCTTCGAGAGATTCTAATGCGCTAACGTCGTTTATTAAACCTACAGGATATTTTAAAGCTTCTTTCATTACTTCTGGTTTTCTTGTATCTATTGAGATTACGCAGTTACTTTTAGAAATAAGTTCTAAAACAGGCATTAACCTATCAATTTCTTGTTGAATAGAAATGGTTTTATGTCCTGGTCTTGTAGATTCTGCTCCTATATCTATAAAGGAAGCTCCATTGTTTTCTAGAACTTCTAATTCTTTTTGAACTTTATTTTTGTCGATGTCTCTATCTGAATTTTTTTTTAAGAATTTTCCCCCATCAGAAAAAGAGTCAGGTGTCAGATTTATAATACCCATAATTAAGGGCTTATCAAAGATAAGCTCTTTATCTCCAAAAAACATTAGAGATTAGGTCTGATTAGCAGGATCGGATATTGACGGATTAGACTTTTTTCTTTTAGGCTTGGCACCTGAATCATCAGATTTACCGGACCTTGGCTTAGCTCCGGCCATGATGTCGTCTATTTGATCGGTATTCAAAGTCTCGTATTCAACTAAAGCTTTTGCCATTGCATGAAGCTTATCAATATTTTTATTGAGTAAATCAGTAGCGATTTTATAACAGGTGTCTATTATTTTTTTTGATTCCTCATCGATCAGTTTAGCTGTTTGATCTGAAAAAACTGTGGAAGCGCTCGAAGCAGATCTGCCTAAAAAAGGCTCATCGTTTTCTTCTTCATACCTCATTGGACCCAATTTCTCAGATAATCCCCATTTGGTAACCATATTTCTTGCTAACTCTGTCGCTCTTTCAATATCATTTGAAGCGCCTGTAGTTACTCCATTAGAACCGTATATAAGTTCTTCAGCTATTCTTCCTCCAAAAAGCCCGCATATTCTATCTAGAATACCTTGTCTACTTAAACTGTATCTGTCTTCTTCTGGAAGAAAAACGGTAACTCCTAAAGCTCTTCCTCTAGGAATAATAGTCACTTTGTAAACTGGGTCATGTTCTTTCAATTCTCTACCAACAATCGCATGACCAGCCTCATGATAAGCAGTTCTAGTTTTTTCCTCTAAACTCATCACCATAGATTTCCTTTCAGCGCCCATCATAACTTTATCTTTGGCCAACTCTAATTCGTTCATTGTAATTTTTTTCTTTCCAGATCTGGCTGAAAAAAGAGCTGCTTCATTTACAAGGTTAGCCAAATCAGCTCCGGAAAAGCCTGGTGTGCCTCTTGCTATGAACGATAACTCAACGTCTTCCGAAATAGGGACATTTCTACAATGCACTTTTAAAATTTGCTCTCGACCTTTAATGTCAGGAAGAGGAACAACAACTTGTCTATCAAATCTTCCGGGCCTCAAAAGAGCTGGGTCAAGAACATCCGGTCTGTTGGTAGCTGCTATTATAATGATTCCTTCGTTTGCTTCGAAGCCATCCATTTCAACTAAAAGCTGGTTTAAAGTTTGTTCTCTTTCGTCATGACCACCGCCTAATCCAGCGCCTCTGTGTCTTCCTACAGCATCTATCTCGTCAATGAAAACAATACAAGGTGCTTGCCTTTTAGCCTGATCGAACATATCTCGAACTCTTGAGGCTCCAACACCTACAAACATTTCAACAAAATCGGAACCGGAAATTGAAAAAAATGGTACTTGAGCTTCTCCGGCAATGGCTCTTGCTAGGAGAGTTTTACCTGTACCGGGAGAACCGCTCATTAAAATTCCTCTTGGAATTTTTCCGCCCAGTCTCTGAAATTTAGATGGGTCTTTTAAAAAATCTACTAGTTCTTGGACTTCTTCTTTTGCCTCTTCGACTCCAGCAACATCTTTAAAAGTAGTCTTTACTTTGCCTCCTTCTAACATCTTAGCCTTACTCTTGCCAAAACTCATTGGGCCTCCTCTACCTCCCATTCCTCCTTGCATCTGACGCATAAAGAAAAAGAAAATTGCAAGAATAATCAAAATTGGAAAACTGGCTACTAACAATTGAGTCCATATGCTTTCAGTTTGCGGCTCTTCTCCAAATACTTCCACCTGATGATCGAACAAATCATCCATTAATTGATTATCTTGAACATAAATTGGTCTTGTAGTGGTAAATGGAGTTCCATCATCTTTAAAACCATTGATAGTGTATCCATCGCCTTGAAATGAGACACTTGCAATTTGGTCCTTATTCACAAGAGAGACAAATTCAGAATAAGTCATATTTTCAGATGACTGTCCTTGATTAAAATTTTGTAAGGCAAAAAAAGTTGCTCCGGCTATAAAAAGCCAAATGAATGTATTTCTTAAAAATTGTGACATATCTTTATTCTATATTTTTTCGATGCCTAAGACATATAATTCTCTAGAAATTGATCTAGAAGCTTCTGGCTTTAGCCTCTTTACAAACTTAAAACGATCTTTAAGATTTTCTGCTAAAAAATCCAAAGAATCGCCTTCGAAACATTTACACAAGTATTTTCCACCAATTTGAAGAAATTTGTCTACTATACTTATCTCTATTTCTAATAAGGAATTCATATTTGCTGTATCTATAAAACCTACTCCAGTTATATTGGGGGCAATATCCGATAAAACAATAGACATTTTTTTTAAATTTAGCTTTTCTATATTCACAAGATCAATTTGATGAAAATTCACATATTTAATTTTTTTCATTGGCAAGACATCTATGGCAGTAATTGACCCTGAATCATTTATGATTTTACTTATCACCTGACTCCAACCTCCAGGAGCTGAACCAAGCTCCAATACATTATCCCCCGGCTGAATTAAATTAAATTCTTTTTGAATTTGTATTAATTTATAAGCTGCTCTTGATCTATATCCATCTTTTTTTGCTAAAGAATTATATTTATCCCCTTGAAAATAAGAAGTTTTTTTTGTCATTGGATTCAAATATGATGAACAGAAATAATCTCGTATTCTTTTATTCCTGAGGGACTTTCAAATTTGATAATTTCTCCTGATTCTTTACCAATCATTGCTCTAGAGATAGGAGAAGAAAAAGAAATTTTACCTTCTTTCACATCAGCTTCGTCTTCTCCAACAATCTTGTATTCAACTTCTTGGTCATTACCAATTTCATTTAATTTAACTGTGGCTCCAAAAATAACTTTACCAGTCTCTGGAATGTCTTTGATATCTATTACTTGAGATCTTGAAAGTTTAGATTCTATTTCTCTTATTCTAGCTTCCGAAATACCTTGCTGCTCTTTAGCAGCATGATATTCGGCATTCTCTTTTAAATCACCAAATTCTCTAGCCTCCGCTATTGCTTTTGAGATTTTTGGCCTATCTTTTAAAAGAGTTTGAAGCTCACTTTGCAAAGCAACTTCTCCTTCTTTAGTCATAGGCTCTCGATCAGTCATCTTTAATTCATATCTTGTAATTTTTGATAAGTCCAATCAACTTTTTTAGAAAGAACTTCACAAATAGCTTTAGCTCCTTGAATCGTTGTTGTACAACATATTTTTTGATCCAAAGCAGTTCTTCTTATTGATGATGAATCTTGAATTGACTCTCTCCCTTCTGTTGTATTGATAACAAGATTGACATCATTATTTTTCATCAAGTCAATAATATTAGGCCTTCCTTCAAGAACTTTTTTAATGGGCTTAACTTTAAAACCCATTTCTTTGATAACACTAGCAGTTCCTTTTGTTGCAATAAGTTCAAAACCTTCCTCATTCAAAGAAGTTACAATCTCGGATAGAAACTGTTTATCTGTGTCTCGAACGCTTATAAACACCGATCCGTTTTTTGGTATTTCAACTCCTGCAGCTATTTCTGCTTTTTCAAATGCTTCGGCAAAAGAAGAACCAATACCCATTACTTCGCCTGTAGATCTCATCTCTGGGCCTAAAATCGGATCTACGTTTTGAAATTTATTGAAGGGTAAAACTGCTTCTTTTACGCAATATCTTTTTAATTCTGGTACTTTATCGAAACCTAATTCTTTCAGTTTTTTTCCTGCCATTATTTTTGCTGCGATTCTCGCCAAAGGTATTCCCAGAGCTTTGGAAACGAAGGGAATGGTTCTTGACGCTCTAGGGTTTACTTCCAACAAATATACTTGATCATTTACATATGCTAACTGAACATTCACCAAACCTATAATTTCCATATTTGAAATAACTTTATTAACCTCAGTTTTAATTTTTTTTATCACCTTAGGAGAAGAGTCATAAGGTGGAATAGAACATGCTGAATCTCCAGAATGAACTCCAGCTTGCTCTATGTGTTGCAAAATTCCGCAAATTACAATTTCCTTGCCGTCACTTATTGCCTCTACATCAAATTCAACTGCAATGTCTAAAAATCTATCGAGAAGTACGGGATTTTCATCATTAACTTGGAATGCAGAATTTAAATATTTTATTAAATCTTTATCATCATAAACTATCTCCATCGCTCTACCTCCTAAAACATAAGAAGGCCTCACGACCAAAGGGTATCCAATTTCGTTAGCTAAATTCAGAGCCTCAGTTTCATTTGAAGCCATTCCATTTGGAGGTTGAGTCAAATTAAATTTTTTTACAAAATTTAAAAATCTTTCTCTGTCTTCAGACAAATCTATTTGATCAGGAGAAGTTCCGAGTATAGGTATCTCCAATTCTTCAAGAGCACTTGCCAGCTTGAGAGGCGTTTGACCTCCATACTGAATGATTAATCCCTCGGGCTTTTCAACATCAACTATTTCAGTGACATCTTCTAAAGTAATTGGTTCAAAATATAGACGATCAGAAGTATCGTAATCTGTCGATACAGTTTCCGGATTACAGTTCACCATAATTGTTTCGTAACCCTCTTCTTTAAGAGCCTGCGCGGCATGAACGCAACAATAATCAAACTCTATTCCCTGACCAATTCTATTTGGTCCGCCCCCCAAAACCATTATTTTTTTATTCTTCGTAGGGTCAGCTTCACACTCATCTTGGTAAGTTGAATACATATATGCAGTAGTAGTCCTAAATTCAGCGCCGCAGGTATCAACTCTTTTAAAAACAGGATTAATTTTTAACTTTTTTCTTACTCTCCTTATCTCTGATTCTGTTTTATTTATAAGCTGGGCAATTCTTTCGTCTGAAAAGCCTCTGCTTTTCGCTCCCCGAAATGCATTTTTGTCTTTTAAAAAATCTTTTTTTCTAATTATGGATTCATAATGAACTAACTCTTCTAATTCTGATAAAAACCATGGATCTATGCCCGAAATTTCAAATATTTCTTCTATTGTGTATCCATTTCTAAAAGCCTCAGCAATATAAAATATTCGTTCAGGAGTAGGTGAAATAAGTCTAGAACGAATTTCTGATTTTGACGGTTTAATAGATAATTCAACTAATCCACATTTACCAATTTCTAGTCCTCTTATAGCCTTTTGAAAAGACTCTTGAAAAGAAGATCCAATTGCCATTACCTCTCCAACAGATTTCATTTGAGAGGTTAAAATTTCTTCTGCTCCTGGAAATTTCTCAAAATTAAACCTTGGAATCTTGGTGACTACGTAATCGATGGTGGGCTCAAAGGATGCAGGAATTCCATCTCCACTTATATCATTCTTTAATTCATCAAGAGTAAAACCTACAGCCAATTTTGCTGCAATTTTAGCGATTGGAAATCCTGTAGCTTTAGATGCCAATGCAGATGATCTTGACACTCTCGGATTCATTTCTATAACCACCATGTCTCCATTTTCTGGGTTAATTGCAAATTGAACATTTGACCCTCCAGTTTCTACCCCAATTTCTCTGAGAATTGCCATCGAGGCATTTCTCATTTTTTGGTATTCTTTATCAGTTAGCGTTTGAGCTGGAGCTACAGTAATTGAATCTCCTGTATGAACTCCCATTGGATCGAAATTTTCGATACTACAAATAATAATACAATTATCTGCCTTGTCTCTTACCACCTCCATTTCATATTCTTTCCAGCCAGAGAGATATTGGTCAATATAAAGTTCAGTGGTTGGTGATAGATCTAAACCTCTTTCGCAGATTTCTTCAAATTCCTCAGGATTGTAAGCAATTCCGCTACCTGAGCCTCCCATTGTAAAATTTGGTCGAATAATGCATGGAAACCCAACAAGTTTTAAAATTTTTTTTGCTTCTTCAATATTGTGGGCAAGACCGGCCTTGGGAGTTTCTAAGCCAATTTTTTTCATACATTCCGCAAATAATTCTCTATCCTCTGCCTTATCTATAGCTTCCTTGGTTGCTCCAATTAATTTAACACCAAACTCTTTTAGAACCCCGTGTTTATTTAAATCTAAAGCAGCATTCAAACCAGTTTGACCTCCCATAGTAGGTAAAATAGCATCTGGTTTTTCTTGAGATATTATTTTCCTGAGAGATTTCCAATTTACTGGTTCTATATAAGTTGCATCTGCTAACTCAGGATCTGTCATGATTGTTGCAGGGTTAGAATTAACTAGAATTACTCTGTAACCCTCTTCTTTTAATGCTTTGCATGCTTGAACTCCCGAGTAGTCAAATTCACATGCTTGACCAATTACAATTGGACCTGCGCCTATTATGAGTATCGAGTTTAGATCTTTTCTTTTTGGCATCTTTTCTTAACCAGACATATTTTTTATAAATTTATCAAATAGACTTTGAATATCTTGAGGTCCTGGACTGGCTTCTGGATGACCTTGAAAGCTAAATACTCTTCCATCCGCGTAAGATATTCCTTGAATTGTGTTATCAAATAAAGAACGGTGTGTTACCTCTACATTATTATTATTTTTTATACTATTTTCACTAATTGTAAATCCATGATTTTGACTAGTAATAAAAACTTCATTACTTTTTAAATCTTTGACAGGGTGATTAGCACCATGATGTCCAAATTTCATTTTTTCCGTCTCAAGCCCAAGAGCTAATCCTAGTAACTGATGCCCTAGACAAATTCCAAATACTGGCAACTTCATTTCCAAGATTTTCTTTATTGCTTTTATTGCATAATCACAAGGCTCTGGATCGCCTGGTCCGTTAGAAAGAAATATTCCATCCGGATTCATTTTTAAAACTTCTTCAGCTGAGGTCTTTGCAGTAACTACGTTCACTTCACAACCTCTATCTACTAATAGTCTTAAAATATTATGTTTTATTCCAAAATCGTAAGCTACTACTTTGAATTTTTTTTGAAGATCTACTTTTGTATTACAAGAGCCATCTCTCCAGAGATAATTTTCACTGCATGTAACCTTTTGAGCTAAATCTTTGCCTTTCAAATCGCCAAAAGAATCAAATAAAGATTTTATTTTTTTTTCCGAGTAATTCTTTAATGAGATTACTGCAGGTTGAGAACCTTGCTCTCTTAAAATTCTAG
>CACESE010000013.1 GCA_902562135.1 uncultured SAR86 cluster bacterium | reverse complement strand
AAATTAAGATCGACACCATTATCTAATGGCAATTCTATCGATGCGTAGGTTTGAGAATGGTTTTCAGTATTTACAATGTTAAACCTAGGTCCAAATGCAAATCCACATCTTCCATCAGGTAAAATTGTTCCGCCATTCGCAACACAATTTGGGTCACCAATAAATACTGATGTGTAGGTGCCATTGGTACCATACCAAGGATGATTTGCGTCAGCGACAGTAACAGTTCCAGGGCCTCCACCGGCTCCTATAACATTTCTAAAACTCGTACCAAGTCCGCTCACACCCATTGGTGATAAATTTTTTGCAGATCCAGGCATTGGTGATCTATCAAGAGTGCTGTACGCAACCACTACGTTTGCGTCACCCCATTCACCACCATATATAAAGCTAGCTCTGTCGTCTCGTGCTGAACTGGTTGCATCTATTTGTTGCCTAGTGATGTCAACTTCGAAACCAGTGAAATCTCTTCTAAAGATGTAGTTCACAACTCCTGCAATAGCATCCGAACCATATACTGAGGCCGCACCTTCTTTTAAGATCTCTACTCTTTCTAAAGCGATTGTAGGAATTTGAGAAGTATCCACAAAGACACTTCCATCGTTAGCTACTGAACCAGAAAAAGTAACTCTTCTACCATCTATCAAAACCAAAGTAGAAGTAAGACCTAAACCTCTAAGGTTAACGTTAGTTCTTCCTTGAGTCGCACCCGAGGTAAATGAGTCAGCGTTGTTTTCTGAACCTGAGTTAACAGCTGTATTAGCTGTTATGTCGGCAACATTTATGGCTCCAATGCTTTCTATAACATCTCTGTCATAGATCTCAACTGGAGACGCGCCGTCAGTTGGGCTCCCTTTAATATAGGAACCAGTAACAATTACTTCTTCTTCTGCCTGGGCAAAAATTAAAGATGAAGAAATAAAAATTACAAAAAGTGTAAGTTTTTTAAACATATCTCCCCCATATGTATGTATGTAGCCATATTTATAACATTATTTTTAAGAAAACCGTCAAAGTTTCGGAAAATTTTTTAGATTTAAATGTAATAAAAAAGAGTTTTTATTATTACCAATTAGCAGGCTTTAATTCGTTTTGAAGATAATTAGCTGGAACGGCTTCAATTTCAGTTCCAAAAGTATCATTCCAACGGTTTAAAAATCCAAAAAAAGAAATCACTGCAACTACTTCAAGGATCTGTTCTTTTGAATAAAATTCTTTTAATTGATCAAAATGAGCTTTATTGGCTTTATTCGGGACCTCTCCAGATGCAAAAGCTAAATCCAAAAGTGCGACCTCGCTTGGTTCATAATGAGAGCTTGTTTGATAGTTCAGTATATTAGCTATCTTTTCATTAGGGACGCCAGCACGCTCAGCTCCATGCGAAGTATGCGATTGACAATATTTACATCCAGCACTCAAACTAGAAGCCAATGCAATTAACTGTTTTGATTGAATATCTAGAATGTCGTCTTTAAAAACACTTGCTGACATTTTAGCAAAGGCATGCATCAAATCCGGTTTATCAGCCATCAATAGATATGCATTTGGTAAATATCCCATAAATGATTCAACCAAGTTAAAGAGCTCTTCAAACTCGGGAAAATCTTCTCTGCTTTTCGTTTCTATATGGGAAATACTCATAATTTATCCGTGAAATGCATTGAATAAAGAAACAAAAATTATTCCAGTCGCTAAGACGCCTGCCATTAAGACCAAATAATCAACAAGAAAAACTAGCAATAATTTACCCCAAGAATTTTCATCATTTTTAGTCTTTCTAAAGGCATTAATTTTGAAAAGCACAAAACTGACTAAAAAAGTCAAAGCTCCGATGATAAAGATTCCTAAGTTCATAAAGTTTTATCATAACTAATAACAGACTAAAGCTGAATCAATAAAATTAAAGCGGTTCAAAGTCTCCCGGTTTTAAAGTTATGAAATATTCAGAAGGCAAAGATTCTTCAGTCAACGCAGCTTCCAACAATTGCGGTGGTTCCGTAACTTCTTCATCAGTTAACAGAAAAGTTCCCCAATGCATGCCGATAGATTTTTTTGCATCTAAATCGATAGCAATTTGAAGGGCGTCTTTGGGATTCACATGATTGTCAGACATAAACCATTCTGGAGCGTACGCTCCAATCGGGATTAAAGCATAATCTGGAGCACCTAGCCTTTCCTTAGTAACGACGAAATCATTTGAGTAACCAGTATCTCCAGCGTGATACAAATTAAGTTCTTCAGATTTAAAAAACCATCCGCCCCACAAACTTTTATTACGATCTCCTAATCCCCTAGCAGACCAATGTTGCACTGGAGTAAAAGTAAGTACTAAATTTTTCGAAGCAAAATTTTCCCACCACAGGAACTCAAAAACATTTTCAATTCCTCGTTTAGTGAGTATTTTCTTATCTCCTTTAGGAACTAAAAAATTTGCGGCTGGATTATTTTTATAAATTTGCTTAAGCGAATAAACGTCTAAATGATCGTAATGATTATGACTAATTGTTACTAAATCTATCTTTGGCAAATCATTTAAGGTCAAAGCCGGTGGAATCAATCTTTTAGGGCCAAGGATTCTTAACGGTGAAGCGCGTTTTGAAAAAACTGGATCGGTAAGAATTGTGGTACCGCCAATATTTATTAAAAAGCTTGCATGCCCGATCCAAAGGATATAATTATCTGATTGCAAATCCAGCTCCTTCCATGCCTCAGAACTTTCTATAGCAATTCTTTCTGGGGATTCATTGGAAAGACTCCACTTTAAAAAATCAGAAAAGGATTTTTCATTAGCGATACCGTTTGTATTTGTAAATCTTTCGGCTACTAAATACAAAGAAAGTAAAGACAAGAAGAAAATAAAACAAAAATTAAGAATTCGATGCATTTATTTTTGTCTAATAAGGCCTTCTTGAACCGCTGAAGCCACTAACTTTCCATCTTGAGTAAAAATATTTCCTCTATTAAACCCATTGGCATTACTCGCTGATGGACTATCTAAAGAATATAAAAGCCATTCGTCCGCTCTAAATTCTCTATGAAACCACATTGCATGGTCTAAACTGGCAACCTGAAGTTTATGATAGGCTCCGAAACTCACTCCATGAGGTCTCTGAGAAGTACCTAATAACCCCATATCAGATGCATAAGCTAAGACTCCTTGATGGATAAGATGATTATCGGGCAATTTACCTGATGCTTTAATCCACATATTTTTAAAAGGCTCACCTTTTTCGTTAGCAAAAGGGTTGAGGTTTTCTACATTTCTTATTTCTATTGGTTTGTCTCTTAAAAAACCTTCTAACATTTCTTTGGGGATTGAGTCTTTCATTTCTTCTCTAAATTCTCTGTCACTTTTTAAATTCTCTGGACCAGGGACATCAGGCATTTCAAATTGGTGCTCAAATCCTTCTTCTGAAATTTTAAATGAGACTGACATATTAAAAATGTATTCTCCATTTTGAATTGCATTTACTGTCCTGGTAGTAAAACTTTTTCCATCTCTTATTCTTTGAACATCGTATAAGATAGGCATATCTATTCTGCCTGGTCTTAAAAAGTAAGCGTGCAGTGAATGCGCTTTTCTAGAACTATCGACGGTCTCTTGCGTTGCACTTAACGCTTGACCAATAACTTGACCGCCAAAGACCCTCCCCCAAGCTGTTTGCTCACTCTGTCCTCTAAACAAGTTTTCTTCTAACTTTTCTAAGTTAAGAGTATTGATTAATTCATCTAATAATTTTTGATCTGACATCTTAATCTTCTAATGTATGGTCTACAGTAATTGCTGGCGCATCAGAACTTGGTTTACCTACCGCAACAGCAGGAACGCCTGCTACCGTAGTATTCATTTCCACATTATCCAAAACCACACTTCCTGCAGCCACCTTTGCTCCTTGGCCAATCTCAACGTTGCCAAGAATCTTGGCTCCGGCGCTTATCAAAACGCCCTTTCTTACTTTTGGATGTCTGTCTCCTGTGACTTTACCAGTACCGCCTAGAGTTACTCCTTGAAAAATAGAAACATCGTCTTCAATGACGCTAGTCTCGCCAATGACAATGCCTGTGGCATGATCAAGCATGACTCCAACTCCTATGGTTGCTGCTGGGTGAATGTCAACTCCATAGATTTTAGAAGATTGACTGTGAAGATAACTAGCCATCAACGATTCTTTTGTTTTCAAGAAAAAATTACTAGCTCTATGAGTTTGCAAAGCTAAAAATCCCTTAGAAAACAAAAGTGTTGATAAGTAACCTGTTGCTGCAGGATCTCTTTGCTTCACCGCATGTAAATCTAAGACCAAGCTATTTACTATTTCTTCGCTTTTAAAAACTTTTGTCAGCTCAAGAAATAAAACTTCAGCAGAAAACACGTCGACATGATTTTTTGTTTCTAAATCATTTGAAATTTTAAAAGCGATTACATCTGAAAGATTATCGAAATCTTTAACAAACTTATTTATATAAGAATTAGATAATCTTTCGCTTGAAAGCAAAGATTCAGCTTCTTCAATAATTTTTGACCAGATTTCTTTTTCCGTCATAAGCTTAGTTTAGATGAGTTTGAAACCGAATAGTTTACTAGATCGCAAGTATATTTTCTTGCTGTTTTAATTGAAAAAAGGATAATAAGTACTCTTTTAAATAATGGCAACTACATACAATAATTTTACCGATAACACCCCAGACATTTCATTAAATGTAGGCAATACATTTGGTATTGATGCAGATTTCGAAGTTCCAGCTTTTGCAGAAGCAAATGAATATGTCCCTGAAATTGATAGCACATATTGTTTTGACAAAAACACTACCCTTGCAATTTTGGCCGGTTTTTCGGACAACCGTAGAGTAATGATTCAAGGTCTTCATGGATCTGGAAAATCAACCCATATCGAACAAGTTGCTGCAAGGCTGAATTGGCCATGCATCAGAATAAATTTAGATTCACATATTAGCAGGCTAGATTTACTAGGTAAGGATGCAATCACTCTTGAAAAAGACAAACAAGTGACTAAATTTCAAGAAGGAATTTTGCCTTGGGCAATTCAAAATCCTACTGCTCTTGTATTCGACGAATACGATGCTGGTAGACCAGATGTAATGTTCGTTATTCAAAGGGTTTTAGAAGTAGATGGTAGATTGACCCTACTAGATCAAAACAGAGTTTTGACGCCTAATCCATTTTTCAGATTATTTGCTACTGCAAATACAGTGGGTTTGGGCGATAGCACTGGTCTTTATCATGGCACTCAACAAATAAACCAAGGACAAATGGACAGGTGGCAGATAGTTTCGTGTTTAAATTATTTAAGCGTTGATTTAGAAACAAAAGTTGTACTTTCAAAAGTAAAAGATCTCGATAATAAAAAAGGCACTGAAACCGTAAAAAATATGATCGAGCTCGCCAACTTAACTAGGGAAGGATTTAAAAATGGTGATATTTCTAATCTTATGTCGCCAAGAACAGTAATTAGCTGGGCAGAAAATTTTCAAATTTTCTCAGATCTCGTTTCTTCTTTTGAGCTAAGTTTTTTAAATAAATGTGATGAAACGGAAAAGCCTATAATTGCTGAGTACTTTCAGAGATGTTTCGATCAAGAGACTTCTGATTCAATTAGTAACTTAATAGATCAAGATTGAGTGACAGATCTAAAGAACAAATAGTTAAAGAAGCTCTTTCATCTTCTTCAAGAGCAATTTCGAGCAAGCAAGAATTGGAGATAAGTTTCGGCACCGATTCAATTCAATCTAACTCAGTTCCATTTGATAACTTATCAAAAAAATCCTTAGCTGTGACTCGAGCAAAAGCCGACAAAATTGCTCTTAAAGAAAAGTTTTCAAATGAAGAAAGTAGTAGATTGACTGGATTTTATGAACTAGATCAAAGCTTAAAAGAACAAAATGAAGTGAGAATTGAATTATTAGGCTCTCTTCAATTCAAAGGTTTAAAAAATAATTTACGTAAAAATTTTATAAATGAACTAAGCGCATTTAAGCCTGAATCTGCAATTGAGAATATTAATAAAATAATAGATGTATGGCTCAAGCATAAAATTCTGAAGACAAAACTCGTTCCTCTTGAAGAAGAAATCATAAAGCCTTTAGAAGAGGATTTAAAAAAACTTGAAAAACAATTTATTCCTATTCTAAAAGAAAATATGGAAAACAAAGAACTATATCTGGAAACCATAAAAAACTTATTAAGCGAGCTTAATATTAAATTTGAAGAGGAGGAAGAACAAAAAGAGGAAAGCTCTTCTGAGGATGACAGTGATGAAGACAATTCAGACGAAGACAACCAAGAAGACGACAATCAAGAAGAGCAAGGCTCTTCAGAAGAAACGCCTACTGAGTCAGAAACTTCCGAAGAAATGGAATTCGAAGAGGAAGAAGTTGAAGAGAACGATGAAAATTGGATAGAAAATAGATCGAAACTTGAAGAATTATTCAATATTGAAAACAGTCAGGAATACAAAGTTTTTTGCAGAGACTTTGATGAAGTTGTTGATGCGGAAGACCTATGCGCTCAAGAAGAATTAAAAAGGCTACGTTTAAGGCTAGATCAATTAATTGATCCCAGTAAAAATGTAATTGCAAAGCTTGCAAATCGATTGCAAAGACTTCTCCTGGCTCAACAAAATAGGTCTTGGGAATTTGATAAAGACGAAGGCATTTTAGATACTTCGAGATTAACAAAAATCATTACTGATCCTTTAACTCCTCTTAGTTTTAAACAAGAAAAAGACACAAAATTTAAAGACACAATTGTAACCATTCTTGTAGATAGCTCGGGATCGATGAGAGGTAGATCAATGACAACAGCTGCAATATCAGCGGATATTATTGGAGCTACTCTCGATAGATGTAACATAAAGACTGAAATTTTGGGATTCACAACAAAACATTGGAAAGGTGGAGATAGCAGAAAATTATGGGTTGAATGTGGAAAGCCAAACAACCCTGGAAGATTAAATGATTTGAGCCACATAATTTTTAAACCCGCTGATTTAGCTTGGCGAAGAGCCAAAAAAAATCTTGGATTAATGTTAAGAGAGGGATTATTAAAAGAAAATGTAGATGGTGAAGCTTTGTTGTGGGCTTGCAGTAGACTTTTTAAAAGACCGGAACAAAGACAAATTCTTATGGTCATTTCTGATGGTGCGCCAGTTGATGACAGTACCTTGTCAACAAATTCAACTAGCTATTTAGATAATCACTTAAAATCAGTCATAAAAGATATTGAAAATAAAACGGATATCGACTTGATAGCAATTGGAATTGGTCATGACGTTACAAGGTATTATTCGAAAGCTGTAACCATTCATAGAGCTGAAGAATTGGGCGGTGTAATGCTTGAACAATTGACTGAATTATTTGCTGATAACAAAGCCTAAATGTAGCTTTTATATCTATTGACTTTATCCTTGCAAAAGCATATTTTACATCTATGAAAATTACTAAAAGAGCGGGTCCACCCGAAGATCTCGTCTATTTCGATGACGAATTAGACCTTAAAGAAAAAGACGTTGAAGATGTTGTTGAGATATTCAATACTCCTTTAACTGGGTCATACAACTGGGATTACACAGTTGCTGAGAACCGTATTAAAAAACTTTATGAGCTGGGTAAAGAGCTGAATTGGAACGGCTCTATAGACCTCGATTGGAATTACACTCATCCTGCTGACGAACCATTACTTGGATTAGATGGGGTTGAATTCCCACACGAACAACTGGACGCTTACAAAGCTTTATCTGATGAAGAGAAAATAGAATTTGATAGACACGAGACAGCTGAAACTTTGTGTCAATTTCTTCATGGTGAGCAAGGAGCCCTTTTAGTAGCCTCACAAATTGCAAGTTGTGCACCAACTTTCAACGCCAAAATGTATGCCGCATCGCAAACTTTTGACGAAGCAAGACATGTTGAAGTTTTCAATAGATATTTACAAGAAAAAATCGGGTTTCATTATCCTATTAATCCCAATTTAAAAGCTTTGTTGGATAAAATTCTCACTGACGAAAGATGGGATTTAAAATTTATAGGAATGCAAATCATTATAGAAGGTCTTGCTTTAGCTGCTTTTACAAACATGAAGCTATCGGCAAGAGATCCATTATTACAAACTCTACTTCATTACATAATTAGAGACGAAGCTCGTCATGTCACTTTTGGAATTAATTACCTGGAAGATTTTGTTAAAACTTTGTCTCCAGAGGAAATAGAAGAAAGAGCTGAATTTGCTTTCGAAGCATGCGTAGTTTCTAAGGAAAGATTAATAAACACGAAAGCTATGTCTAGATTCCTTAAAATGTCTGATGAAGAAGCCAGAGTTTTTCAATTAAATAATGGTGGATTGGACCAGTTTAGAAGCTTCTTGTTTTCTAGGGTAATGCCAAATTTAAAAAGAATTGGACTTTTGACCGAATCTATAAGACCTAAATACGAAGAACTAGGTATTCTTGAATATGAAAATGCAGCTAGTGACTATGAGATTGACTGGGCTGAGATTTCAAAACCTTTAGAATCTTCAGATCAGGTTAAAAAAGATTCCGACGAAATGCTTGCCGCTATTCAAGAAGCTCAAGCAAACGCTTAACTTTTAATCTACATTAGCTGTTTTAAACAGCGATATGACTCAACCTATAAAAATAGGAATAGATTTCGGAATTACCAACACGGACGTTGTTATTTCTGATAATTCTGTATTAACTTTCAAGACCTTTCCTTCTAAAGGAGCTTCAATTGTATTTCTTGAGGAGATTCTTAATTCTTCTGTTAAAGAAATTAATAGATTAGGCAAAATTGGTGTCACGGGTGGAAAACACATGGAATTACCCAAAACCTTCAACAATATAGTAATTGAAAATAAAAATGAAATTGACTCGATAGTGAATGGAGCTGCTAAATTATTTAACCCATCGGAAAAGAATTTCATGGTAATGAGTTTAGGTTCTGGCTCTGCGTGTGCAATTTCAAAGGACGGTGAAATTTTCCACGCCGGTGGAACCGGTTTGGGAGGAGGTACAATCAAAGGGCTCAGTAAATTAATAATAGATGAGGAATCTCCTGAAATAATTAATTCTTTGTCTATAAATGGAAATAAAGAAAAAGTGGATTTACTACTTAAGGATGTAATTTCAGGTCCTATTGGTAACTTACCAGAGTCAGCAAGCGCAGTTAATTTTGGGAAATCTGATTATTCCGAATGTACTAAAGAAGATTTAGCCGCTGGCATAATCAATATGGTAGGTCAAACTATTTTGAAAACTGCTATTACTCATGCCCTATTCCACAGAATAAAGAAAATTTACGTAATTGGCAGGACGCAAAAATTTGATTTGATCAGAGAGATATTAGTAGACGGTTTTAACTTAGCAAACCTTGAAGTGTGCTTTGGTGAGAAAAGTGAATATGCTATCTGCTTGGGCACTATTTGAATTTAACAAGAAGTCCGACGATGTCCTACTCTCGCATAGAAAAGACTACACTACCATCGGCGCTAAGTGGTTTCACTTCTGAGTTCGATATGGTATCAGGTGGGTCACACTTGCTATTGTCATCGGACAAAATTCTTGTTGGTGATTGTGATCCATTAAAATCAAAATAAATTAGGTCGATATATTCAAATTTAGAAACATTAGTTAAGCCTCACGAACAATTAGTACAGGTTAGCTCAATGCCTTACAGCACTTACACACCCTGCCTATCAACGTCCTAGTCTTGAACGGTTCTTTAGGATCCCGAAGGATCAGGGAGATCTTGTCTTGAGGTGGGCTTCCCACTTAGATGCTTTCAGCGGTTATCCTTTCCGAACATAGCTACCGGGCAATGCCACTGGCGTGACAACCCGAACACCAGAGGTTCGTTCATTCCGGTCCTCTCGTACTAGGAACAACTCCTCTCAAATCTCCAACGCGCACGGCAGATAGGGACCGAACTGTCTCACGACGTTCTAAACCCAGCTCGCGTACCACTTTAAATGGCGAACAGCCATACCCTTGGGACCTGCTCCAGCCCCAGGATGTGATGAGCCGACATCGAGGTGCCAAACACCCCCGTCGATGTGAACTCTTGGGGGGTATAAGCCTGTTATCCCCGGCGTACCTTTTATCCGTTGAGCGATGGCCCTTCCATACAGAACCACCGGATCACTATGACCTACTTTCGTACCTGCTCGACCCGTCGGTCTCGCAGTTAAGCTACCTTTTGCCATTGCACTCAATGCACGATGTCTGACCGTGCTGAGGTAACCTTCGTACTCCTCCGTTACTCTTTGGGAGGAGACCGCCCCAGTCAAACTACCCACCACACACTGTCCTCAGCCCAGATAATGAGCCTAAGTTAGAACCTCAAAGTTACAAGGGTGGTATTTCAAGGACGACTCCACAAAAGCTAGCGCTAATGCTTCAAAGTCTCCCACCTATCCTACACATATAAATTCAAAGTCCAGTGTGAAGCTATAGTAAAGGTGCACGGGGTCTTTCCGTCTTGCCGCGCGTATACGGCATCTTCACCGCAAATTCAATTTCACTGAGTCCTGGGTCGAGACAGTATGGCCATCGTTACGCCATTCGTGCAGGTCGGAACTTACCCGACAAGGAATTTCGCTACCTTAGGACCGTTATAGTTACGGCCGCCGTTCACCGGGGCTTCGATCAAGAGCTTCGTCCGAGGACTAACCCCATCAATTAACCTTCCGGCACCGGGCAGGCGTCACACCCTATACTTCCACATTAATGTTTGCAGAGTGCTATGTTTTTAGTAAACAGTCGCAGCCATCTGGTATCTTCGACCTCTTTCCGCTCCAGAAGCAAGTTCTTTCACGTAATAGAGGCGTACCTTCTCCCGAAGTTACGGTACCATTTTGCCTAGTTCCTTAACCCAAGTTCTCTCAAACGCCTTAGTATTCTCTACCTGACTACCTGTGTCGGTTTACAGTACGGCTTCCTATTACCTGAAGCTTAGAAGTTTTTCCTGGAAGTATGGCATCAATCACTTCTCGACTTAAAAAGTCGATCGTCATCAGCTCTCAGTCAAAGATACTCCGGATTTACCAAAAATATCGACCTACAACCTTAAACAGAGACAACCATCGCTCTGATGATCTAGCCTTCTCCGTCACTCCATCGCAGTAATAGCAAGTACAGGAATATTAACCTGTTTTCCATCGACTACGGCTTTCGCCCTCGCCTTAGGTACCGACTAACCCTGTCCCGATTAGCGTTGGACAGGAAACCTTAGTCATTCGGCGGAGAGGTTTTTCACCTCTCTCTCGTTACTCATGTCAGCATTCTCACTTCTGATACCTCCAGAGAATTTCCCAATCCTCCTTCACTGGCTTACAGAACGCTCCTCTACCATAGATTAAAAATCTATTCGCAGCTTCGGTGTATGATTTAGCCCCGGTATATCTTCCGCGCAGGCCGACTCGACTAGTGAGCTGTTACGCTATCTTTAAAGGATGGCTGCTTCTAAGCCAACCTCCTAGCTGTTTAAGCCTTCCCACATCGTTTCCCACTTAATCATACTTTGGGACCTTAGCTGGCGATCTGGGTTGTTTCCCTTTCCACTACGGACGTTAGCACCCGCAGTGTGTCTCCCGTGCTAATACTTCTTGGTATTCGGAGTTTGCGTCGGTTTGGTAAGTCGGGATGACCCCCTAGCCGAGACAGTGCTCTACCCCCAAGAGTAATACACGAGGCGCTACCTAAATAGCTTTCGAGGAGAACCAGATATCTCCGAGCTTGATTAGCCTTTCACTCCAATCCACAGCTCATCCCCTCATTTTTCAACATAAGTGGGTTCGGGCCTCCAGTAAGTATTACCTTACCTTCACCCTGGCCATGGATAGATCGCCCGGTTTCGGGTCTACTCCCTGCGACTTAACGCCCTATTAAGACTCGGTTTCCCTATGCCTACCTCAAAAAGTTAAGCTTGCCACAGACAGTAACTCGCTGACCCATTATACAAAAGGTACGCAGTCACTCCGTTTATCCGAAGATAAACTTAGAGCTCCTACAGCTTGTATGCATACGATTTCAGGTTCTATTTCACTCCCCTCTCCGGGGTTCTTTTCGCCTTTCCCTCACGGTACTGGTTCACTATCGGTCAGCTAGGAGTATTTAGCCTTGGAGGATGGTCCCCCCATGTTCAGTCAAAGTTTCACGTGCTCCGACCTACTCGATTTCACAAAATAAGAAAATTAAATTACAGGACTATCACCTTCTATGGTCAAGCTTCCCAACTTGTTATTTTTTTTCTTAAAATGCTTAAGGGCTGTTCCGCTTTCGCTCGCCGCTACTAACAGAATCTCGGTTGATTTCTTTTCCTATAGGTACTTAGATGTTTCAGTTCCCTACGTTAGCTTCATTATCCTATGTATTCAGATAATGATACCTAGGTTATCCTAGGTGGGTTATCCCATTCGGAGATCTCCGGGTTGTAGTTCGTTTATCAACTTACCGAAGCTTATCGCAGATTACCACGTCCTTCATCGCCTCTAGCTGCCAAGGCATCCGTCGTATGCACTTATTTACTTAACAAATGTTTCTAAACAAAGAAGTTTAAAAAGTTAAGACAATTTGAATAATAAGCGCCTAATTTTATTTGCCATTAGCATTCAAAATTAAATTAAATTAATTTTTGAACTTGATGTTTAAAAGTTAAAAACTTTTAAAATTTTATTAATAATTGATAACAAAAATTATTAATAATTTGGATCACAATACTTTTTAATAACACCCACAACTTTACAGTTGGGAAATTAATTCATGCAATTCGAGCGAACACTCACAGTAAAGATCGTGTATTTATAGTTAGGAGGTGATCCAGCCCCAGGTTCCCCTAGGGCTACCTTGTTACGACTTCGTCCCAGTCGCGTATCACACCGTGGGGGCCGCCCTCCAAAGGTTAGGCAAACCACTTCTGGTGCAACACACTCCCATGACGTGACGGGCGGTGTGTACAAGGCCCGAGAACGTATTCACCGCGACATTCTGATTCGCGATTACTAGCGATTCCTGCTTCATGGAGTCGAGTTGCAGACTCCAATCCGGACTAAGGAAGACTTTGTGGGATTGGCTTCAGCTCGCGCTTTCGCAACCATCTGTATCTCCCATTGTAGCACGTGTGTAGCCCAACCCGTAAGGGCCATGATGACTTGACGTCGTCCCCGCCTTCCTCCGTGTTATTCACGGCAGTCTCCTTATAGTTCCCACCCGAAGTGCTGGCAAATAAGGATAAGGGTTGCGCTCGTTACTGGACTTAACCATACATCTCACGACACGAGCTGACGACAGCCATGCAACACCTGTCACAGAGTTCCCGAAGGCACAAATCTATCTCTAGAAAATTCTCTGGATGTCAAGGGTTGGTAAGGTTTTTCGCGTTGCATCGAATTAAACCACATGCTCCACCGCTTGTGCGGGCCCCCGTCAATTCATTTGAGTTTTAGCCTTGCGGCCGTACTCCCCAGGCGGAGAACTTAATGCGTTAGCTGTGCCACTGAACCTCAAGGATCCAACGGCTAGTTCTCATCGTTTACGGCGTGGACTACCAGGGTATCTAATCCTGTTTGCTACCCACGCTTTCGCACCTCAGCGTCAGTTACGAACCAGCGAGTTGCCTTCGCCATTGGTATTCCTCATGATATCTACGCATTTCACCGCTACACCATGAATTCTACTCGCCTCTTTCGTACTCCAGTACACAAGTTTTGAATGCAGTTCCCAGGTTAAGCCCGGGGATTTCACACCCAACTTAGCGTACCGCCTACGCGCGCTTTACGCCCAGTAATTCCGATTAACGCTTGGACCCTCCGTATTACCGCGGCTGCTGGCACGGAGTTAGCCGGTCCTTATTCTGTAAGTAATGTCACGGTTAACAGGTATTAACTATTAACTTTTCTTCCTTACCTAAAGTGCTTTACAACCCTAAGGCCTTCTTCACACACGCGGCATGCCTGGATCAGGGTTGCCCCCATTGTCCAATATTCTCTACTGCTGCCTCCCGTAGGAGTCTGGGCCGTGTCTCAGTCCCAGTGTGGCTGATCGTCCTCTCAGACCAGCTAGAGATCGTAGTCTTGGTGAGCCATTACCTCACCAACAAACTAATCTCACGCAGGCTCATCAAACAGTGAAAGCTTCCAAGGAGAGGCCTTCTTTCCCCCGTAGGGTGTATGCGGTATTAATTCGGGTTTCCCCGAGCTATCCCCCGCTGAATGGTAGATTCCTACGCGTTACTCACCCGTTCGCCGCTTTACTCGTCTCCGAAGAAACTTTCTCGCTCGACTTGCATGTATTAAAGCTGCCGCCAGCGTTCAATCTGAGCCATGATCAAACTCTTCAATTAAATTAAACGGATATTTTTCTCAAAAAATATCAAAAAAGGGTTTTGAATATAAAAATATTCAAAAGATGACACATACCTTTACTCACAAGGTAAGTGTCCGCACGAATTACATGAACTAATATTTTAAAAAACTCCCTGAGCTGAAAAAACAGCGCAGGAAGTTGCGATTATACATATGAATTTGCTTAATTAAAGCCTTATTTTGTTCTTTTTAAAGTTATTTTTAGATGCCTTCTTTTACCCACTTGAATGAGTGTTTTTTTGTTAATTTCTAACAAAAAATCCTCCTGATTGATTCTTTCTCCATTAACTCTAACCGCCGATTGCAGTATCATTCTTTTAGCTTCAGATTTACTTTTGCAAAGGATATTTTTTTTCAAATCAGTATGAGATAAAAGATCAATTAGCAGCATAGATTTTCCCTTAATATTTAAGTTTACTTCTGGAATTCGAGTAGGATCTTTTTTTTCACTAAATCTATTCTTAAACTCCCTCATAGCTATGATTGACTTTTTTTTACCATGAAATCTTTCAACAATTTCGAGACCCAATTCAAGCTTAGCTTGCATTAAACCACTTCCAGACCTTGCGTCTTTCTTTATTTTCATAATTTCTTTATTAGTTTTAAAACTTAACAAATCGTAATATCTCCACATCATTTCATCTGAAATAGACATTATTTTGCCAAACATTTCATTTTCGTGATCTGTTAATCCGACATAATTATTTAAAGATTTAGACATTTTTTTTATGCCATCTAATCCCTCTAATATTGGCAATGTCATAATGATTTGCTCTTTCATACCATTAATCCTCTGAATGTCTCTACCAACTAATAAATTAAATTTTTGATCAGTTCCTCCAAGCTCTACATCAGCCTTGAGATGAAAGGAGTCGTAACCCTGGACTAATGGATACAGAAACTCATGAATTGAAATTGGCTGATTTTTTTTGTATCTATTACTAAAATCATCCCTTTCAAGCATTCTTGCGACTGTCATTGATGAAGCCAATTTTATGAAATCTTCTGGCTTCATTTTTTTAAACCAAGTCGAGTTGAATTTTATTTCAGTTTTCTTTGGATCTAAAATTTTAAATATCTGCTTCGCATAAGTATCAGCATTTTTTTTTAATTCCTTACTTGATAAAACCGGTCTAGTTTCACTAACGCCGGAAGGGTCTCCTATCGACCCTGTAAAGTCACCAATCAAAAAAATTACTTTGTGACCTAAATCTTGAAATTGTTTCAACTTATTAATTAAAACTGTATGTCCAAGGTGTAAATCTGGAGATGTAGGATCGAAGCCCGCTTTTATAGTTAACTTTTGTTTCTTTTCGATCAAAGATATAAAATCTTTCCTAGGGATTACTTCTTCAACTCCTCGAAGAAGAATTTCTATTTTTTCTTTAACTGTGCGCATTAAATAGGAAATCGATAAAAATATTTATAACTTTAACAGATAAAATAATTGAAGATAAAAAATGAAAAATCTTTTTTTTGAAATTAAAAATTATTTAATCGTTCTTTCTTTATTTATTTTTTTATTTCTAGCGCTTATTTTTTTCCCCCCGATACCAGATGGCGCTTTAGGCTCTGATTACGAACAAAAAGAAGTAACTAGGGAAAAAGTTTTATTTACAGATAATAGACTGTTGTCGATGTTTGAAGTTGAAGGAGCAATTCAAGTGTTTGAGGTTGAGAAAAACGATACTTTATTGAATTTACTTAAACGATCTGGGATTAAAGACGCTTATATAAGAGCTTTAATAAAAACAAGTGGTTCAGAAAAACTTGCACAAATAAAAGTGGGAGACATTCTTGAAATTAAAAATTCTGTAAATGGAGAACCAAAAGAAATTTTTTTAACATCAAATGAATTAGATGGAATTAGAGCAACATATAAAAATGGTTTTTTTACTATAAATAAATTCTCTAGGCCTTTAGAAAAACTTGAAAGATTTGCTTCGGTTACCATTGAAAATTCTTTATACGAATCAGCATTATCCGCCGGTCTTTCAGATAGCTTGATAATGGATTTGATATACATTTTTGGTTGGGACATAGATTTTATTTTTGACATAAGACCAGGTGATAAATTTGATGTTTTATATGAAGATTACTATTGGAATGGTAAGCAAGTAAAAAATGCAGATATAAAAGCAGCACGTTTTCTGAGAGGTAATAAAGTCTTTACTGCCATAAGATATTATTACGAAGATGGCAGCAAAGAATACTTCTCTTTAATGGGAAAAAACGTAAAAAAAGCCTTTCTAAGAACGCCCGTGGAATTTAGTTATATAAGTTCTAAATATAATCTTAATAGAAAACATCCTGTATTAAACAAAATTAGAGCGCACACTGGAGTAGATTATGCAGCTCCAAAAGGAACACCAATTATTTCAACTAGCTCTGGCACTGTTTCTTTTATTGGAAATAAAGGGGGGTATGGAAAATTAATTGAAATAAAACACTCAGAAGATTATTCAACTAGATATGCACATTTAAATAAGTTTAAAAAAGGATTATCACTTGGAGACAAAGTATCTCAAGGAGAAATTATTGGATTTGTAGGGAAGACTGGATTGGCCACGGGATATCATTTGCATTATGAATTCAGAGTCAACGGCATGCATACAGACCCCTTAACAGTAAAACTTCCTGATGCAGAACCTATCAGCGATTCAGAAAAAGAAAGATTTCAAAGTCTTGCAGTTCAAATGATTAATAGAATTGATAATTTGTATCTCCAAATCTATGCAGTCAATTAAAAAAACAGAAAATTTATACATAGGAGCTTTATCTGGTACAAGCATGGATTCTGTAGATGTCTCCTTATTAAAAATTAACAAGAAAATTAAAATAATTAATACTGTTTCTTTAAAAATGCCTCAAGATTTATTTGTATTAATGTCCAAACTTTCTAAAACAAAAAGTAATCTTTTGCTTAAACCAACAAAAGATTTAAAAAAGGCAGATGAGAAGTTCACTGTTCTGACAGTAAAAGCAATAAAAAAATTATTAAAAAAAAATAACGTTAAAAAAAATGAAATTAAAGCAATTGGCTCACATGGTCAGACAATTCAACATTTCCCTTTTTCAAAAAAACCATATTCTCTTCAAATTGGTAATCCTGAAATTATCGCAAAGCTTACAGGTATCACTACAGTTGGTAATTTTCGTCAAACTAATATAGCAAATGGCGGCACTGGCGCTCCTCTAACTCCATCTTTTCATGAAGCCTTTTTTAGGGACGACAAAAAAAATAGAGCTATATTAAATATTGGCGGAATATCTAATGTCACCTTACTTTTACGTAATAAAAGATCAATTGGTTGGGATACAGGTCCTGGAAATTGCTTGATCGACCAAAGTATTAGAACTTTTACAAATCAAAAAAAATTGTTCGATAAATACGGTAATTATGGCAAAAAAGGGGATTTCACTAAACTCAATAAATTAATATATAGAATATTGAATAAAAGTTATTTCAATCAAGATTTACCTAAAAGCGATTCAACTGAAAGTTACGATTTTTCAAGTTTATACTTTGAAGATAAAAGCATTACTAAGTTTGACTGGATTTCAGCTATGACCGAAATAACTGCAATAACAATAATGGAATCCTTAATACAAAATTGTCCAGTAAAAAAATTAAATATCTATCTCTGTGGAGGAGGCTCGAAAAATAACTATCTAATTGAAAGATTAAAAAATAAATTACCTAAAAATTGGTCAATAGGTACTACGAACACATTAGGCATCGATCCGATGTTAATAGAAACATCTACTTTTGGATGGTTGGCAAAGCAAAGACTTGAGAATAAAAAAGTAGATTTAAAAGCATCAACTGGAGCTGATTTAGCTTTGACGGGAGAGATTTTCAGTTATTAAATTGAAAAAGAAGATCCGCAACCACAAGTAGTGACAGCATTAGGGTTATCTATAACAAATCTCGAGCCTTCTAAGTCCTCTTTGTAATCAAGAGTAGAGCCATATATGTACTGCATGCTTAAAGGATCAATCACAATGGAAATTTTATCCTTTTTTAAAACAGTATCTTCTTCGTCAAGTTGGTCTTCTAATCTAAAGCCATATTGAAAACCAGAGCACCCTCCACCTGTAACAAAAACTCTCAAAGATATTTCTTTATTAACCTCATCAGAGACTAACTTATCTATTCTAGAAACTGCGGCATCCGAAACCACTAGTTCCTGAGGAGTGTATTTTTCTATCATTTAAAATCTAAACCTTTCTCTTCATCAGATCCAAGCATAATGTTAAAACATTGCATTGCTTGGCTAGCAGCACCTTTGAGTAGGTTATCTATTGCAACGTGTATAGTCAAAACATTTTTTTTCTGAAAAACAGAAATATCACAAAAATTTGTATTCTGTACCTTTTTCAATTCAGGAACCGTACCTTTTTCTTGTACCCTAACAAATTTCTCACCATCATAAAAGTCTTCGTAAATCTTTTGAAAATCTTCGCTTTGATTCTTCAGCTTGATATAACAAGTTACATACTCTCCTCTGAATATTGGAATTAAATGAGGAGTAAAAATAATCTCTTGTGTAATTCCGTAATTTTTCTTTAAAAAATAATTTATCTCTGTTTGATGTCTATGAAATTCAGGTGAGTAAGCTTTAAAATTATCTTTTATTTCTGAGGAAAGCCCCTCTTCTACTTTATTTCTTCCAGCGCCGCTGATTCCTGATTTTACATCCAAAATTATTTCAGATTTATTATCAACGAAATCAATTACAGGAATGATTCCCAAAATTGAGGCAGTAGGATAACATCCAGGAACTGCAACCAATTTTGCTTCTTTAATTTTTTCTCTTCCTAATTCAGGAAGGCCATAAACTGCCTTTTTTGCAAGTTCTGGAGCTCTATGTTTATCCTCATAAGCCTTTTCCCACATTGCGGTATCCGAAATTCTAAAATCAGCGGATAAATCAATTACCTTTGTTCCTTTTTCTATCAGATCCGGCACTAAATCCATAGAAAAGTTATGTTGAGTAGCAAAAAAAATAAAATCTAATTCATTGGATTTTGCCAAATCGGCAGGTAAAAACTTTTGATTCTTTATATTTGTATATGATTGAATTTTTTTAAAAAGCTCTTCGCCTAAGCTGTTATTTGAAGACAAAAAAGAAACTTCAACATCGCTATGACGATCCAAAAGATTTAATAACTCAACGCCAACATATCCAGTCGCGCCAACAATACCTATTTTTTTTAGTCCCATTTTCTATTTATATTTGGCTTGTTTAAGAGCAGCATTATAATGACTTTAATAAGCATGAGTCAGAAAAAATTTATCTTATCCATAGCAGGTCATGATCCAACAAATGCTGCTGGAACTTCAATTGACTTATTAGTTGCTAATGAATTTAATATGCATTGTTTATCGGCTATCTCTAATTTGACTGTGCAAGATGCAAAAAAGTTGCACAAGATAGAGGAATTAAATGCAAAGCTTTTCAAAAAAAACCTCAAAAATTTAAATAATAATTTTGAAATTTCGGGCATAAAAATCGGCGCTCTATCTTCTACCAAAATAATTGAAACTACAGCTAATTTTTTATCTAAAATTAAACAGATACCTTTAATAATAGACCCAATAGTTTCGGCTGGAGGCGGTGGAAATTTTTTGAATAAAAAAGATAAAGATTTTGCCCTTCAAAACCTCTATCCACTCGCGACTTTATTGACCCCAAATATTTATGAATTAAATGCTTTAAGTGGTTTAAGAAATGAAGATGACTCGGTTAAGAAATTACTAGACTTAGGGATAAATAAAATATATGTGACAGGGCAAGACGTAAAAAAAGAAATAATAAATCGCCTGTACATAGACGGAAAATTAGAATTTGAAGTGAAAACAACCAAAATAAATAAAAAAATTCGGGGAACAGGATGTGCGCTATCCACCTCGATATTATGTAGCTTGATTAAAACAAATAACTTAATTGAAAGTTGCTCTAAAGCAAATAAATTTTTAGAAAAGAGGCTAAAAAATTCTATTTATACTGGCTATCAAGAATTCATAAATTTTAAATAATGAAATCTATTTACGCGATAACACCTCCTAATGAGAAATTAGAGAGCTTATTAAAACAAGTAGATAGTTTATTAGATGCCGGAATAACTTTATTTCAATATAGATCGAAAGAGAATAATTTAAATAAGATCAAAAATGAGGCCTCTAGTTTGTTAGAAGCTATTAAAAGAAAAAATGGCAAATTAATCATTAATGATTTTCCAGAAATTGCCATAGAAATAGGTGCTGATGGTTTTCATCTGGGTCTTGCAGACTACTTGAATAAGAAAAATCAGCTTTTCTTAAAGAACAACACGAATTTAATTAACGAAAATTACATCAAAGGTTTTTCATGTAAATGGAACTTAGAAATCTTAGAAAACCCTCCAGAAGATATAATCCATTGGGATTATCTGGCTGTAGGATCTTTTTTTGAGACAAACACAAAACTTAATGTTTCTATGCCTCCATCAAAGGAAATCATGATGCAAGCGCCCCTTAGAACAAATAAAACGCTTTATGCTATTGGAGGTATAAGTAACAAAAATATTACTAGTTTAAAAATGCTAGGATATAAAAAATTCGCAATTTCAAAAGGTCTATTTACAAAGAGGCCAAACGAAATAGAGGAAATTATAAAAATAAATAATGAAAAAGATTAATATCTTAGGCGTTGGAAATGCTCTGGTCGATAAACAGTTTCTAATTGATGAGTCATTTTTAAAAGAGATATCAATAGACAAGGGAACTATGGGTCTATGTGACGAAAATTATCAGGAAAATCTTTTTGAAAAACTTTCTAGAAAATTTAAGAATAGTAAAAACGCCTGCGGAGGTTCTGCTACTAATACTGTTTTCGCTGCTTCTGCTTTAGGAAGCCAATGCGGTTTTTTAGGGAAAGTAGCTAAAGATAAAAATGGATACTTTTATAGTGATGATCTAGAAAAAATTGGAATATTAAATAGTGTTATTTCAGAGGGAGATGAAAATACAGGGACTTGTCTAATCATGATTACTGAAGATGCAGAAAGAACAATGAGTACTTGTTTAGGCATTAGTGCGGATTTGAATTTCTCCGATGTCGACGAAAATTTAATTAATGAGTCAGAAATAATATATCTTGAAGGCTACTTAGTTAGTAGCGATTCTTGTTTTGAAGCAAGCAAAAAAATAATTGAGGCCGGGAAGAAAAATAACTCAAAAATTGCAATAAGTTTATCTGATCCAAATATTGTCAAGGCATTTAAAACTAGATTGACAGAGTGGATGTTAGATCCAATAGATTATCTTTTCTGTAACTATGAAGAAGCTAAAACCTTTTGCTCTTCAAGTGACTTAGAAGTAATTAGAAAAAAATTATTGCATTCTGCAAAAAATATTTTTATCACGCTTGGATCTGAAGGAGCTTATGTTATTTCTTCAAAAACTATTGAAACAATAAATGGGTATCCAGCCAAAGCGATAGATACGAATGGCGCCGGAGACATGTTTGCCGGAGGAACTCTAAACTTAATGACTAAAGGTCAGACGCTTAAAGATGCGGCAAGATTTGGATGTTTCTTAGCCTCAAAAGGAGTAGAAAATATTGGCCCAAGATTGCCTCAAGAAAAATATTCAGAGATTTATGAAAAATTTCTAAAATTTGACTAGCAACTTGATGAAGGTTTTGGTAAATTTCACAACCTCAAATTTTTTCAATGACAACAAAAAAGAAACCAGTTTCCAAACCAAAACAAGCAAAGTCTAAAGTTAGAAAAAAGCCTGTAGCTAAATCAAAAAAAGTAGCGCCAAAGAAAACTAATAAAAAAACCAGCACAAATAAAAAAGCTAATCCGAAAAAAATAGTTTCTAATCCTTCTGATTTTGAATCCTTTGCAAAGACCTTTACGCCTTATAGGCCAAATAAGACTGAAAAGTATATGAATAAATCTCAGCAGAAACATTTCATTTCTATTCTAAATTCATGGAAGCAAGCTCTTGAATCTGAGCAAGAAAAGACTGAGCAGTTAATCCAACAAGATCAAAGCAATTTTCCTGATTCTCTTGATAGAGCTGCAAAAGAAGAAGAATTTATGTTGGAGCTAAGAAAAAGAGAAAGAGAAAGAAAATTAATTTTAAAAATCGATTTATCCTTGAAAGATATAGAAGACGATTTATATGGATATTGTGAAACTTGTGGAATCGAAATAGGGATAAAGAGACTAGAGGCGAGACCAACCGCCACTCAATGTATTGATTGCAAAACTGTTGACGAAATAAAAGAAAAACAACAATTCGGTTAATGTCTTCACATATTGCGTACTTAGTTTTGGGTACTAATCTTGGCAACAGAAATAAAAACCTATGTAATGCTGAGTCTGAAATAGATGCCCTGCCTCATACAATTATTCTAAAAAAAAGCAAAATACATAAATCGCCTGCTTACGGACCTTTTAAACAACCATTTTTTTTTAATATGGCTATAAAAATTCAAACTAAGCTCTCACCGATAGCCCTTTTGGAGAATCTTCAACAAGTGGAAAAAAAACTTAAAAGAGAAAAGGATTCTCACATGAAGCCTCGCACCATAGATATAGACATAGTTTTTTACGACGATCTTGAAGTAAATAAACCTAATCTCAAAATTCCGCATTATGATTGGCAAAATAGAAGTTTTTTTATTGAGCCATTACTTGAAATTAATTGCACACAAGTTAAAAATAAAACTTAAACTATTTAGATAATATTTTGAGAAAAGTCTTACAACTTAATGAGTAAAAAATATCCGGTTGCAGAATCTACAAAATCTAAAGCTAATCTTAGTGAAGACGTTTTTAATTCATTGTATAAAAATTCGATAGCTGATCCGGATTCCTTCTGGAGATCTCAAGCCTCTCAAAACTTAACTTGGATCAAGGAACCTACTCAAATTAGTTCTTGTGACATGCGTAAAGGCAAAATTGAATGGTTCAAAGATGGAATACTTAATGCTTCATATAACTGCATAGATAAGCATTTAGATAAGCCAAACAAAACGGCAATTATTTGGGAAAGTGACGACCCATCTATCGAGAATAAAATTTCATTTCAAGAATTGCATGATGAAGTATGTAAGTTTTCCAACCTTTTGAAGAGCAGAAAAGTAAAAAAAGGGGATAGAGTTTGTATTTATATGCCTATGATCCCAGAAGCGGCATACGCGATGTTGGCTTGCGCTCGAATTGGGGCTATTCACTCCGTGGTATTTGGAGGGTTTTCAGTAGAATCCCTTAAAGATAGGATTTTAGATTCAAGTTGCGAAACAATAATCACTGCAAATGAAGGCGTCAGGGGTGGCAAAAAAATCCCTTTAAAAGAAAATGTTGATGAGGCAATTAAATCTTGTCCCGATGTTCACTCTGTAATTGTAGTCCACAGAGCTGATGAGGTATTGAATTTAAAAAATTCAATTGATGTCGATTATTTCACTGAAAAAGAAAAATTTGATGCGATATGCGATTGCGAGCCTATGTCTGCAGAAGATCCCTTATTTATTTTATATACTTCAGGATCAACAGGAAAACCTAAAGGAGTGCTTCACTCTACAGGAGGTTATTTACTTGGCGCGACCTTAACTCATAAGTACATTTTTAATTATGCTGACAACGACATCTACTGGTGTACTGCAGATGTAGGATGGGTGACAGGTCATTCTTACATAATTTATGGACCACTATCTAATGGAGCGACTACTTTAATGTTTGAAGGTGTTCCGACTTATCCTAACGCATCAAGATTTTGGGAAATTATCGATAAACATAAAGTAAATATTTTCTATACTGCTCCAACTGCAATTAGAGCTTTAATGGCTTTCGGAGATGACCCTTTAAATACATCCACTCGAGAATCTCTCAAAGTGCTTGGAACAGTGGGTGAACCTATAAATCCTGAAGCATGGGAATGGTATTATGAAAAAGTTGGCAAAAAAAAATGTCCCATTGTTGATACTTGGTGGCAGACTGAAACCGGAAGCATAATGATTTCTGGATTAGCCGGTTTTTCTGACCAAAAACCAGGCAGTGCTTGCAAACCTTTTTTTGGAGTTGTTCCTGTTCTTCTAGATGAAAATGGGAACGAAATAGAAGGTTCGGGTTCAGGTAATTTGGCAATCAGAGATTCATGGCCTTCTCAAATAAGAACAGTCTATGGAGATCATCAAAGATGTGTCGACACTTACTATACAACTTATCCAGGTTATTATTTCACTGGAGATGGGGCAAGACGAGATGAAGACGGTTTTTATTGGATAACTGGAAGAGTAGATGACGTACTAAATGTTTCTGGACATAGACTGGGTACAGCTGAAATTGAAAGCGCTCTAGTTTTGCATCAAAACGTAGCAGAAGCTGCGGTTGTGGGATATGAACATTCTATAAAAGGCCAAGGAATTTATTGTTACGTAAATATGATGAAAAATACTTCTCCTAGTGAAGGGCTCAAAAAAGAATTAACCGATTTAATAAATAAGGAAATTGGAGCGATTGCAAAACCTGATTTAATACATTTTACTAATGATTTGCCTAAAACAAGATCTGGTAAAATAATGAGAAGAATTCTTAGAAAAATTGCCTCTAATGATTTAGATAATCTAGGAGATACGTCTACTTTAGCTGATCCTAGTATTGTCAACGAACTTATAAACAACAGATTGAATAAATAATGTCGCTACTATCCTTTCTTACTAAAACAGAATTACCTAAAGAACAAGATGCTCTTTTGGGACGAAATGAAAAAATATTTGAGCCCACGATTCATTTTGTTAATAAAGCTCAATATCCTAAAGATAACGGAAATCTAGAAAAAGTTTATTTCGGAATGGGTTGTTTTTGGGGCGCTGAAAAATATATGTGGGAAATAGATGGTGTATTTTTTACTTCAGTTGGTTATGGAGATGGTTTTACAAAAAATCCAACTTATGAAGAAGTCTGTTCTGGAAAAACCGCTCACAATGAAATCGTAGAAGTCATATTTAATCCTAGAGAAATAGAATTTACAAAATTGCTAAAAGCTTTTTGGGAAAATCATGATCCTACTCAAGGGATGAGGCAAGGCTATGATATTGGCACTCAGTACAGATCAGGTATATATGTTACCAACGCTAACCAAATGAAATTAGCAGAAAAAACTAAACAAACTTATGAAACGATTCTGACAAAGAATGGTTTTAAACCCATCACAACTGAAATTAAAGAAATACAAAATTTTTTCTTTGCGGAAGAATATCATCAGCAATATCTAGCAAAAAATCCTGGAGGATATTGTGGCCATGGAGGATGTGGAATTAAAATTGATATAGATTAATGTTGCCAGACGAATTCTAATTCATCTTGAACAACCCTTTCCTCTTCTATCAATTTTATTAGATGCGCTTGAAGAGAATATTTAGCAATGCTTAGCAATCTAGAATCAACATCATCATAAACTTTTTCTAATAAAGCCTCTAAAGAAGCTCTATTCAACTCCGTTATTGCATCAATTACCTTTTTTTCTCTAAACATCCTATGACTAATAATCCAATCTACAACAGCATGAGGATTTTCCATTAAATCACCGTGTCCAGGTGCAATGTATTTTAAATCTTCATCTTTGAGAATCTTAAGAGACTCTAAATATTGACTCATGCTTCCATCCGGAGGGGCAATTACAACCGTAGAGCCATCCATAATATGATCTCCAGTAAAAATCATTTTTTCTTCCTCAAGAAAATAACACAAGTGGTTAGAGGCATGGCCAGGGGTATGAATCACCCTTAAGGAGTAGTCAACTTGCTCAATTATGTCTCCATCTTTAAGAATTGAATGTGGCTTAAAAGTAGGATCTTGCATCTCATTATGCAAAGCCTTCATTCCTTTAACTGGCGCCGCAGTTCTCTGATGAAGAAGTTTCGCACCAGGAGAATGATCGTTATGAGTATGTGTTACTAATATTTGTTTAATATCTTCTCCACAAATTTTAGCTATGTTTTCAATATGATCTTTTGATGCAGGACCAGGATCTATTACCGTAATTTCATCACGCCCAATTAGATAAGTATTTGTTCCGGGTCCTGTGAATACTCCTGAATTATCAGCAGTGATTCTTCTAACTAAAGGAGATAACTCAGTGATCTTCATAACCTTTGTCTCCTGGAAGCAGACCAACCATCTTTCCATCTTTCATAAAAAATTTAGGTTCAATACAAGAAACCTCATTTTGAAATTTTACTTTTGCCTCCATTAAGTCTCTAGTGCTTGAAAAGCCTTCAATGGATTCAAGGTTTTTAATCGTGGGTAGAATGATTGGAAACTCTCCTGTCTTTCCTTTTTCAAGAGCATTTTCAGGAGTTATCCAAGTACTTTTCACGCCTTCTCCACCGTCATGTTCTGCTTTCTGATTCTCAGGCGCTAAAGCTATGAAAAATCTTGTACTGTAACGCTTCATTTCAAATTTAGGTGTTACCCAATGAGAAATATACGCAAGTCTATCAACTGCCAACTTTAAATTCATTTCTTTACAAAGCTGATACAAAACTGGTTCCCCTTGGTTGAGTAAATCTCTATATCTATCCAAAATTGTCATTTCATCTTTAGAAGGGTCATCCAATAAATCACCATTTTCCCTGTAAGCTAATAAAACTCCACATTCCTCAAAACATTCTCTTATACAAGCAACCCAATAATTCAAACCTCCTTTTTTAAGACCTAGAATTTGAGAAGCCATTTCATCAGACAGTCCGAAACAATAATCATTGGCTTCATCGATTCCATCAACTTCATCTAATTTTCCTCCAGGAAAGACCCAAGCGTTACCAAAATTAGTTTTAGCATTTCTTTGAATCATAAATACCTCAACTTCATTAAGTGGTGCTCTGACTAAAAGTACAGTAGCTGCAGGTCTAGGGGCCGAGGGCTCTTCCCCAGAGCCTCCCTTTTTAATATTTATTGAACTATCAATATCTTCTGAAAAGGGAGGCTTTGCATTGGTTTTATCAGACATTGTCTCTAAGCAACAAATTTTGAAAGTCTACTTTTAATTATCTCCTCAGCATCAGAAACTATTCTTTCAACTAGTTCTTTACAAGTTGGAACGTCATGAATCAATCCGGCTACCATTCCACAACTCCAGGCTCCAGCGTCCATAGTTCCTTCTTGCATAATTTTTGGATACACACCTGCTACTTCTTCAATTATATCGGTAATCTGAATATCGTCCCCAAGAGCTTTTTCTTTTTCTAAAATTTTAGTTACAGCTCCATTTGCAAGCACTCTTTCAGTATTTCTTAAAGGTCTCATAATGAGCTCTGTATCTAACTCAGATGCTGCCACAAGTGCCTCTTTGACGTTGTCATGAACTGGAGCTTCTTTAGTTGCAATAAATCGAGTTCCCATATTTATGCCATCTGCACCCATAGACAACGCAGCAGCTAGTTGTTGGCCATTCCCCATACCTCCGGATGCCACGAATGGAATAGATAACTCTTCCGCTGCTCTAGGAAGAAGAATCATATTTGGGATATCGTCTTCACCAGGATGGCCACCACATTCAAAGCCATCAACGCTCACTGCATCGCAACCTATTTTTTCTGCTTTAAGAGAGTGTCTAACAGAAGTACACTTATGAATTACCTTTATGCCTGCCCCCTTTAAATCAGGCATATAAGCCTCAGGGCTTCTACCTGCAGTTTCAACTATTTTTACGCCACCTTTGACAATAGCTTCAATATAACCTGGATAGTCAGGTTCCTGAAAACCTGGAAGAAAAGTTAAATTTACACCAAAAGGTTTATCTGTCATTTCATGACATTTAGCAATTTCTTTAGCTAAATCGTCTGGAGTTTTTTGAGTTAAGCCAGTTATGATACCTAACCCTCCTGCATTAGCGACTGCAGAAGCCATCTCAGCAAAACCTACATAATGCATTCCTCCTTGAATTATTGGATGTTCTATTTCAAACATTTCAGTTATTTTTGTTTTGATCATTTTCTTCTCCTTTAAAAATAATTTAATCTACATACTCTATCTCTTTAATAGGGCTCTTAGCAATGAGAAGATAGAAGAAAATTAATTATTATCTGATCTATTATCAAATGAAACCAAAAGTCATAAATTTTAAAAAATTGTTGAAAAAATTATCTAGAGAATCCAATACTCATAAAGGAGATTATGGTCATGTACTAGTTATAGCAGGCAATTTAGGTTTTGGGGGAGCGGCTTTACTTGCTGCTAAAGCCTCATTAAAGAGTGGTGCTGGCTTAGTCACCTTAGCCACTAGGTCAGCTCATCTTCAAGCAGCATTAAGTTATTGTCCAGAAGTTATGACCAAACAGGTTGATACTGGTCAAACCTTAGAAAATCATTTGGATTTACCATCAATTATTTGTCTAGGCCCTGGACTAGATAAAAATTATTGGAGCGAACAAATGATGTTTAAGTCTATTGAAAGAGCATACAAAAATAACACACCAATGGTTATTGATGCTGACGGTTTAAATCTTCTGCCAAAATTTATTAAAAAACTAAAACTACCAAAAAGTATTATTTTGACTCCTCATTTAGGAGAAGCCGCCAGATTATTAAACACGTCTATCGAAAATGTATTAAAAAATAAAAAATTAGCAGCTAAAAAAATATCAAAAAAATATAACGCTACAGTTGTACTTAAAAGTCACGAAACCTTGATTTGTAAAAACGAAAACTTATTTATTTGCACAAAAGGGAACCCTGGCATGGCAACTGCAGGAATGGGAGATGTTTTAAGTGGAATTATAAGTGGTCTAATTGCTCAAAAGTTAAATTTAATTGATGCTGCTTGCCTCGGGGTAGAATTACATGCACAAACTGGAGATTTGTATTCTCAACTTTACAATCAACAATCTTTGATGCCGTCAGATATTATCGATCTTTTACCTAGTGTCTTTAATGAAAAATAGTCAAAAAATAATATTAAAATCCTTAGAAGATACAAAAAAAGTTGCAAAAGAAATTGCAAATGAACTTGAAACTTATATAAAAACAAAGTCATTAATTATTTTTTTAAAAGGCGAATTAGGTTCTGGAAAAACCACCCTTACTAAGGAAATTTTAAAAAGGCTTGGCATTCATGAACCTGTCACTAGCCCAACATTCACAATAATTGAGCCATATTCAATTAAAAATAAAAAAATTTATCACATGGATTTATATAGGATCGAAAATCGAAAGGAGTTAGAAGTTTTAGGTATTGAAGAATATCTAAATGAAAACGAAAGCATGATCTTTGTTGAATGGCCAGAGAAAGGAGGAGATTTTTTTAATTATTGTGACTTAGAACTTAAACTCAATCACGTAGATGAAAACTCAAGAGAATTAATCTACAAAAATTTTATTTAGACACAACTTCTTCTAAACCTTTCATGGAAATGATCATGCCATGATGTACAGCATCCGAAAAATTTTCAGGTTCAATTTCTGTAGTCCATTTTAATTCACAACGATCTGTATCTAGCTTGATTACATGCATTGTTGCTTTGTGATGATCAATCGGATTAGGTGTTTCAACTGCTGAATACTGCAATTTCATATTTTCATTATCGATAGACAATATATTCTCTTTGACTTTACCAATTCCTTCCATTTCAAACACTCTGGATACTCCTTCTAAAGAAATTTTTTCTACACTGGGAACCCAATCACATCTTGAAATATCAGAAAGTATGTTCCAAAGAGTTTCTGCTGAACAACTAAAAATTTTATTTTCTGTCAGAACTTTCACAAAATTCTTGAATCTTAACTCATTCTTTCAATTATCATTGCGTTGGCAGTTCCACCTCCTTCACAAATTGCTTGAAGGCCGTATTTTCCTTCTCTTCTTTCTAACTCATGAAGCAATGTTGTCATTAATTTAGCACCAGTGCCGCCAAGTGGATGTCCTAGTGCCATAGCGCCTCCATTTACATTAAGCTTTTCTTTATTTGCTTTTAATTCATGAGCCCAAGCCAAAGGAACTGGAGCGAAAGCTTCGTTAACCTCATATATATCAATATCATTAATTGATAAATTTGCCTTATCTAGAACAGTTTTTGAAGCAGGAATTGGTCCGGTAAGCATAATCACTGGATCGTCTCCAGCAAGAGCTAAAGAGACTATTTTTGCCCTTGGATTTATGCCTAGTTTTTTTAATCCAGCATCATTAACTATCATCACAGCTGCTGCACCATCACAAATTTGACTTGAACTGCCGGCAGTTAAAACTCCTTTTTCAGAAAGTGTTTTCAAACCCGACAAACTCTCTAAAGATGCATCAAAACGGATTCCTTCGTCTACCGATACCATTTCTTTTTCTCCAGAAGGTAAATCACCTTCAACTGGAACAATTTCTTTATCAAAGTGTCCTGATTCAGTAGCCGCAATTGCTTTTTTATGACTTGCGTACGCAAATGAATCAAGGTCTTCTCGTGAGAAATTCCATCTCTCCGCCATCATTTCAGCGCCTGCAAATTGACTGAATTGAACCCCAGGATATCTTGCCATCATACCTTTGCCATTAAATGGCTGGCCATGTCCTTCTTTAAAACTATCTATAATATTAGATCCGATGGGTACTTGACTCATTACCTCTACACCTCCAGCGATGACAATATCTTGTGTTTCAGACATTACGGCTTGAGCTGCAAAGTGAATCGCTTGTTGAGATGAACCACATTGTCTGTCAACAGATGTGCCAGGAACAGACTCAGGTAATTTAGAACTCAAAACAGCATTTCTGGCAACATTTCCAGCTTGAGCACCTGATTGACTTACGCAGCCAAAAATAACATCATCAATCATCTCTCCTTTAGCTCCAGTTCTCTCTACTAA
>CACESE010000012.1 GCA_902562135.1 uncultured SAR86 cluster bacterium | reverse complement strand
TTTCCTTAGATAATCGCGAGACAATCACAGGAACTATTAAATTAAAAAGGCCTAATTTTTTAAAAATAAGTTTAGACGCCCCTTTGAATAGTGAAGTCTTAATAAATGAGAAATATATTTTTCAAACAGATTTCGATTTAGATCAAACAGTTAGATATGATAGAGAAAAGATGATTGAACAAATTCCAGCAGGCATAATGCTTTTATCAAAAAAAAATTTTTGTAAATCTTTTGAGATAGAAATTTGTAATAATAAAAAATGTGTTCTCAGAGACAAAAAAAATAAGGTTGAATTAGTTTTTAATAACGAAGTTTTGAACAGTTTGTCTTTTCAAGGGCCCAATCTAAATGATTCAACTATTTATCTAGAAAATCTGGTATCAGCTTTAGAGATCAATGATTCTGCTTTTAGTTATAATCATGAAGTTAAAGATTTACTAATATTCAATAAAAATGATTGATCTTGATCTCTTAAGAAATAATCTTGAAGAAGTAAAATCTAATCTCTCTAAAAGGGCTTTTGATTTTGATACCTCGTTATGGAATGAACTTGAGGAAAATCGAAAAGATCTTCAAGTACAAATGGAAAGTTATCAAGCTGAACAAAATACAATCGCCAAGGAGATAGGCAGTGCACAAAAAAATAAAGACAGTATTGAAGATCTAAAAGCTAAAGCTTCAGAGATTTCAAATAAACTAAAAAAAGTAAAAGAAAAATTTCAAACCAATAAAATAGAATATGATGATTTTTTATTATCAATTCCTAACTTAGTTGATGCATCTGTTCCTCAAGGTAAATCAGAAGAAGATAATGAGATTCTAGAGGAAATCGGAGAAATTCCATCTTTTAATTTTTCACCCAAAGATCATCAAGAATTAGGAATATTAAATGATGGAATGGATTTTAAGGCGGCTGTAAAGATTTCTAAATCAAGGTTTGTAATTTTTAAAAACTCTATAGCTCTTTTAAGCAGGGCTCTTACTCAATTCATGTTGAATACCCATATTAATGATCATGGTTACAAGGAGCTATATGTTCCATTTATCGTTAATAAAGATTCATTAATTGGAACAGGGCAACTACCTAAATTTAAAGAAGATCAATTTCAAATAACAGATGACGATGGCGAAATGTATTTAATTCCAACTGCGGAAGTGCCGGTTACTAATTACCACAAGGATGAAATATTAAAATCTGACGATCTAACCCTATCATATGTTGCTCATACTCCTTGCTTTAGATCTGAGGCAGGAAGTTACGGATTAGATACAAAAGGCATAATCAGACAACATCAATTTGAGAAAGTTGAGCTTGTAAAAATTACTCACCCTGACAAATCAAGTGAAGAACTGGAAAAGCTCACTTCAAACGCAGAAACAATTCTCAAGTTGCTAGAGTTGCCTTATCGAAAAGTAAAATTATGTTCCGGAGATATTGGCTTTGGTTCATCATTGACATACGACTTAGAAGTTTGGCTGCCTAGTCAAAATAGATATAGAGAAATTTCATCTTGCAGTAATTACAAAGATTTTCAAGCAAGGAGATTAAAAATCAGAACCGAAGATAATGGAGATAAGATTTTATGCCATACCTTGAATGGCTCAGGATTAGCTGTAGGAAGAACGATTGCTGCAATATTAGAAAATTTTCAGGATGCTAGTGGAAAAGTAACAATCCCTGAAGTTTTAAGATCGTATATGAATAATCAAGAAATTCTGTAAGCATTGAAATTATACTGATAGAATCCTTTTTCAATTTAGAGAACCTATATGGAAATATTTATCGAATTTTTATTTTTTCTTTTAAAAGCTGTAACAGTAGCAATTTTAGTTTTTGTACCTATTTTCTTGATTTCTATATCTTTGAAAAATAAAGATGAAAGTCCAGGAGCTTTAAAAATTAAGAATCTTTCAAAGCAATACAAAGCCATGGCAAATTCTTTGAAAGTCCTTAATTTAAATAAAGATGAAACAAAAAAATTTATTAAAGCTGAAAAGAAACAACTTAAAACATCTTTAAAGAGTGGTTCTAAAGGAAAGAAAAAACCCGTCTATGTTTTAGATTTTGAGGGAGATATAGAGGCTTCAAGTGTAGAAAGTCTCAGAGAGGAAATAAATGCAATCCTAAAAAGCGAAACTAAATGTGAAGAAATTATTCTTCGACTTGAAAGCAGAGGAGGAACAGTTATTGGTTATGGACTATGTGCTGCACAATTGCAAAGAATTAGAGATGCAAATATTAAACTTACAGCATGCGTCGATAAAGTTGCTGCTTCAGGGGGTTATATGATGGCTTGTGTAGCTGACAAAATCATATCTGCTCCCTTTGCAGTGATAGGTTCTATTGGGGTAGTTGCTGCTATTCCTAATTTTCATAAAATTTTAAAGAAAAATGACATTGACTATGAGCTCCATACAGCCGGAGAATTTAAAAGAACAATTACACCATTTGGAGAAACAACCGAAGAGGGTAGAAAGAAATTCAAAGAGGATTTAGAGGATATCCATACACTATTCAAAAACCATGTTAGTAAATTTAGACCTCAACTAGATATATCAAAGATTGCTACCGGAGAAGTTTGGGAAGGTATAGAAGCTCTTGAGGTGGGTTTGGTGGATGAATTGAAAACAAGTGATGAATACATACTAGATTTTGCAAAAAGACACGATGTTTACAGCATTCAATACGCAGTGAAAGAAAAAATTTCTGATAGATTTAACAAGTTTTTTAAATTACTCATTAAAGATTCTATTGGATCGATAGAAGAGTACTTTGAAAAGAGAAAATTTAAATAAATGTATTTAGTACATGAAAATAATTAAATTTTTACCTTTATTGCCAGCGGTTTTGCTAGCGATAATTTCGCTAAACTGGATACTTATGCCAGACGCAGCTGCGGAATCATTAGGTTTGATTTTTAACGACCCCTTAGAAAAAAATACCATCATAAGAGATTTTACTGCTTTTTTTCTTGCCACCAGTATTTTCTGTTTTTTAGGATTTTTCACGAAATCACCAGAGTGGCTTTATGCCTCAGGAATTATTTTTTTAATTGCTTTAGTTTTTAATGCCGCAGCAACTATTTTTCATGATGCTATGTTTGCAGCCGATGCTTTTTTTGTTGAAGTTGTTTTGGCGGTTATTTGCTTTTTATCTGGAAAATTTATTAATAAATTTTAAAAAAGATTTTTATTTTTTAAGAATAGCTACAATTATTAAAATTGATATCAAAGCCAATAAGCCTTCTTGGCCGAGTACACCCATTAGGTTTGAAAAGTTTTTAACAATGTCTCCAAAAAAAGAAGTTTCTGGACCGAAAATAATACCAACTAATATTGCAATCGCTACAAACAGGGTTAAAACTTCAGTGACTTTATAAAGAAAGTCTTTTATTTTGGTAAAACTAAGCCAATCCATTTTATTAAAGGTGAGCAGGGGCCAAATCTGACCCCTGACTCAAAGATTTATCTTAGAAGATTAATCAAAATTGCAGCTGCAAGCAAGCCAACCAACCCATTGTCACCAAGAGTTTGGATAACAGCTAATAACTGATTTAAAACATCTCCAAAGAACCAAGTATTGCCAAAAACGATTCCAGCAACGACTCCTAGTCCAATAACACCAACCAAGATTCCAGTTAAACCAGAAACTAAGTCACCTATCATTTTCATTGCATTTTCCATAATTTCCTCCCCAGGTAGTTTATGTATTTGCATTGAAAATTTTCACATGAATGGAGTGCGCGTACAATTTAAAAAAAATAGTTGGTACCATCTTTTCACAAAAAATGTCAATTTCCCTTTTTAATCTCAATTTAAATTTTTTATTTTGTCAAATTCTAATCTACTTATTTTTTTTTAAAATTTAAATTAGTATAAGTAGATCGTTTAGGAGAAAAAAATGTTTAGTCACATTATGGTTGGGGCAAATAATATCGAAAAATCAAAAATATTCTATGATAATCTCTTGGGAGTTTTAGGTGCAAAAAAGGGAGTATTTGTTCCAAATCTTACTGGTCAAAAAAGATACTTTTATTTTTTTAATGAAAATACCTTTTGTATCACCGAACCCATCGATGGTAATGCTGCCACTCCAGGGAATGGAAACACAGTTGCTTTTAATGTTCCTGACGAGGAAACTGGAAATAAATGGCATCAAGTTGGATTAGAACATGGTGGCGTCTCAATTGAAGATCCTCCTGGTATAAGAGAATTTGAAGACATAAGAATGTACTTAGCTTATTTAAAAGATCCTTCGGGAAATAAAATTTGTGCAATAAAGGTATTTTAGATAATGACGGAAGATATCAGAATTTTTTCGTACCTTCCTAACCCAAGAGTTTGGAAATCTTTGATTACTGCTAAATTAATTAACGCTAAAGTAAAAGTTATCGGAGATAAACCAAAAAATTTGCCTGAGTGGCTTTGGGACTTTGATGCAAAGAAGCTAGAAGATATCAATTCAAAGGATGTAATTCAATATAAACGTTCTAGCAAAAGAGGTTTTAAGGTTGACCTTTATAAAACTGATGAATTTTTATCAAGACATCCTTTTGGAACTGTTCCTGCAGGATTTAACTCAGATGGATCCGTTGGTATTTTTGAATCAAATAGTATCATGCGCGCTGTTGCTCGATCAAAAAGTAACCATAACCTTTATGGCGGCAACGACATACTTAGACAGTCTCGTATTGACAGTTTTTTAGATGCAAATTTGGTATTTGCAAGAGAGTTTCAAGTTTACGTATTGGAAATAAACGAATTGAATGAATACCTTTATAAGAGAATGAATTCAGCTTACCTTTTTTATCTCAATGGTATAGAAAAATCGTTAAGTACTAATGAATTTATAGTAGGAAATGAATTATCAATAGCAGACGTGTCATTTGTATGTGATCTAGCACAATTCTTAAGAGAGAGAGATAATAAAGAATTAATAAATAAACAAGGTTTTGAAGTAATATCATTAAATTTTGAAACAGATTTTCCAAACTCAAATAATCACTTAAAAAATCTTTATGCCAGAAAAGAATTTAAAGAAATTATGGGCGATTATTTAAAGAAAGCATTTTTTTAGAATAAATCTTGTAAAAAAAGTCCAAAAAAATATTTATTCTTAAGCAAATGCTTTAAAATCAAGGTTTTTTTGGAGGGGTGGCAGAGCTTGGTTGAATGCACCGGTCTTGAAAACCGGCAAGTCAGAAATGGCTTCGTGGGTTCGAATCCCACCCCCTCCGCCAAAAAAAAATTTTTAATACTTTTTTTAAATCAAAAAAAATTTTTTTATGAAAACTTAATCTAAAAAAGTGTATTTTGCCTATTGCATAAGAAAATAAATTAGCTAATATATATTTATCTACTGAGAGACGTTTTAACAACTCGAGACGCTAAAAAAGAAGACAGTAGAAAGAAGGAGAAGGGTGAAAAGCTGAAAGAAATTTCACCACATGCAGGACACGGGGTAAAGTCCAGCACTAGGAAGCCCGCTAGGCCCCTTCAACTTCGCTAAAAAGAACACCACTCAAGTGGTGTTTTTTTTTATACTTATCATATGTCTATTCTTTTAACAGGTATTACTACAAGCGGTACTCCTCATATTGGAAATTATATCGGTGCTATTAAGCCATCCATTGAACAATCAAAAAATTTTAAAAATAATTTCCTGTTTCTTGCCGATTATCATTCCTTGATAAAAAATCAGGATCCTGAGCTTACTTATAAGTCATCTTTAGAGATAGCTGCAGCCTGGATAGCTTGTGGAATAGATACTAAAAAAGTTAATTTTTATAGACAGTCAAGTATTCCACAAATTTTAGAATTGAGTTGGATATTAAATGCCGTAACACCAAAGGGTTTGCTGAACCGAGCGCATGCTTACAAGGCTGCTGTAGATTTAAACGAAAATACAGATCCAGATAAAGGAATAAATGCAGGGTTATTTAATTACCCAATACTAATGTCAGCTGACATTTTATTATTTGATGCTGATTTCGTGCCAGTAGGTAGCGATCAAAAACAACATATCGAAATGACTAGAGATATTGCAGGAAGATTCAATAACACTTATGGGAATACTTTTACTTTACCTGAGCCAATTATTTCTGAAAACACTCCACTTCTTTCTGGATTAGATGGAAGAAAGATGAGTAAATCTTATAACAATTTCATAAAACTTTTTTCATCTGAAAATGAATTACGAAAACTAATAAATCAAATAGTTACAGATTCTTTACTGCCCGGCGAAGAAAAAGATACTAAAAGTTCAATTTTGTTTGAATATTTCAAAGCATTCACAAAAGATAGCAAACTTAAGGACATAAAAAGATTATTTAAAGAAGGCATGGGATGGGGCGATTTAAAAAAAATGCTATTTGAAATAATTAATCAAGAATTGAGTCCTTTGAGGCAAAAATATGATGAACTTATGAATAGCCCTGAATCAGTAGAAGAGATTCTTATTGAAGGTGAAAAGAAAGCAATTATCCAAGCAGAAATAAAAATCAAAGAAGTAAGAGAGAAAGTAGGGATCAAACCTTTACATGGATGATAAAAAAGAAATCTTAAAGTACCCGCCTAAAAATAGTTATTCCTTAGAGGGAATGGAATTTCTTAGGCTTCATGATCACGGACAAGCACTTATCGTGAGATCAAAATATTCAGGTGTTTTTGATGAACATAATTATGATTTTTTGATTGATAGTTATTTCAAAGAAGAATTTGCTAACTTCCAACTAACAGATTTTATGTTTGCTAGAGCAAAAGGTTTTCATGGACCTTTTTCTATAAAAAAATTAAATAGTAATTCATTCGTAATAATAGATGCAGCTGATTTTTTATCTTTTGTGATTGAAATCGTAATCTCAGAGAGACCACAAACTCCTAAAATTTCACCTGACATAATGAAAAGACTAGAATCTTTTTTAAACTTAATAATTCAAGAAGATTCAAAGACCTTTTTTTTAAAACAAAATAAAATTAGAAAAACTTCAGAAAAATACGAGTTTGATCATGAATGGTCACATGCGTTAAATGAATTTCATGAATTTCTTATATTTAATCCTTCTGTAAATGAATTATTCATCTTGATGCTTGCTTATGACTAACGTTGTTGAAAAGCCCGATAAATCGATCTGGTACTTGGCCGCTGCAATCGCCTGTATTGGAGCCGGTCAATCAACAATATTTATTTTGATTCCAGCTGAAGTAAGATCGCTAGGGTTTAATGAATTTGAAGTTGGAATAATATTTTCAATTTCAGCACTCGCATGGATGTTTTTTAGTCCTTTTTGGGGAAGCTTGAGTGATAAATTTGGAAGAAAATGGATTTTCCTTTTAGGAATTTTTGGATTTTCAATTTCTATGATTCTATTTGCTGCAATAATTTCTGCAGCGACTTTAAATTTGATTCCTTTTGCTCTGATTCTTCCTTTACTGATTATTACAAGATTGATCAATGGCTTATTAGGCAGTGCTGTAAGGCCAGCAGCTGGAGGAAGAATTGCAGATTTAACCTCTCCAGAAACTAGAGCAGCAGGTTTCGCTCGATTTGATGCAGGATGGCAAATGGGTGTTGTAGCAGGTCCAATATTAATAGGAGTTTTATTATCTGTTTTTAATAATAATCTTTTTATACCTTTTTTATTTATTGCTTTATTAGGAATTTCATTAGGCTTCTATAATTTTTTTCAAATGGGAGTCTCAGATCAACAATTCCATGAAGAAAAAATTGAGTCGCAAAAAAAAATAAGCATGTTTGATTCAAGAGTCTGGCCATCATTAGTGGTTGCCTCTTTCATGGGGCTTTCAAATGCTGGTTTGGTTTTGACTAGTTCTATATTTGTAAAAGACGTTATTCTCACCAATCAATCCGAAGTCTATTCAACCGTGGCAGTTGGATTTTCAATTGTTGCATTAGCTTCAATGTTTTCTCAACTTGTAATTGTTCAAAATTACAGAATTAATCCGTTAAGCTTGATCAAATGGGGTTTATTGATTGTATTTTTAGGTTTCTTTCTTCTTTCTCAAGCATCTTCAATCCCTGGGTTATATCTGGGTTTAATGTTAAAAGGTCTTGGTATGGGTTTGGCAAGAGCAGGAAATGTGACAATGCTTTCTTTATCTGTTTCTAAGTCAGAACAGGGAACTGCGAACGGACTTTTAAACATGGTGTTTCCTATAGGACATATTTTAGTACCAGTAGTTATAATGCCTCTTTACATAATCTCTCCTGAGATTCCTTACATTTTACTTTCTACTCTAGCAATCTTATTAATAATATTTATACTTTTAAATCAGAAAAGATATTTTATAGTGGAGAAGATTTAATGTTTGATAAAAATTTACTTAAGGGAAAAAGAATTTTAGTTACTGGTGGCGGTAGCGGTCTAGGAAAAGAAATGTCTAGGCATTTTTTAACTTATGGCGCAGAAGTAATTATTTGTGGCAGAAGAGATGAAGTGCTTCAAAAGACTGCAACAGAATTAGCTGATGAAACAAAGGGTAATATTTCTGCGCATAGTCTTGATATAAGAGATTCTTTGGCAATAGAAGAAACAATTAATAATATATTTGATGAAGGTCCACTTGATGGTTTAGTGAATAATGCTGCTGGGAATTTTATAAGCAGAACGAACGATTTATCTCCAAATGGATTTAATGCAATTGCTTCAATTGTTTTTCATGGAACTTTTAACATGACAAACACAGTTGGTAAAAAGTGGATAGAACTAAATAAGCCTGGCACTATTCTCTCCATCACTACAACATGGGTTTGGACTGGCTCTCCATTTGTTGTGCCTTCTGCTATGTCAAAATCGGGAATTAATGCTATGACTAAGTCTTTAGCAGTTGAATGGGGGCCTCATAACATTAGACTTAATTGCATTGCGCCAGGTCCATTTCCAACAGAAGGGGCTTGGTCAAGATTAAGCCCCGATACAGAAGCAACAGGTGGATCAATGGATCAAAGTTCGATGTCTTCAAATCCAATGGGTAGGGTCGGAGAAATGAGCGAACTGGGAAACTTAGCCACTTTTTTAATGGCGGATGGTTGTGATTATCTTACCGGCCAAACGATAGCCATCGATGGCGGAGCATATCTCTCAGCTGGAGGAACCTTTTCAAGTCTTGGAAAACTTAAAGATGAAGACTGGACAAATATCCGAGAAACTATTAAAAAAAGTAATGAAAAAGACAAAAAAATGAGATCTTAATCAAATAAGGAGAAATATTATGTCGAATGAAACAATTCAAGAAATGGAGAATATTTTAAAGCTCCAAAAGAAACTTTACGTTGAGGAAGGCATTCCTAGTCTAGAACTGAGACAGGACAGGCTTTCTAGATCTATAGAAATGATCAAAAAATATCATAAAGAAATTCTTGAAGCCATTACTGCTGACTTTGGAAGTAGAGATCCAAGAGCAGGCTTCATGTCAGAAATAATGAGTACTATTGGTTCTTTAAATTATGCTCGAGAAAATGTAAAAAATTGGATGAAGGACGAAAAAAGAAAAAGTAATTCTTCTCAGCCATTTGTTATAAGAACTTTGATGGGTTTGCTTGGAGCAAAATCTAAAGTTAAGTATCAACCTTTGGGAACTGTAGGCGTAATTAGCCCTTGGAACTTTCCAATTAATTTGGTTTTAGCTCCACTTGGGACAATTTTTGCCGCAGGGAACCGAGTTATGATAAAACCTTCAGAATTTACTCCTGAGACATCAGAACTTACAAAAAAAATGTTTCAAGAATTTTTTGATTCTGCAGAAGCCGCAGTTTTTACTGGCGGCACTGACGTAGGAGCTGCTTTTAGTTCTTTACCATTTGACCATTTACTATTTACTGGAAGCACAAATACTGGAAGATTGGTAATGAAATCAGCAGCTGAAAATTTAGTTCCAGTGACTTTGGAATTAGGTGGTAAATCCCCTGTAATTGTTGATGACGATGCAGATATGCAATCCGCTACTACTAGAATCATGCGTGGTAAAACTATGAACGCTGGTCAAATTTGTTTAGCGCCTGATTATGTCATGGTGCCAAAAGGAAAATCAGAGGAATTTTATGAAAAATCCAAAGAAGCAATTGAAAAATCTTATGAGTCTTTGAAATATAATCCTGATTACACTTCCGTAATTAACGAAAAGCATTACGACAGGCTTAATGATCTAATCGAAGATGCAAAAGAAAAGGGAGCAGAAGTTAAAGTTATTAATCCTGCCAATGAAGATTTCTCTCAACAGGAAGTCCATAAAATCCCACCAACGTTAATCATGAATCCAACTGATGACATGCAAATTATGAAGGAAGAAATATTTGGTCCAGTGTTACCAGTAAAGGAATATGAAGATTTTCAAGAAACAATTGATTATGTAAATTCTAAAGATCGCCCTTTAGGACTCTATTACTTTGGAAAAAATAAGGATAGAGAGGATAAAGTTCTGAACAATACTATCTCTGGAGGAGTGACAATTAACGATGTCATCTGGCACATAGGACAAGAAGATCTTCCTTTCGGGGGAGTTGGGCCTAGCGGCATTGGCAATTATCATGGATTTGATGGTTTTAAAACTTTCAGCCATGCCAAAGCAATTTATAGACAGTTTTCTGCAGACTTGTTAGCACCTATGATGCCTCCTTACTCTGGAAAACAATTTGAATCGACTAAAGAACAAACTCTAAAGTAATCGATTCAAAATAAAATCTAATGGCATTAAAAGATCTTTCTTTTTTAATTGCCATTAGGTTTCTTAAGAGTAAAAAAACCGGTTTTCTCTCTTTCGTTACAGCTCTGTCTTACACATGTGTTGCTTTAGGAGTGGCAGTCCTTATCGTGGTCACTTCAGTTATGAATGGTTTTGAACGTGAATTAAGAGAGAGAATATTAAATACAATTCCGCACGCCTCTATACAAGGAATCAGGCCAATTGAAAATTGGGAAACAATTTATTCTGAATTAAAAAAAAATGAAGAAATTATTGGAATTGCGCCCTTTATAGAAAGTCAGTCTCTTTTAACTCATCAAGGAGAAGTGTTTGGAACAAAAATTTTTGGAGTCCTTCCTGAGTATGAAGCCTCGGTCTCAGTCGTTAACGATTTTATGTTACAAGGATCAATGGACTCTCTTCAAAAAAATTCCTTTAATATTGTTTTGGGTTTAACTCAAAGCAGATTGCTGGGGGCAGGACTTGGCGATGAAATTGCATTGATGATTCCTGATGTGAATTCATCTTTTGCAGGATACTTTCCAAGACTTAAAACCTTTACAGTATCGGGTATATTCCGTGTAGGCTCACCAGATTTAGATCAGACAAATGCTTTCATTAACATTAATGATCTTTCTTTGCTAATGTCCTTGGATGAGAAAGTAACTGGCCTTAGATTAAAATTTGATGATCTATTCAAAGCAAATTCTTTATCCTTATTAGCCTTAACAGATGCTGAAACAGTCTCTGATCAATTATTAATTTCTGATGATTGGACTAATGTTTATGGTTCTTTATTTGAAGCTATAATGCAGGAAAGAGTTTTGGTTGGATTATTACTTTTTTTAATAATAGTCGTAGCGGCATTCAACATAATTTCAATGTTAATTATGATGATTAATGACAAAAGATCTCAATTAGCAATATTAAAGACTATCGGAATGTCGAATTTTGAAATACAAAAGATTTTCGTTTATCTTGGTGCTGTCATTTCCATAATCGGAACATTAATAGGTTTTGTCATTGGGTTATTAGTTACCTATTTTTTGTCGACAGACTATATGGAAGCGTTATTGAGTTTTTTGATGCGTGATTCGTATTTCATTAATTATTTTCCTACAGATATAAGATGGAACTGGATCAGTATCATTATGTTGTCTTCATTAATAATGACCATATCCGTATGTCTTTATCCAGCGAGATTAGCGTCTAAAATTTTTCCTTCGCAAGTATTGAGAAATGAGTAACCTTTTAAAAGTAAGCCAGTTGACCAAGGTTTTTGATCCAACAACTATACCTATTGAAGCTGTTAAGGATGTAGATTTAGAGCTTCATGAAGGAGAGATCACCGTGATTACAGGAAGATCCGGTTCAGGTAAATCGACTCTTTTACACCTCATAGCAGGACTTGAAGAAAAAACTTCTGGAAATATCAAATTTAAGGATAACGATTATGATGAACTTACTTCAAGTAAAATTACAGAATTAAGGCGAACAGAAATGGGGTTTGTTTATCAATTTCATTACCTCTTAAACGAAATGTCGGCTGAAGAAAATGTCTCTTTACCATTACTGTTGAACAATTTTAATATGAATGCAGCAATCGAGTCATCGCGAAACATTCTAGATTTATTAGGTTTAAGTCATCGATACAATCATAAACCAAGCGAATTATCTGGTGGTGAAAAGCAAAGAGTAGCTATTGCACGATCTCTCGTACATTCTCCTAGTTTAGTAATTTTGGATGAACCAACAGGCGACTTAGATTCGAGTACTTCTGAAGAAGTAATCAATTCGCTTAAAAATTACGTAAAAGATAAAAAAGCATGCCTTTTAATTGCAACCCATGATGAAAATTTTAAAAAGATTTCTGATCAGACCTTAGTAATTGATTCAGGCATAATATAGATTCCGATGAGCTATATAATTTTATCTGGTGGAGTAATAATTTGGCCTATTATTTTGCTTTCCATTATTTCTCTAGCAATTGTCTTAGAAAAAACTTGGAATCTAGCCAGGGATATAATAATTCCAAAGAATTTGACAGAACATTTGATTTCTCTGGTAGCTGACGACTCTCTAACAGAAAAAAAAATAAGAAAAATGTCTAAAGACTCTGTTCTCGGTAGTATCTTCGCTAAGTTAATAAATGAAAAAAATAATGACAAAGCAAATCTTCGCTTAAAAGCGGAAGAAGTTGGAAGATTTGAAGTCAATAGATTGGAGCAATATTTATCTTTGTTGGGGACAATAGCTACGGTTTCTCCTATTTTAGGACTGTTAGGAACAGTCATGGGTATGATCAATATTTTTAGTAATCTTTTAGAGGCAAATTTGAGCTCAGTAAGTCCTCTTGCAAGCGGTATTGCAGAAGCATTGGTAACCACTGCAGCAGGATTGGTAGTTGCGATTCCTACGTTGATTTTTTATCGCCACTTTACCCGTATTATTGAAAATTACGCACTAGAGTTGGAAGAAGAATCTAATAAATTGATTGATTATTTATCAAAATAAGTGAAATTTTTAAGAAAAAAAAATACAGAATTATCATTAGAAGTTACTCCTCTAATAGATATCGTATTTTTGCTATTAATATTTTTTGTTCTAAACAGCCAGTTTGATAGATTGACATCCATGGATTTAAGCCTACCAAAGGTTAACTCAAATCAGCTAAATGAAATGGTAGGAGATAATTTAATAATTGAAATAACATCAGCTGAGCAAATTATTCTCAATGGAACTTTGTTGCAAGAGTTTTCATATTCCGCCCTTGATGACTTTATCAATAAAAATCATTCTAATAATAAAATTGCTGTGATTTCTGCCGATTCAAATACAAAATATCAATATTTAGTAACGGTTATGGATGTGCTAAATAAAAATAATTTTGAAAGAGTTGAAATAAATGCCACAGAACTCAAATAAAAGGTATGGCTAAAAGACAATCAAATTACTCAAGGTTAATCGGATATGTGCTGCCTAGTTATGGATTTTTTTTAATAAGTTTTTTAGGTTTTATCATTTTTGCTGGGTCTCAAGTTGCTATCGCTGAGTGGTTTCGACAAATCGTTGATTTTGTTTCTAATCCAATACCTGAGCAATATCTTTACCTTCCTGTAGCCTTGGTTGTTCTAGCATTAGTCAGAGGTCTTGGTTTTTACTTAGGTTCTTATTTTATGGCTTATGTAGCTACCAAACTGGTTCATGATTTGAGATCAGATCTTTTTGTAAGCATTGTTAATTTGCCATCAAAGTTTTTTGATTCCAACACAAGCGGACATCTTCTTTCTAGAATTACCTTCAACGTTTCTCAGGTAAGTGAAGCCGGAACGGAAGCCGTAAAAATAATACTTAGGGAAGGTTTGATAGTACTTGGGCTTATTGGATATTTAATTTATTTAAATTGGCAGTTAACTTTAGTTTTAGTTTTTACAAGTCCTTTTATAGCAGGAATAGTTTTTTTGGCTGGAAAGAGATTGAGGCGAGTTAGCACGAGAATTCAAAATGCTATGGGTGATGTCACCCATCTAAGCTCTGAATCGATAAACGCAAATAAAGAAGTTAAATTGTTTGGAAGACAAAATTCGGAATTTGAAAAACTCGTTGCTGCAAGTGATCATAATAGGATTCAAAGTTTAAAATTGGAATCGACTAATGCAATTGCTTCGCCACTGATTCAAGTCATTTTATCGATTGCGCTTGCCACTATTACTTGGTTTGCCATCGATGCATCAGTTATTACAAAAATGTCATCAGGAACTTTCATTGCCTTTTTTGGTGCGGCTGCAATGTTAGCTAAGCCAATAAGACAACTTTCTATCACGAACTCCATGATTCAAAGAGGGTTGGCAGCTGCAGAAGTAATTTTTAATCAAATAGATGAAAAAGATGAAGAGGATTTTGGAACTCATAGTTTGAGTAATTCTCAAGGAGAAATAGAGTTTTCTAATGTTAATTTTAGGTATGAGGAAATGGATACTGATTCTTTAAGAAATATTAACTTTTCAGTTTCCAAGGGATCAACTTTAGCCATCGTTGGATCTTCGGGAGCTGGAAAATCCACTTTGGTAAATTTAATTCCAAGATTCTATGAAATTACAGATGGAGAAATTAAAATCGATGGCATCAATACTAAAGATCTTAGTCTTAAGTCTTTAAGATCGGAAATCTCGTTTGTGAGCCAAAATACCATTTTGTTCAATGATACTATTTTAAATAACATAAGATTTGCAAAACCTGATGCTTCCAAAGACGATGTTATTAGCGCAGCCAGGCAAGCTTGTGCTGACGAGTTCATAACTAAGCTTCCTCAGGGATATGATACAAAAATTGGCGATGATGGAACTCTACTCTCTGGAGGCCAAAAACAACGGATTGCTATTGCAAGAGCTTTGCTCAAAGATTGTTCAATTTTAGTTTTAGACGAGGCTACTTCTGCTTTAGATTCTGAATCAGAAACATTTGTCCAAGAAGCCGTAGATAATTTAAAAGAAGGAAAAACTACAATTGTTATAGCCCACAGATTATCAACCGTAGAGAATGCCGATGAGATTTTAGTTCTCTCTCACGGTAAGATTTCTGAAAGAGGTTCTCATAAAGATTTAATCAATAGAAAAGGTGAATATTTTGATTTATACAAAAATCAATTCACAGACTTGGAGCCTCAACTTGAAGATAGAAAACCTGTCTTTATACCTGAACTTAAAATAGAGGAGTCTACACATAGCAGTTATATAGAGAACGCATGGTACAAAAATAAATTTTGGATAAAATTGTTTTACCCTTTATCCATTATTTTTAATCTTATATCCAAGTACAGAAGGAGAAAGCTGTCAAAAACCTCTTGGAAACCTTCTGTTAAGACTATTGTCGTCGGAAATATAACAGTGGGCGGCAATGGCAAAACTCCTTTTGTAATTTGGTTGGTTAATACTTTGAAGCGCAGCGGATTTAAGCCTGGAGTAATTTCTAGAGGCTATAAAAGTACTTCAAAAAAATTTCCACTTCACATCGATTCCAATACGGACGTTTATCATTCGGGAGATGAAGCCAAAATAATTTCTAACTCAACAAATTGCCCGGTTGTGATCGGTCCAAAAAGAGTTAATTCGGCAAAATATTTGTTGGACAATTTTGATTGCGATGTTTTGATAACTGATGACGGGTTGCAACATTACGCTCTAGGAAGGGATATTGAAATTGCAATGGTTGATGGAATTAAAAAATTTGGGAATCAACTAACATTACCTGCTGGCCCTCTAAGAGAGCCTGTTAATCGACTTGAGGAAGTTGATTTTGTAATCAACACTAATTCTTTTTTTAAGAACGAATCTCAAAGAAAAGATAATGAATACTTAATGAAATACAAACCCATTTCATGGGTAAACATTTACACAAAACGAGCCTATGATATCCAGGACTGGCCTTTTCAAAAAATGGTACATGCGGTTGCAGGAATATCTAATCCAAATAATTTTTTTTCTTCACTAAGAAGCTTGGGTTTTGACGTCATCGAACATATATTTCCGGATCATTATAATTTTTCAAAAAATGATTTTGAGGAACTGAACAACTTGCCAGTGGTCATGACAGAAAAAGACGCAGTGAAATGTGAATACTTAAATGATAATTTTTGGTACTTAAAAATTGAAGCTCAGATATCCGATAATCTTGAAAAAGAGATTGTCAAAAAAATTAAATCTTGAAAAAAATAGTTCTAATCCCATCACGTCTTCAATCTGAAAGGTTACCAGAAAAGCCACTTAAATTAATTGGAAACAAAACTATGATTAATTTGGTTTATGAAGCAGCGATTAAATCTGTTGCTGACAAAACTGTAATAGCAACTGATTCAGAATTAATATTTAATGAGGTAGTAAATTTTGGAGGAGATGTTCAAATGACAAATGCTGATCATACCAATGGAACAGAAAGAATTTATGAAGCTTCTCTAAATCTTGGTTTAAATGACAACGACGTTGTCATAAATTTACAGGGCGACGAACCTTTTACTGATCCTAACGATATCAATCAAATTTTTAATTTATTCCAAGACGACAAAGTTGAGATGGTTTCAATGTTTTCTGAGGTGAATGACAAAAGAGATCTTGTTGATCCAAATAAAGTAAAAGTTGTTTTGCAAGACTCTTTGGCACAAAACTTTTATCGAAATGAGATTGAACCTAACAAAAGTTCATTTATCCATTTAGGAATTTATGGTTTCAAATTTAGTACTTTAGAAACAATAGTTAATCTCCCTAGATCTGAAAATGAAATAAAAATGAGATTAGAGCAAATGAGAGCCTTGGATAATGACATTCCTATTCATATGATTAAGTCAAATGCAAAGATGCATTTAGGAATAGATACCCCCGCGGATTTGAAACTAGCTAATGAGCTCATAAAAAATGCTCAATAAGAATTTAAAAGACTTCAACTCACTAAAACTTGAATATTCTTGTGATTCTTTTTATGAAATAAATGATTTCGAAGATATTTATCATTTGTCCGTGAAAATAAGAGAAGAAAATAAAAAGTTTTGGATTCTTGGAGAGGGAACTAATGTTGTGATAGTTGACGATTTGAAAGGTATTGTCGTTAAAAATAATCTCTCAGGAATATCGATCGATAAAAATTCGGTAGAAGCTGCTTCTGGTGAAAATTGGGATTATCTAGTGAAAGTTTGTCTTAAAGAAAAATTATATGGATTTGAAAATTTATCTGGGATTCCAGGCAGTGTTGGAGCTTGTCCGGTTCAAAACATTGGAGCTTATGGGGTAGAAGTTTCAAATTTTATAGAATACATTGAGACTATTAATTTAATTGATGGCAACATTGAAGTCTTTAATGCACATGAATGTAAATTTGGTTACAGAGAGAGTATTTTTAAAAAACTTCCAAATCATTTTATTACCAAGATTAAATTTTCTTTGAGTACAATTTTTAAACCTAATTTATCTTACGAATCTCTTCCAGAAAAGATGGAAATAAATTCTGCTGAAGAGTTGAGGAAAATAATTTTAAACATCCGAGAAAATAGATTAATAAACCCAGAACAAGAGCCAAATGTTGGAAGTTTTTTTAAAAATCCTGTCGTATCAAAAATTCAAATGGAAAATTTACTTGCTGACCATCCGGACTTAAAATTCTATTTTGTCAAAGAAGATCAATATAAAATTTCTGCGGCTTGGCTTATAGAAAAAATTAAAATGAAGGGTTATCAGGGCAAAGACTGTGGGGTTTCAAAAAAACACTCATTAGTGTTAGTAAATTTTTCAAAAAAATCGGAAAATCTAATTAATTTATCTAAAAAAATTAAAGACGTAATTCGTAAAAAATTTAATATTGAATTAGAGTATGAACCAACTTTCATTTCATAATTATGGTAACTACTGCTAGCCTTTTTCAAAGTATTTTAGAAGCTCAAAAAAATACAGGAGAACTTCCTCCAGTAGAAAAATGGAACCCACCTCTATGTGAAAATGTTGATATGAAAATTGCTAGAGATGGAAAGTGGTATTTTATGAATTCTTTAATTTCCAGAGAAAAAATGGTGAATTTATTTAGTTCAGTGATTAGATTTGATGATGACGGATATTATTACTTAGTAACTCCTCATGAAAAAATTAAATTAGAGGTTGAGGACAAACCATTCGTTATTACAACTTATAGCAAAGAGACTGTTAAAGGGATTGATACTTATTTATTTAAGACTAACGTAGGAGAAATAGTTCCTTTGAATGATTGTCATCCGATGCGAATTGAACTTTCTAATACAAATGAGCCTTCCCCTTATGTTCTGGTAAGAAAAAACTTAGAGGCTTTGCTTAGCAGGAATGTTTTTTATCAATTGGTTGAAGAGGCTGAAATGGATGACAAAAAAAAAGAGCTTTTTTTAATGAGCTCTAATTATAGATTTAGTCTTGGAGTATTCGAATAAAGAAAATAGAATAAATTTCAATGGAGGGAAAATGAAATATCTAATAATTATTACAAGTTGCTTTTTGAGTTTGAATATTCTTTCTTTGGACGATCATGGATCGACTTCACATGATCATACTTCAGCAGAATGGCAAATCAAAACCTATTCTTCTGCAGCACCTTCTTTTATTGGAGATTTTGCTACAGTTATTGGCGGAAATGGAGAAATATTGAGACAAGGAACTAATGGTTGGACTTGTCAACATGGAAATCCTAGACCTTTCCCTAAAAATGGCTGGAAATCACCTCATGATGCTATGCCTGCTTGTCATGATGATGAGGGCATGAAATGGATGATGGCATACGCTGAGGGAAAAAAACCAAATTTGACCAGAGATACTTATATGTGGATGTTACATGGCGATGTAGGAGAAGATAATTTAGTTCCTGGTGTTCTTGACAAAAAAGATTCAACTCCCGGCCAATGGATTGAATCCGGACCGCATTTAATGTTGATGCCAAAGGATCCTAAAAGCTTAGAAAACTTTACTTCAGATTTTAATAAAGGAGAGCCTTATGTGATGTTTCCAGGAACTGAATATGCTCACTTAATGATTCCTGTTGAAGGTTACTATAAATATCAGAACCAGTAAGCAGAAAACCTAAATCTACATATTAGGGTAGTTTGGTCCGCCCATACCTTCTGGAGTCACCCAAACTATGTTTTGGCTTGGATCTTTGATATCACATGTCTTGCAGTGAACACAATTTTGGGCGTTTATTTGGAATTTGTTTTTTCCATCTTTTTCTACTACTTCATAAACTCCAGCAGGACAATACCTTTGTGCAGGTTCATCGTATTCGGAAAGATTCACTGAAATAGGAATTGAAGAATCTTTTAAAGTTAAATGACAGGGTTGGTCTTCTTCATGGTTAGTGTTTGAAAGGAACACTGAAGATAATTTATCAAAACTAATTACACCATCAGGTTTTGGATATTCAATCTTTTCGCATTCAGCAGCTTTTTTCATACAAGCGTAATCTGGAGTTTTGTGTCTCCAAGTGAAAGGGAATCTGCCTCTGAATAAAAATTGCTCTATTGCCATGATTACTCCGCCAACTAGTGCTCCATACTTATGAAGAAGGGCAGTCATATTTCTTGATTTATATAAATCAGTCTCTATCCATGAAGATCTCAATCTGTCTTCAAAATCAATTAAATCTTGACCGATTTTATTTTGGGTAATTGCTTCAAAAGCGCTCTCTGCTGCAAGCATTCCCGATTTCATTGCAGTATGTGTCCCTTTGATTTTTGTAAAAACCATTAATCCAGCATCACAACCCACTAAAATACCTCCTGGGAAAGTCATTTTTGGTCTCGAGTGATATCCTCCTTTGGTTAAAGCTCTTGCTCCGTAAGCAACTCTGGTCCCATTTTCTAGAAGTTTTTTAATATCTTTATGATGTTTCCATTGTTGAAACTCTTCAAAAGGACTTATATGAGGGTTTGAATAATCTAAAGGAACTACAATGCCTAAGTAAACCTGATTATTTTCACCATGATAACAATACGATCCTGCGTTAGATTTACTTGGCCATCCGAAAGAATGCATAACTGTGCCTTCAGAATGAACTTCTTTTGGTACATCCCAAACTTCCTTAAAACCAATCCCGTAGTGCTGTGGATCAGAGTTTGCATCCAAAGCATATTTAGAAATTAATTTTTTTCCTAGATGACCACGACATCCCTCAGCAAAAATTGTATATTTTGCTCTTAATTCCATTGCCGGTTGGTAGGAGGGTTTTTTTTCACCTTCTTTAGAAATACCCATTTCTCCGGTTAAAATTCCTTTAACTATATCATTTTCGTAAATGACTTCTGCCGCAGTAAAGCCAGGGAATATTTCTACTCCTAAATTTTCTGCCTGTGTAGCTAACCAACGACAGAAATTTGCCAAGCTCATTACATAATTACCATGATTATTAAAATTTGGAGCAAAGAAAGATGCAAATGGAATGCCAAAAGATAATTTTTCTGTAATAAAAAATTTAACAACATCCTTTGTTGCAGGTGTGTTCAGCGGCGCACCTTTATCTTTCCAGTCAGGTATCAATTCATCAAGTGCAGTTGGTTCAAAACAGTTACCAGACAAAATATGAGCACCTATTTCAGAACCTTTTTCAATTAAGCAAACGCTCAGATCAGAATTGTTTTCTGCAGCTAATTGTTTTAATTTTATGGCTGTTGAGAGTCCAGACGGACCTCCACCGACGATTACTACGTCGTATTCCATTGAATCTACAGCTATATCTTCACTCATTTATACCCTCAAATTATATAATTTAATATTCTAAAGCTTTGCTGATAAGCAGTATATCTTTTAGAATGGGGTTTTTTTTAAATAATTCAAATATAATATACATATATATAAATGAAAATTCTTATTCCAATTAAGAGAGTTGTTGATTACAACGTAAAGGTAAGACCAATGGCAGATGAATCTGGCGTTGATCTGAATAATGTAAAAATGGCTATAAATCCTTTTTGCGAAATTGCTGTTGAAGAAGCAGTAAGATTGAAAGAATCTGGCGTGGCAGAAGAGATAATTTCTGTAACTATCGGTTCGACAGCTGCTCAAGAGCAACTGAGAACCTCTCTAGCTCTAGGTGCGGATAGAGCGATTCTCATCGAAACTGATTCAGAAGTAGAACCGTTAGGTGTTGCTAAATTACTAAAAGCAGTCGTAGAAAAAGAAAATCCAGATTTAATCATCATGGGAAAACAAGCTATTGATGGAGATAATAATCAGACAGGTCAAAAATTAGCAGCATTATTAGGATATCCCCAAGCAACTTTTGCTTCCGAATTATCAATTAATGATGGTAAAGCCGAAGTTACAAGAGAAATAGATGGCGGTTTGCAAACAGTTTCGGTAAATCTACCAGCTATTGTTACAACTGATTTAAGATTGAACGAGCCAAGATATGCATCGCTTCCTAATATCATGAAGGCAAAATCTAAGCCATTAGACGTAATGCAAGCCTCAGATCTTGGAGTTGACATTTCCCCAAGAATTTCTACTTTAAAAGTTACTTTACCTCCTGAAAGAGAAGCCGGAGTAATAGTGGAAACCGTAGACGAATTAGTCGATAAACTTAAAAACGAAGCAAAGGTGATTTCATGACAGCATTAGTAATTTCAGAACATAACAACGAAGAACTTAAATCAGTTACTCTAAATACAGTCACGGCTGCTAAAGAATTAGATGAAGAAGTTCATATTTTAGTTGCTGGAAAAGATTGTTCTGGCGTTGCCGAGGCTTCTAGTAAAATTGAAGGCGTTTCAAAAGTTTTATTAGTAGATTCTGATGAGTACGAACATTGTTTAGCTGAAAACATTTCAACCTTAGTTTCTAAAATTTCAGGTGAATACAATTACATTCTTGCGCCCACTACCACAAGTGGTAAAAATTTCATGCCTAGAGTTGCTGCACTTTTAGATGTTAGTCAAATATCAGATATTTGTGCAATCGAAGGACCTGATACTTTTCAACGTCCAATCTATGCAGGTAATTGCATTGCTACTGTAAAGACAGCAGACGAAAAAAAAGTTATTACAGTAAGGACAACGGCATTCGATGCTACACCAGCTGAAAGTGGTTCTGCAGATATAGTATCTTTGGAAGAAGTTCATGATGCTGGAATTTCTGAATTTATAAAAGAAGAGTTAGCTCAATCAGATAGACCAGAACTTACTGCGGCTGATGTAATTATCTCTGGAGGAAGAGGAATGCAAAATGGAGAAAACTTTTCTTTGCTCGAAGGGATTGCAGATAAATTAGGCGCGGCTATCGGTGCATCAAGAGCCGCAGTTGATTCAGGTTTTGTACCTAATGATTATCAAGTTGGACAAACAGGTAAAATCGTTGCACCAAATTTATATATTGCAGTTGGAATATCCGGAGCAATTCAGCATTTAGCTGGAATGAAAGATAGTAAAGTCATTGTTGCCATAAATAAAGATGAAGATGCTCCTATTTTTCAAGTTGCTGATTATGGGCTTGTCGGAGATTTGTTTGACGTAGTTCCTGAGCTAGAAGGCAAAATATAATTTAATTCATGGAAAGTTTAAATATCACTGATTCAGCTCAGGATTATCTGTTTGACTTGCTGTCAAAGCAAGAGGAGCCTACAAATATAAAAATATTCGTTTCTGATCCAGGAACTCCTAAAGCCGAAACTTGCATCGTTTATTGTAAGGATGGAGAAGAGGAGGCAGATGATGTTTTATTCAAAATGGATAAAATTAACGTGTTTTTGGAAAATTTAAGTCTTCCTTTTTTAGAAGACTTAAAAGTTGATTATCATCCCGATAAATTTGGAGGTCAGCTAACTATCAGAGCTCCTAATGCAAAAATGCCAAATTTAAATGAAAACAGCACCATTGAAGATAAAATAAATTATTTTCTATACAGTGAGATAAATCCTTCGCTTGCTTCTCACGGCGGTGAGGTGCATTTGGTCGAAGTTTTAGAGAGTACTAAAGCTGTTCTTAGATTTGGCGGTGGGTGTCAAGGCTGTGGAATGGTTGACTTAACTCTTAGAGATGGTGTTGAAAAAACTTTAAGAAATAATATTCCAGAATTGACTGAGATAATTGATTCAACCGATCACAGTCAAACTGAAAACGCTTACTACAAGTAAATTACTTTTATAAAAATTTATTTTCATTGAAGTATAATTTACTTCGATGTCAAAAAAATCTTTCGTTTTTAACGATACCGAAACAACAGGTCTCAATACATGGTTTTCTCAAATCATTCAGATTGGGTCTGTTCTCACAGACGAAGACTTTAATGTTGAAGAAGAATTAAATTTAAGTTCGAAAGTTCTTCCTTGGGTGGTTCCAACCAAAGGCGCTTATGAAACACATAAACAGACCAATAATTTAGAAGATGGAATGTCTCACTACGACATGATGCATTTTTTAAAAAATAAATGGTTAAGCTGGGGAAAAACTAAAGAGTTAGTCCATGTCACTTATAACGGAATGAAATTTGACGAAGAATTATTTCGAAGACAATTTTATTGGAATTTAATTGATCCGTATTTAACAACAAATGCAAACGGTTCTTCGAGAATTGATTTAATGATAATTATTTTCCTAGTTGCAAACTTTTACTCGGATAAAATAAAAATACCCATGGATGATGATGGAAATCTTAGATACAAATTGGAAATGGTTGCTGAAGCGAATGGAATTTCATCATTGAACGCTCATGACGCGGTTGTAGATTCTTATCTGATGATTAATTTAGTTAGGTTAATAACCAAAGAGATACCTGAACTTTGGGAATCAGCAATAAGAACCTCAAAAAAGAAAGATCTTATAGCATCATTAAATGAGCAGCCATTTTCAATGCTAGCGGAGATATTTAAAGGACAGCCTTTTAGCTACCCTGTATTTCCTGTTGCTCAAAATTCAAAAAAAACTAATGAAGTGCTTTTAGTAGATTTATATTTTGATCCTAAAGATCTTTTTGAAATGTCTTATTCAGAGTTAAAAGGGCAAATTGGAAGATCGGGCGCATTTAAAAAAATTGCTATAAATAAAACTCAACCCATAATAAACGTAAACTTAATTAAAAATGCAGAAAGTTTTTTAGATGAGTCTATTGAAGTTTTAGCTGCTCGCGCAAAGTCGATAAAAGAAAATGAAGAATTTAAACAAAAATTATCTCAAATTCTAGAGGATGATGATAAAACTTGGGCTGAAAAAAATATAGTAGAACAAAAAATTTATGATGGATTTAGTTCTCCTGCTGATAAGTTATGGATGGAAAGATTTGAGATTAGTACTTGGGATGAAAAAGTAAAACTAGTGGATGGTTTTGAAGATGAGAGATATAGAGAATTAGCCCAAAGAATTATTTGCTATGAGAAACCTGAATTTGCAACTGAGGAAATGTTAGAAAATTATCATAATTTGGTTAAATCAAGATTATTTACAAAAGGTCCGTGGAACTCACCTGGTGAAACACTTGATCAGGCCATTCATAAGGTTGAATTGGCATTGGGAGAAGAGAAGGACTCCGAAAAAAAAGAAATTTATCAAAAATTGTTAGATCACTACAAATCTAAGACTGTTCAATTTTCTCAGCCTTAACCAACCTATATATTATTCCAAATTTTGGATGATCAATATAATGAAGTTCTCCAGATTTTAATTTTCTTGACTGTGTTAATTGATAAGTTACTTTCATGGAGTCTTCCTTAGTTAGGATTTCATATTCTTCAAGATTTTCTTTATTTAATTTTACTTTTAATTCTTGAATATCTAATTCTTCAGTTTTTTCAGCCAAATAAAAATTGAAATCGGAATGAAGAAATCTTTTTTTATATATATTTAAAGTTCCAAAAATTTTATTTTCTTTAAAAACTTCTGTATCAATTAAAAGTGGCGAGGATAATCCCTCTTCAACAACTGGTTGAAACCAAGAAAAATGACCTATTACACGATAATCCCTACTTTTTTGAAAAGCTTTTACCTCAGATAAAAGTGAAAATTCTTCGCCGATATCTAGTTCAAAAAAATCTCTATTTTTTGGTTTTACGACGGAATCTGATTCTAAGTTTTCATCAACTATCATTGCTGGAGAATCAACTTCAATAAATAATTCGCTGTAGTCATAGTTTAAATCAAGCGAAATGGGTTCAATAAATTCTGGGTATGACATTGATGAAAGTGTCTTTAGATCTTCAACAAAATTAAAATTAGGCAAATCGAATTCTTCATTTGTATTTAAATTTGGTAAAAATTTAAAAAGAATGAGATCAACTCTATAAATATAATCTTCGTTTTCAGAAAAAAGGGAAGGGCAAATTAGAAATGTTAAAACGATTAAGATTTGTCTCATAGTCAATTAATTACTAAAAGATTTTAACTTATTTAAAAGAAATTCTGACTTGGAATAAATTTTTTCAGGATAATTGATAGATATTTCTCTTACAGATGAATTTTTAGATATCAAATTTGAGTTATCACTCAAAGAAAGAGTGCATTTTTTGTTGTCGCCTTTTATTTTTGTAATCAGCAGCTTACTAGATTCAATTCTTATGCACGTCAAATTCACTAAAATTTTAATATCTTCAGGTAAAGCTCCAAACCTATCTTCTATTTCTTTTACAAGCTGATTTAGGTTCTCTGTATTTTTAACGGAAGAAAATTTTTTATAAATTTCCAATCTTACTTCGGTCTGTGGAATGAAGGTTTCTGGAATGAATCCATTTTCTCCTATTTTCACTTCGAATTCTTCGTGCGTCTCATCTATCCCCTCTAGGAGTTTAATAGACCTATTTATCATTGAAGAAAATAAACTCAAACCAACGTAGTCAATCAATCCGCTTTGTTTTTCTCCTAAAATTTCACCTGCTCCTCTAATTTCTAAATCTCTCATTGCTAAATTGAATCCTGAGTTTAGTGAATCACTGAATTTTAGAGCCTCCAGTCTGGCTGAAGCATTTTTTGTAAGAGTTACATCGGGAGTTATAAAGAAATAGGCATAGGCCTGTCTATTAGACCTTCCTACTCTACCTCTTATTTGATGCAGTTGAGATAGACCAAAATTCTCAACTCCTTCAATGATAAGAGTATTAGCATTCGCAATATCTATTCCACTTTCAATGATTGTAGTACAAAGTAAAATATCAATTTTTTTATTTAAGAAATCTAACATTACACTCTTTAGTTCTTTTGGTGCCATCTGCCCATGAGCTATTTTAATTTTTGCATCCGGTACTATCTTCTCTAATTCTTTTAATTTTTCTTCAAGACGAGAAACATTATTTACCAAATAAAATATCTGCCCAGATCTTGTAAATTCTCTTTCGATCGCTTCTTTTGCAAGACTTTTTGCATAAGTTGCTACCAAAGTTTCAACCGCTTTTCTTCCAGGAGGAGGAGTACTAATGATTGATATATCTCTTACTTTGGATAAAGCCAGATTTAAAGATCTAGGAATTGGGGTAGCAGACAACGAGATAGTATTAATTCCCTTTGAGTATTTTCTGAGTTTTTCTTTTTGCCTTACTCCAAATTTATGTTCCTCATCGATAATAAGTAATCCTAAATCAGAAAAAACAAGTTGATCGCTTAAAAGTGCGTGAGTTCCAATTACTATAGAAGTATTGCCTAATTCAAGATTATCTAAAATTTCACGCTTCTCGTTGATATTTTTTTCCCTTGAAATAAATTCAATCTTTAAATTAGTATCTGAAAATCTTTCACAAAATAAATCATAATGCTGTCTCGCAAGGATCGTTGTTGGAGCTAGCACAGCAACTTGTTTTTTATTTTGAGCACAAATAAAGGCAGCTCTTAGTGCAATTTCAGTTTTTCCAAATCCTACTTCACCGCAAATTAGTCTATCTTGTGGTTTTTCGGAGGCGAGATCATTTCTAATTTCTGCTATGACACTTGTTTGATCTGGCGTTTCTTGAAAGCCAAATCCCTTGGAGAAAATTTCTAATTCTTTTTGTTCTAAGATGAGAGGGATGGATTTATCAATTTTTCTCGATGCTTCGGCTTCCAATAATTCAGCAGCAATATCAAAAGCTTTTTTTCTAGTTTTTTCTTTTTTTTGTTTCCAATTATTTTTTCTCAAAGAGTCTAGCTTAATCTCGTTATTTCCATGATATGGAGTCAGCAAATTCATAGAACTTATTGGAACGTATAACGTCTCGCCTTCAGCGTACTCAATTGCAAAACATTCAGTGTTACTTAAATTTTTTAAGCCTTTAAAAATGCCTATTCCATGATTTGTATGCACAACTTTGGCTTCTAATTTGAACTCATATTGTTCTTCTTGAATAAATGTTTCTCTTTCTATTTTTGGAAGGTTATTTGATTCAGGAATATCTTTTCTAATAGTTATTTGCTTTTTTCCTTCATCAATTATTTCGGTAAAGGGTTTTGTAAGAAATTCTTTTGGATCATTAAATAAAATAGAAGGGGTTAGTGGTGGACGATCAAGATTGTTTATAAATTCTTCATATCTTTGATTGATGATGTGCCAATATGATTTCGTTGAATGTTCCAAATTACCAAAAGAAAATAAATCAAAATCACAAAAAAAATCATCAAATTTAGGTTTTTCTTTATAAAAAAGAGGAAAGTAAGATTCTATCCCTTCTGGAAATCTACCTTTTGAAACATCATCAAAAATTTTTCCATCATTACTAAAGTTTGATCTCCAATTTTTTTTAAAAATTTTTATGGAATCATGATCTAGAGTAAATCCTTTTGAAGCCTTGCATTCATATTTATTTATTTTGTGGATGCCAAGTTGAGAATCTTTATCATAAGTCCGAATAGACTCAATAAAATTGTCTTCTAAATTAATTCTTATTGGATTTTTTGAATTTATTGGAAAAATATCTATAACAGAGCCTCTAATTGCAAATTCTCCTCTCGAAGAAACAATTTCAGATGCGTTATAACCTGAAATGTCTAATTTTTTTATTAAATCGTCTCTGTCTAGACTTTTTTTTATTTCAAAAATGTAAGAAAAATTATTAACAGAGGTTTTGTCGAACAATGGCTGTATGAGTGCATTTGTGGTTGTGAGAACTAATATTTCGTCACTATTAGTTTTTGAAAGGGTTTCAATTCTATTGGAAAGATTATCTAAATGAGGAGAAAAATGATCATAAGGTAAAGTTTCAAATTCTTTAAATATAGAAAAGGGTCTATCAGAATTTGTTTTTATGAATCTAGATACAATTCCTAATTTGGAGCTGTCTTGACAAATAACCAAGCTTTTTTTCTTATCTAAAATTCTATGCATATGAAGAAGATTCTACTTTGGATAGATTGAACTGAGTGTATAATACATTTTTCAGAATTTATTCAAATTTTAATTGTGAGGTATAAAAAATGAATCTATCTTTTTCACCAGAAGATCTAAAATTTCAAGAAGAGGTAAGAACCTTTTTAGAAAAGAATTATCCTGCCGATGTGAAGAGAAAAATGGATAATGGAATCCCTTTAGAAAGAGAAGACCATCTAAAATGGCAAAAAGTTTTGAGCAAAAAAGGATGGTTCGCTATCAATTGGCCTGAAGAACATGGTGGTACTGGTTGGTCCATTACTCAAAAACATATTTTTCAAAACGAACTTGCTGCTTTTAATACTCCTAATATAGTGCCGTTTGGCGTTAGCATGTGTGGTCCAGTAATTTATACTTTTGGTACTGAAGAGCAAAAAGAAAGATTTTTACCAGCAATTAGAGACAATGATGTTTGGTGGTGTCAGGGATATTCAGAGCCTGGTTCTGGTTCAGACTTAGCTTCTCTAAAGACTAAAGCCGAGAAGAAAGGTGACAAATATATTGTCAATGGTACAAAAACTTGGACAACTATGGCTCAACATGCCGACTGGATATTTTGTTTGGTAAGAACGGATTCATCGGGAATTAAACAAGAAGGTATAAGTTTTCTGCTAATTGATATGAAGAGTCCGGGAGTTGAAGTCAAACCTATCATTACAATTGATGGTTCCCACGAAGTTAACATGGTCTATCTAGATAACGTTGAGGTGCCTGCAGAAAATTTAATTGGTGAAGAGGGTGCAGGTTGGAGTATTGCAAAATTCCTATTGGCACATGAAAGAACTGGGATTGGAGGAATACCGCATCTTAAGAGAGAAATTAAAAGGTTGAGAGAAATTGCCGATGAACTTCCTTTAAATGATGGTTTCTTGAAAGATGATGATTTATTCATGGATAAATTAAACAAATTAGAAATAGATCTATTGTCTGCAGAATTCACAGAATTAAGAACTTTAGCCGCTATGTCTGCAGGTGGTCACCCAGGCCCTGAATCATCTATTTTAAAAATTGGAGGAACAGACCTTCAACAAGCCCTTTCTGAATTATTCGTGGAGGCTCTTGGCTACTATGCTCATCCATTTATGAGTGAATCCGACCTTGCTTCTAATGAAAAAAGGATTGGTCCTGATTTTGCTGCTACGGTCATGCCTCATTATCTTAATTTCAGAAAAGTATCAATTTACGGCGGTAGTAACGAAGTTCAAAGAAATGTTATTGCTAAAGCTGTATTAGGCCTATAAACATTACCTATGGATTTCGCACTTTCTGAAGAACAAAAACAAGTTCAGGAGCTGATAACCCAGTTTATTGCCAAAGACTATCCCTTTGATGTCAGAGAAAAATTGGTCAAGTCAGAGGATGGTTTTAGCAAGGAATACTGGAAAACATTCGGTGAATTCGGTTTATTGGCTATGCCTTTCCCAGAAGGAGATGGTGGTTTTAATGGAGGTCCAGTAGATTTGATGGTTATTTTGGAAGCCTTCGGAACAGGTTTAATCGTTGAGCCTTACATCCCAAATATTGTTTTAGCGGGTAATCTATTAAGCAAGCTAGGAAGCGACGACCAAAAAAAAGAAATTTTGCCTAAATTGTTTTCAGGCGAACTACAAATGTCTTTTGCTTTTACAGAACCACAAAGTAGGTTTGACTTAAATGATGTGACTACTTCTGCAAAACTTGAAGGGGATAACTACATTATTGATGGATATAAAGCTGTTGTGATGAATGGTCCAGCATCAGATAAATTTATAGTTTCTTGTCGTACTTCTGGCAGTCAACTTGATGAAGATGGCATCTCTCTGTTGATTATAGATAAAGACTCGAAAGGATTAAGTTCCAGAGATTACTCAAATGTTGATGGATCAAAAGCCTCAGAGGTAACTTTAGAAAATGTATCAGTTCCCAAATCAAATCTGATTGGAGACGAAGGAAAGGCTTTCAAAACAATTTCTCAAGTCATAGATTTAGCGACTCTGGCTATTTCAGCTGAAGCTGTTGGCATAATGCAAAAAATGAATGAGCTTACTCTTGAGTACACCAAAACAAGAGAACAATTTGGTCAAACTTTAAGTAAATTCCAAGCCTTGCAACATAGAATGGTTGATACTTTTATGGTTCATGAACAAACTAAATCTTTGTTGCTTATGGCGGCTGCAAAAATGAACGATAATGCTCCAGATTCGTCTAAAGCGGTGTCGGCACTAAAATTTCAAATAGGAAGTGCTGCAAAGTTAATTGGCGAAGAATCTATTCAACTCCATGGAGGAATGGGTGTTACCGAAGAAATGAGTATAGGTCATTACTTCAAAAGATTAACAACTATAAGAACTATTTTCGGGAATTCTGATTACCATTTAAAAAGATATTCCTCTCTTTAAAAAATGACAGAGATCAAGTCTGATACTAACCCAGACAAAAGAAAAAGAGATAAACCAGACAATTATTTAGATAACTGGATTGAAAGACAGTCTTTAATTGAATCCGCAATACCTATCATTGGCAAGATGCATAGGAAAAACGTACGCATATTACTCTATGGATCACCTCTAATGACATTATCGGTCATTGAGATAATGCAACTACATAGAAAAGTAAGAGAAGCAGAAGGAAATGAATTAAGTGAGTTTGAGACTTCTAAAGTTTTAGAATGTCTAGATTCTATCGATCTAGGACCTTGTCAGCTAGATATTGGTATTTTAGCTGCAGGTTTTATGTTTGATTCAAAAGGAATGGCTTTAGAAGAATTTGTCCAAGAACAAGTTAGAGAAGTTATTGGAGTTCATCAACCGATTTTAGATAAATCTCAAGATCTTGTTTTATATGGATTTGGAAGGATTGGAAGACTTTTTACAAGGTTATTACTTGAAGATACAGGAGCTGGGGAGACTCTCTGCCTAAAAGCAGTTGTGACAAGATCAGGTTCTGAGGAAGATTTGTTGAAAAGAGCTGAGCTTATGCGAAAGGATTCTGTGCATGGAAGGTTTAAAGGCACTATAAGAGTGGACGAGCAAGAAAACGCCTTAATAATGAATGGAAATATTGTTAAGTTTATCTCAGCTGACAGCCCTGACAATGTTGATTATGCAAGTTGTGGGATTTCTGATGCCATCGTCATAGACAACACAGGCATGTCTTCTACAAAAGAAGGTTTAGAGAAACATTTAAAAAATAAGGAAGTAAAAAAAGTTTTGTTTACAGCCCCAGTAAAAAAAGAATTAAAAAATATAGTTTATGGAGTGAATCATGATGAAATTGATGATAAAGATGAGATTATTGGTGCGGCTTCATGCACTACAAATGCAATAGTTCCTGTTCTAAGTGCTGTTGATAATGAATTTGAGATAGATAATGGTCATGTAGAAACAATTCATTCTTATACCAATGATCAAAATCTCATAGATAATTATCATAGAAAATCAAGAAGAGGTAGGGCAGCAGCACTTAATATGGTAATAACCGAAACCGGCGCAGCCAACGCTGTCTCTCAAATATTGCCTAATTTGGAAGGAAAACTTAGCGCAAATGCGATAAGAGTTCCAACTCCAAATGTTTCATTAGCAATATTGAGCCTTTATCTAAAAAAACCTTCAGATCAAGAAAAATTTGTGGAATTTTTAAAACAGACTGCGTTTCATAGTTTATTGAAAGACCAAATCGACTTCACCCAGTCTGCCGAGGTTGTATCTTCAGACATTGTCGGAGGAAGATATGCTGGGGTTATTGATGGACAAGCTACAAAATGTAACGGTCGGAATGCCATCATTTATCTTTGGTATGACAATGAAATTGGATATTGCGCTCAACTTATCAAAGTTGTTAAAAGAATGGCCGGTATTAAATACAAAAAGTTACCAAATTTTCTTTAAACACATTAGTCTCTGCAAGCAATGGTTTTTAAAATAAAAAAAGGACTAGAAATACCTATCAAAGGTAAACCTGACACTTCAATTGTTCACGAAGCTGCATCGAAGTCTATCGGGGTTCTCGGAAAGGATTACCATGGCATGAAACCAACCATGTTGGTTCAGGAAAATGAAAATGTAATTAAAGGGCAACCATTATTTGAAGACAAAAAAAACCCAGGAGTGATTTTTACAGCTCCAGTATCAGGAGTTGTTTCAAGTATTAATCGAGGTGAAAGAAGAGCCTTTCTATCTTTGATTATTGAAAAAAAACAAGACGATCAAGAGCAATTTGATTTTATATCTTCTCAAAATTTATCCGATCTTTCTGAGGAGGACGTTGTAAACATTTTGGTCAAGTCTGGATTATGGACTGTCTTGAAAACTAGACCTTTTTCAAAAATCCCAAAAATTAATGAACGCCCAAATGATATTTTCATTTCTTTAATTGATTCAAATCCTTTAAGCGTTGATCCTGAAGAGATCATAAAATC
>CACESE010000011.1 GCA_902562135.1 uncultured SAR86 cluster bacterium | reverse complement strand
GATATCTCAGGGTCTGAAATAAGTACTTTAAATCAAATCATGGCCTTTCCGGTCAAAGCTTTCTCTAGAGACGCTGAAGCAATAATTGTTCTTGGTATTGATATTAGAAAATCAATGGAAACCTTTGGTGATGAATTTGAATTAGTTACGGCTGTTCAAACTCAGGAAGGAGTTATATCTTTGGGTGATGACTATGCCAGTTTTGAATCTGACTTAGGATCGTATGAAACAACTAATTATGGTATTACTAATTTAAAAGCACACGTAGATAAAGCAAATCTAAACCTTAGAGATCAAGGCAATAGAACTTCTGCGAGAGATGCTTCCTTGGGTTCTTCTATTACCCTTCTGCCATTAAGTTCTTATCTATCATCAGATAAAGCTCAATTTTTTATATTTAGAAATGAGAAAGAGAGCATCGAACAAGAAAATACCATCCTCTCATACATTTTGGTATTAATAATTGTAGTAATGGTTCTTGTAATAGCTATTACTTCAATTATTTCAGCTAATATATTTGGCTCTGTAAATAAAGCAATCGAAGTTCTTCAAGCTCTAACTAGCGGAGATCTTTCAAAAACAATGCCACAACGAACAGGACTTCTTAGATCAGAAAATGATGAAGTAGGCGAACTAGCAAAAGCATTAGAAATTTATAGGGGCCATTTGAATGAAATGGAAAACATTAGATCTGAACAAGCTAAAAGAAGAAAAGAAAGAGATAACGCAATTATTGAAAAAATGACTATTTTAGCCGATGAGCTTGAAGGAGATTCAAGAACGCTGATATTAAACGATATCAATAAGATGCAATCTTTAGCTAAAGAAAGTTCAGATGAGGAAGGTGAAGAAGCTTCCATTGAATTAATGACAGTAGCTTTCACCAGAATGGCTGAAGAAGTTCAAGTTCTAATCGATACAAGAACAAAAGAAATGGAAGAATCCAGAGATGAAGCGTTAGAAGCAAACGAACAAAGAAGTAAATTTTTTGCCAACATGAGTCATGAATTAAGAACTCCTTTAAATGCAATTTTAGGCTACGGGGAAATGCTCTATGAAGAATGTGAGGATTTAGGATACGAAGATCTTATGCCGGATCTTAAAAAAATCACATCTTCTGGAACACATTTACTTTCCTTAATTAATAACATTCTAGATTTATCAAAAATTGAATCTGGAAAAATGGAGCTGTATTTAACTAGTTTTGAGATAGAAAAAGTCGTAGAGACTCTTAGAGATATTAACGCTCCTTTAGCTACAAAAAATGACAATGGATTTAAGATAAATGTTCAGGAAGCAATAGGTTCAATGACCCAAGACGAAACAAAACTTAGGCAATGTGTCACCAATTTTTTAAGTAATGCTTTTAAGTTCACTAATAATGGCCTTGTAACAATGGACGTAACAACAATGGATAAAGATGGAATTGAGATGATTGAATTTAAAGTCACAGATGATGGAGAAGGAATGAGTGCTGAAGGAGTTGCTAAAGTCTTTGAAGAGTATGAGCAAGCCGAAAGATCTACTTCTGCAACTCATGGAGGAACAGGTTTAGGATTACCTATTTCAAAAAGATTTGCTGAATTAATGGGTGGTGGCGTGACTGTTTCCTCAGAAAAAGGTAAAGGCTCTGTTTTTACAATTTTTGTACCTAGAATATGTGATGATGCGGAAGATTTAGAAAATGAAGAGATTAATTCTTTGAAAGGAGAAAATTTATGTGTGCTAATAGATGATGATGTAGCAATGCATGATTTAGTTAAAAGAACTATTAAAAAGGCTGGTCTCACTCTTCTTGGAGCAACTAATGGTGAACAAGGATTAAATATGATCAGAGAAGTTAAACCTAAATTGATTCTTTTAGATGTTCTAATGCCTGGAAGAGATGGATGGTCTATTCTTAAAGAATGTAAATCGGATAAAGAAATTAAAGATATTCCGGTGATAATGGTTTCTCAAATGTCTCAAGAATCTTTAGCCTTTTCTTTAGGTGCTGATGATTATTTAACTAAACCAATCGAAAGAAATAAATTTTTAAAAATAGTTCAAAAATTTGTTTCAAGCGATTCAAAAAATAATACTATTTTAATTGTTGATGATGACGAAAATACTAGAGATATATTGTCAAGAGCTCTTGAAGATACAGGTTTCAAAGCAATTACTGCAAAAGATGGTAAAGAAGGATTAAAGAATTTAGAAAAAAATCCTACTCTCATAGTACTTGATTTAGAAATGCCTAGAATGGATGGCTTCGAATTTCTTGAAAAATTTGTAACGATGGAATTTAAAACAAAGCCCAATGTAATAGTTTATTCAGGAAAAGAATTGACTGAAGTGCAAGAGGATTTATTGAAAAACAATGTTGAGGGTTTGCTAAAGAAAGATGAAGTTTCAATTAACCAATTACCCAGTTTGATATCAAAAGTTTTAAATAGTTAAGCCATATTTGACTCAATTTTTTCTAGGAGTCTTTTAAAATCTACAGGTTTAGTGTCAAAATCATCAGCACCGCAATCAAGAGCTTTTTGTTTATCAGTTTCCATAGCGTGTGCTGTCAAAGCAATTATTGGAATATTTGAGATCTCTGGATCAGCCTTTGCTTGAGTAGTTGCATCCCAACCATCTAAAACTGGAAGACCCATATCCATTAAAACTAAATCAGGAGACTCAGATTTCATTTTATCAAGACCCTCTTGACCATCAAAAGCAAAGATCACTTCATAATCACGTCTTGTAAGTCTTCGACCTAACATATCTCTATTCATTTCATTGTCTTCAACGTAAAGAATTTTTTTCATTTTATCTCCTATTTTCTGAAAATAATTTGATTACGCCCCCCTTCCTTAGCTTCATAAAGCCTTTCATCTGCTAAGTTAATCAAATCCTCTAAATTATCTATCTCATCAGAAGATGCTACTCCTCCGCTCATAGTAACTTTTATATTATGATCTTGAAATTTTATTGATAAATCAACTATTTCTTTTCTTAAATTTTCGCAATATTCTTCAATAGATTCGTCCTTTATTTTATCAATAACTGCTATAAATTCTTCTCCTCCAACTCTTCCAACTAAATTTGGTTTACATGAAGTTTTCAATTTATTAGCAAAACTTTTTAATACTTCATCTCCGCCAGGATGACCATAGGTATCATTTATTGACTTAAAGAAGTCAATATCCATAGAAAGAATACTAAATGTATAAGAATCTTTTTTTTGAGACTTTTTGTAAGCTTTGTCTATCTTGTCAAAAACAACTTTTCGATTGGATATACCTGTTAATGGACAAGTTGTAGCCCTTATATGAAGTTCATTTAAAAGTTCCTGCTCTCTTGAACGAAAGTATTTTGCTTCTAAACTTGCAATTGCTTTAGCCATTAGGATAGTTCCATTAAGTGGCTTTGGTAAATAATCTGATGCACCAAGTTTTATACATTTAGCTACGCTATCCACATCATTGAACGCAGAAACCATAATAATAGGTAGGTTTTCAATTTTATTTTTTTTTCTAAAACGTTTTAAAAGCTCTAATCCATTTATGTCAGGCAACATGACATCTAACAGTATCAAATCTGGGGTTTTCCTTTCTACTTCTTCAATTGCCGAAGTTCCATCAAAAGCCACTCTACATTTGAGTCCATTTTGTGAAAGTCTTCTAGATAGAACTTCACAATTAGTTTTATTATCGTCAACAATTAATATGTCGGAATCGTTTAAAGATTCATCAATCTCTAAACTATAGTCAATATCGCCGAGAGACTTAAAAAGAGATTCTGCATTTTGAATTTGGCCAGCATCTGAATCGTTAGAGTTTATTTCAGTAATTTCTCCTCTAATAAAATCAACAAACCTTTCAATAGCCTTTTCGGTATCCCTGGATAAGTTCAAGATAGTATTAAGATCTTCAACTATTTCTTCAGATAATTCATCCTCAAAATCTTCCATCAAAATTTCGCTATAGCCAATAATTGCATTTAGAGGTGTTCTAAGGTTGTGTCTAAGAACGGAATATTCTTCAGATGATTTTTTTTCTTTATTTAAAGAAGTATTTTCATTAAAAGCTTCTTCATATTGACTTAATAACTTTTTTTCAGCATCTTTAATTTGGTTAATTTCATCTGAAACATTTAAATTGTTTTCATTAGCATATTGCTCTACTAAGTCGACATAATGTTCAATTGCCTCTGCAGGAGCTGAAAACTCCTGTTTTATTTGGGCTAATAATATCTTTTCTGCACCTTTTGAAGGTTTAGAAATTTCATTCATCTAAATTTCCTGCAAAATCTTCTAGAAATTCTGGTCTATGAAAGAAATAACCTTGACCTCTTTTACAGCCTAATTCTAGAAAAATATTTTTCTGATCCTCAGTCTCGATACCTTCCACAATCATATCTAAACCAAGATTATCTGATATATTCACTACAAATCTAACAAGCTCTTTGGTATCTGACAAGTCAATTGTTGCAGCAAAATTTTTATCAAGTTTTATTAAACTTATTGGTAAATCTCTTAGATAACTCAGGGAAGAGTAACCTGCACCAAAATCATCTAATGCTAAAGGAACTCCACTTTTTTTAAGGGATTCAAAAGCTTCAGAAGCTTTTTTTCTATCTTCTAATTCAGCAGTTTCTGTTATTTCAAGGCCTAATTGATTTTCTTTCAAATTATTTTCGTTTACAAAATCTAAAATTATTTTAGTAAAATTCTCTTGCATAACGGTGTAAGCAGAGACATTTAAGTAAGTTGTAAAGTTTCCTAAATTTTCTTTGTTTAAGAAATTAAAGAATTCTTTTAATTTTTTTAGTGAAGCAAGCACAACTAATGAAAAAAGATGCTCTCCTTCAACTAAAGGAATTAATTTATCATTGGAAATTATATTACCCTCTTCATCGAGAAGTCTTAATAAAGATTCAACTCCTAATATATCTCCAGTTTCGATATCAACTTGTTTTTGAAAAGCCATGCTAATTCTGTCATTTTCTAAACAACTAATAGTTTCCTTCAATGCATCTAGGGCGGCTTCTGAATTTGCTAAAGCTTCTATTAGAAAAAAAGATGACTTTTCTTCGAAAGGTATTTCATGAATACGTGTTCTCAGAAAAAATTCAATATCTCTTAATTTGATTTGAATATCTGTATCAAAAGATCTTGCGATCTCAGATTTATTATTATTTTTCTTAACGTCTGTAATAGGTTCAATTGAAATAGATTCATTATCGTTAAGATTAAAAATATATTGAGCAGAATTATTTAGCCACTCTACCCCTGAATCTTTATCATAAATAATGTAAGGACTTGGATGGTGCTGTAAGGATTTTATTAAGTATTGCGCCTGTTCAGCTTCAATTATTTTCATCGACAATTCCATCAACTATTTTTACAAATTCATCATTAAAAGTTTCTTTCATGAAACTCCAAAGCTTTAAATGATATTCAGACTTAAAAAGAGTTTTAAAGGATTTTAAATAATTTTCCCATTCGGCAGCATCAATCATTCCAATTGTATATTGATAGTGCTGATTCTCTCTGGATCTGAGCATAATGCTAAAATAAGTCAAATAAGCAGCGTCTTCCTCAGGAGTAAGGTCTTCGTTATTTCTTAATTTAAGTTTTATTTTTACCATTCGAGGAGTCATTCCTTTTAAAGCAATCTCTTGATGGCTATCAGAAACATTTTGTCGTGCATTTGCTCTAGCGACTCTATTTTGTTCCTGCATTTCTCTTATTAAATAATAAATTGAAATGATTCCAACTAATGCAGCCAATCCACCCAATAAAGTATTTATGTATTCAACGATAAAACCCATTTTTTAATAAATTCTTTGAATTAATTATATGTTAATTAAAGCTTGTATCTTAACTTAATAATAAATTTATCGAGGTTTTGATTAGACCAAGCGCCAGAATAAATTTTTTCGAACGAATTTTCTCTATTAAAAGAATATTTACCACCCCTTGTATAAACGACATATAAATCTGAGAGAGGAGCAAATTGATATTTATATCTTACTTGAAAAGCAGTTTCTGATAATTCAAATGAATTTAAGATATCGTTGGAAATATTTAAATAACCTGAGGAGTTAGCTCTGTAAGATCTTGCGTCATTAGCCTTAATTCCATAAATTTTTCCTTTTAACCTTACTTCCTGTCTGTCTCCTATAAACCAATCTAAGTTAATACCTGAACTAATCATTTCTTTGTCGTAATAACCAAAAAGATTTTCAGTGTTCCAGACACTCCAATTTGACTGTGTTTGATATTCTATCGGTCTAAGAAATATTTTTAAATTTTCAGACAGCTTCATCAAAATTCCATAACCGATTGTATGTCCTTCAGATCTAAGATCGCTATTATTATCTGAAGTTTCATAACCGCTTGTTTCATAACCTAATTTAAATCTATGTTGAAACATATTTGTTCTTGGAGTTGAATATTCTAGAATCAGGTCATGATTTCCTAATGATTCTAGGTAAGGCGAACCTGCATAATTTCTAGTCTCAACATAATCCTTGCCTCTGAATAAAGTGCAATTGCATTCTATTTCAAGTCTTGAACTATTTTTAAAACTTAATTCATATTCTAGAGTGGCGCCTATGCCGCCACCAAATCCCTGATAAGACCTGTTATAGCCCATTCTCAAGGCATAATTCTGTTGAGAAATATTAGAAGTTTCATCATTATTTGGGTTGCTATATTGAAGATAAGTTCCAATGAAACTATTTCCATATTGTTCGACGTAGCCCATATCATTTATATTGAAGTTTTCATCAAGGTAATTGAAGACAAGCAATCCAAATAATTTATCTGAAAAACGATTTGTAACTAAGGACCTAAAACCATAACCTGTTTTTTTGTTACCTAATTCCTCAGTATTAACCTGACTAACCCAACCATAAACTCGAGATGAATTTGAGGGTTTTAAATCATAATCAATAGTGTGTGTTTCTGCAGTTCTTTCAATAGAAGGTCTATCAACTGAAGTAAATAAATAACCAATTTTAGTATTTAAATAATCTCTAGTTGATCTAAATCTAAACGCTAGGAAATCTCTACCTTCAGAGAATAGGGAATCGTCTTCAAATGCACTAAAAACCCCATATTCATTTGACTCATCTCTTTGAGTATAGCGAAGTGCAAAGTTGATATCGGTAGTATCAATTAAACTGTCTTTACATTCTCCTAAATGACTTCTGTCAGTATCAGAACATTTATCTGGAATTGCACCTATTCTTCTAGTATTGATAAATCTAAGGTTCCATCCAGTTACGTCAAAAAGTGTTTGGTTTTCAGTAAAAAAAGGTCTCTTATCTGGATAGTAAGTCTCGATTGCAGAAAAGTTTACAATGACGTCATCACTTTCAACTTGTCCAAAATCTGGATTAAGAGTGAAATCTAACTTTGAGTTCTGATTAATATCCCAAAATATTTCTCCTCCAATATTTATCTGTCTATTATCTTGGATAAAATTGTTGGTAAAGCTTGCGTAGGGAAAAAAATCTATTCGAGTTTTTTGAGTATTAAGATTTCTAACCTGTAACTTTTTAAATTTTGATAAAAAAGGTGATTTGTAGAAGCTTAATCCAGGAGAGTTATAAACTTCATTTTCACTGAAGGTCCATCTTGCTAAAGAGACACTTATCTCACGATATGGACCTTCTACATTTACCATTGGAGCAACGTCCCATGGAATCAAAAATTCTGATATCCAATAATCTTCGTAACTTTTAGTTTTTGCATACCAAATTGCATCCCACTCATCGGAAAAATCATTTTCATCTACAAAGATTGCATCTCTTATAGAATTACCAAGAGTTACTGTAAATTCGTATCCTATATTTGCATTATTATTAAAATCTATAATCACGTAATTTCTATCAGCATTTGCATAAAAAGAATCTCTAGGATGTTTCTGAAAAATTTGCTTTTCTTTAGGTTGATAATTTATAAAAGCAAAATATATACCCTTTTCGTCAGCAAAATATTTAGCCTCTGTTTTATATTTGGGAGTATCTAAAGTATCTGGAAAAATAGTTAGAAAATCTGTAAAAGAATTAGCACTTTGCCATTCAGGTTCAGACAATTCACCATCTATGGTTATGCTGTGAAGATTAACAATATGAAAAATTGTAAAGAAAAAATAAACAAATTTTTTTAACATTTATAGTTATATAGAAGGTGCTTAGATATATTTGCTTGATAATATATTTGATTAAAATGTTTTTGCAATATTTAAGTTAAGATTAAAAATATGTTACCTCCAAAACCAAAGAAAATTCCTAAAATCCTAGAGGCCCATGGTGATAAAAGATTTGATGACTATTATTGGCTTCGAGACGAAACCCGTCAAAACAAGGAAATTATATCTTACTTGGAAGATGAGAATACCTATGCTGAAACTTGGTTTTCAGAGGGTAAAGACTACAGAAAAGAAATTTTTGAAGAATTGTTAAGTTTTATTCCGGAAGAAGAAACTTCTTTGAAAATTAAAAAGAATGATTTCTATTATTTTTCGAAAATAAAATCAAATGATCAACACCCTGTTTATTACAGAGAAAAAAATCAAAATATAGAAGAAATTTTGAATGTAAATAAATTGGCTGAGGATTTAGATTTTTACCAAATTTCAGGAATCTCGCCTTCTCCAGATAACAAAATTATTGCTTTTGGAGAGGATATAAATGGGAGAAGAGAATTTACAATTAAATTTAAAAATCTTGAGGAGAATAAATACATAAATGACGTACTTGAAAACACTTCAGGGAATATCACTTGGGGAAATAACGAATATATTTTTTATACTTACAAAGATCCTAAAACATTAATTTCAAATAAAGTTTATAGACATAAACTTGGAGATGCTCAAAGCAACGATTTCTTAGTTTATGAGGAAAAAGATGATGAGTTTAATTTATCTATTTCAAAATCAAGAACCAATAAATACATTTACATAAACTCAGGCAAAACAGAATCTAATGAATTATGGCTGATAGATATTGAAAATTTATTGGAGAACCCTGAATGTGTCCTTCGGCGATCTGATAAACACCTCTATTATGTAGAAGACACTCCTGAAGGTTTTTTTGCTCTGTCTAATATGGATGAATGCATAAATTTTTGCCTTTTAAAATTTAAAAAATCAGACTTTGAAAACTTTTCTAATTGGGAAGTCTTGTTAGAGCATGACGAAAAACGTCTTTTAGAAGATTTTATTTGTTTTCAAGACTTTTTATTCATAGGTATTAGAGAAGATGGGCTTCCAAAAATTTTAAAGTTGAACAGAGAAAACTTATCTAAAGACTATATAGATTTTCCTGATCCCTCTTACAGTTGCTATATTTCTTCTAATCCAGAGTATGAATCAAACGAATTTTTGTTTGGATATACAAGCTTAAGAAAACCAAGCTCAGTTTATTCATTGAATTTTAAAACAAATGAACGAAAAGAAATTTGGAAGTCTCAAATTAATAATTTTAATGAAGATTTATACGAAACTAAACGGATAAAAACTAAATCACGAGATGGTAAATTGGTGCCAAACTCTTTAGTTTACAAAAAAGATATAGATTTAAAGAAAGCGCCGTTATTAATGTATGGCTATGGATCCTACGGAAGCATAATCGATGCAAGTTTTAGAAGAACAATAATTCCTCTTCTCAATAAAGGATTTATATTTTGTATCTCTCATATTCGAGGTGGCTCCGAAATGGGTAGGCAATGGTACGAAGATGGAAAAATGTTGAATAAAAAGAATACTTTTTACGATTTCATTGATTCAACAAAATCCTTGATATCAAAAGATATTGGAAATCCAGCTAGCGTTTTTGCTTTTGGCGGAAGTGCTGGTGGTTTGTTGATGGGAGCAATCATTAATTACGAACCAGAGCTCTACAAAGGAATTATCTCTGCAGTTCCATTCGTAGATGTTTTAACAACTATGTCAGACGAAAGCATTCCTTTGACTACATTTGAATATAAGGAATGGGGAAATCCAAAAAATAAGGAAGAGTATGAATACATTAAATCCTATTCCCCTTACGATAATATTGAGAAGAAAAATTATCCTACAGTTTTTGTAACAAGTAGCCTATTCGATTCTCAAGTTCAATACTTTGAACCTGCCAAATATGTTCCTAAGTTAAGAGAAAATAGCACTTCGAAGAATCCAATTCTTCTAAAAATGAATCTTATTGGTGGTCATTCAGGAAAAAGTGGTAGGCTCAATGCGTTAGAAGAGTCAGCCCAAGATAATGCTTTTTTTTTAAAATTGATTGATTAGAATCTATTCAATGCCAACTTCAGCGGCAAATTCTGTGTATCCACCGACTAACCTTCCATTTATAAGAATTTGTGGAAAAGTTCGCGCGGTAGGAAATTTATTCATAAATTCTTCTCTAGAAAAGTCTTCATCTAGCATGAACTTTTTAAATTCAAAGTTTTTTTGGATGCACAAATTTTCTGCTTTGTCGCAAAAAGGACATTGAGGTTTTGACCAAATTTCTATCATAATTATTCAGTTAAGTTATAAAATATATTATGCCATTTTCTTTCATATCTGAGGGTTTTAAATTTTATAAAAATTTTTTTTATTCTTATACGATAAAAACTTTTCCTGTATTTTTGCTTATCGGAATCTCTACTTCGGCGGGTGAAACTTTTCTTAATGATGAAAGATTTTTTACTTGGGGAGCCCTTTTCTTTATTTTCACAAATATGTTTTTAAACCCATTCATAGCAGTTTTATCTGTTCTTTTAGTCAATGACTTAATATCAGATTCATTGAAAGAAACAATTGGATATTATTTAGTTTCGTTACAAATTTTCTTTAAACTGTTTATTTTGTCTTTAGCGCTAAGCTTAATAACTCTAGTAGGCTTATTTTTATTTATTATTCCAGGAGTTTATTTGGCATCAAGATTAATTTTGGCACCATTTTTCTTAATAATTGAAAACTGTAAAATTGTTGAAGCGCTGGATAAATCTTGGCAAACAACAGGAACTCAACAAATTCAATTCGTTTATTTGTTACTGCTTTACTGGTTTATCCTGTTAATACCTTATTTTTTGGTTATCTCTTTATTGTCTGTAATGTTAATAAACGAAGGGGCAACTAGAATACCATTTTTCTTGAATGTTGGATTGAATAGCATCCTATCCTACTTTCAAATAGTATTACTAGCCTTTCCTCTTTTATTTGTTTTTAAAGGTGTCAGATCATCTGTATAAATCTTATCCACATCCAAGCCACTATTAACCAACTTGGTAAGAAAAATAATGCTCTTATTGGCATCGCTCCTATAAAACCATTAATAAAAATATGGTAAATGCTATGAAGAACTCTAAAGCCTACAAACCAATAGCCTAGTAAAATAAAATAATCATCGACTTTCCCAGTAACATATAAAACAATACAAATTGCGTAGAAAAAAATTGGAAATTCGAAAAGATTAATTAAATTTCTATCGCCTTGTCTTATAAGATCGCTTGCAGAAGATGCAACAGGTATCTTAAATAATTCAGAAGCCCTATGGCCTTTATCAATTAAAACATCTTTAAAACGAACGGTAGTATTAAATAAGAATACCGCCGAAGTAAGTATAAACATGTAAAAAACCGGTACAAATATCTCAGTGCTCATAAACTCTCCCCTTTTTATTTGATTGATTAATTATTTCAATTTACTCTTTTTTTGTAAATGATAATCATTGTTTTCTTAATTCTCATTGATCGAATTCAAAGAATTTTTAAATATAATTAGATTCTTTGGAGGTTAAAAATGGAATTAAAAGAACTAAATAAGGAAAAAGTTTGTGATATTTTAAATGAAATCATGGAATTTGAATTGGCTGGTGTAGTTAGATACACTCATTCTTCGTTAATGGTTGTAGGACCGCACAGAATTCCTATTGTTCAATTTTTACAAGAACAAGCCGCGGAATCTTTACAGCATGCTCAAACAGCTGGAGAATTTTTAACCGGTTTAGATGGTCACCCTAGTCAAAAGATAGCTTCAATTGTAGAAACAAATGATCATTCAATAAAAGGAATTCTTGAAGAGAGTTTAGAGCATGAAGTTTATGCCTTAGGACTCTATAAAAAACTTTTGCCAATTGTTGAAGATTCTTCAATTTATCTCGAGGAGTACACCAGAAATTTAATTGGTCAAGAAGAACAACATCAGCTTGAATTAAGGAAAATGTTAAAAGATTTTAGTTAATTTTTACAAATTAGATTTCTTAATTTATAGGGATTAAAATGTATCCATGTCTAATTTAACTCTTTTTCATAATGGCCCGTCTACATGTTCTCAAAAAGTAAGACTGATACTCGGATTAAAAAATTTAACTTATGAATCGAAGATAATTGATTTACAAGCTGGCGAACAACATGATGCAGAATATATCAAACTTAATCCCAATCATGTGGTTCCAACATTAATATGCAATGAGAAAATATTAGTAGAGTCATCTTTAATCTTAGAATTTTTAGAAGATAAGTTTCCTGAAAAATCTGCAAGATCAAACATTCCTGAAGAAATACATCAAATGAGATTATGGATGAAAACTATAGATGCTTATCATATTCATGGAGGTTCAATAACTTATGGAATAGGTGTGAGAAATATATTAATTCTTAAGCCAAAAGATGAACTAGATAAAGAAATTGATGAAATTCCTGATTTAGAGAAGAGAGAAAATAGACGAGATTTAATTGAAAATGGTTTAGAAGCAAAGTGTGTAATTGAGGGATTAAAACAATCGAAAATATTGATGGATAAGCTAGAGCTTGGACTCAAAGATAGAGAATGGTTTAGTGGTTCAAAATTTGGTTTAGCTGACGCGTCGATTTTTCCCTACGTATTAAGATGGGAGCAATTAACTTTAAATAATTATTGTGACTCCTCTTCGCATCCGTTACTAAATAAATGGTTTAAAAAAATAAAGGCTTTACCTTTCTATGATCAACAAATTAATGCATACATTCCTGTTCCATTGATCGAGGCCTTAAAAAAATTTGCTGTAGATCAAAAAGATTCTTTAGATAAACTTTTTGCTGCTTTCTAGATTTTTTTTATCTCATCAAATTCAATTACGTAAGTTCCATCTTCGTACTTATCTGAGCTTGCTTCAATTAACAAATAGGCAATCTTTTCAGCTTTAATGTTTCTATATTTTTTAAGTTTTCCAATCATAAAGGGATGAGATAACAATCCGATAAATTCAATAATTCTTGTACCGATATCTTTCTTTTTAGACCTCTTTCCCAAAAGATGACCTGGTCTAGCAAGTATAAGCTTTGAAAATCCTAAATTTATTAAATCTTCCTCTAATTGTCCTTTAATAGAGAGATAGAAATTTAGAGAGGATTTATTAGCGCCAACAGCTGATACGACGGAAAGAGTTTCGCATCCACTATTTTTTAATCTTTGAGCTATATCCATTATTAAGTCGTAATCAACTTCTTGAAAAATCTTCTTGATCTTAGACCTCATAAAAATTAAGTCATACCATTCAAGTGGAAACCCTAAAGATATAAACCCTTTATTCATATCTGAAAAATTCGTCTCGTTAAAATTAAGAACAATTTGTTGCTCTTCATCTGATAAAAAAGATAATTTTTTCCTATTTACAGCTAAAAATTTATGTTCGGTCTCTTTTAATTGCTTAGCGATAAATGAACCAACCAAACCAGAGCTACCAAACAATATGTTCATTTAATTAAATAATTCTTCAAAGGTTTTGGTAATACTGTCATTAATGACAAGGTCCGCTAAATTATCAAAATCTGTCTTTTCATTGTTGATAATTATTAGCTTTGCTCCATTTTCTTTGGCTACCAAAGGTAATGAAGCTGCTGGATATACAACTAAAGATGAGCCAACAACAATGAATAGATCGGCTTTCAAAGATTCTAATTGAGCTCTTTGCATTTCTTCTTGAGGCATAGGTTGTCCAAATGAAATCGTAGCTGTTTTAATAAAACCATTGCAATTAGAACAAACGGGAGGAATATGAGTTTTCTTGAATTCATCATGAATCAATTCTAGATCTATCTTTGTTTTACATTTTAAGCAGGTTGCGAAAGTAGCATTTCCGTGAATTTCAGTTACATCATTATCAGATAAACCACCTTCTTGATGCAGATTATCAACATTTTGAGTAATGCAGTGTCCTTGTTTTTTTTGGAAGATAATCTTGCTTACCGCTTTATGTCCTTCATTGGGTAAAAAAGATCCAAAATTTCTTTTAAAGTTTATGCTTTGTTCCCAATATTTGATCCTTGACTCTTCGGAAGAAATAAAATCTTGATAGTAGATTGGCGTATTATTTTTCCAAAATCCTTTAGGCCCTCTAAAATCAGGTATTCCTGAATCGGTGCTGATTCCTGCACCGGTAAAAAAAACAGGATATTTAGACTCAGAGATAAAATTTTTAAGAACATTCATAAAACATTGAATCCATAAATTATGAAGGTTGAAGTTATTGAGCCTAATACAATAGCAAGTAAAACTTCCTGAATATTACTCCTGCTTCCGGAATAATAGTTTGAATTAAGAAAAATTCTTAATAAAAAATAATAAATAACTGATAAAACAATCCAGTTAATAAAATACATTAATACCTCAATAATACAGAATTTCCCTCAAACACAATTGAAATTCCAAAGGTCCACCATAAAGTTGAAACTACTACTAAAAAAGAAAGCGTTCTTATCGCTAAATTGTAAGAAGTCATGCTGCCATGAAACAAAAATGAAATAAGTGCTAATAATAGTGAAATAGAAGCTGTTACAAAAAGTTCAATCAACATTAGTTATTTTGTTGATTTTGAAACTAATTCTGTTGGGTCTGGTAAAGAACTGAAATCATCAATGAGATGATCTTTAAACATATTCTCAGGAGATACCGATTCATAGGTAGCTGTTTTATCGTGAGGGTCTGAATAAAAGCCTAAAACATAACCTCCTTTTGAATAACCTATAAGAGATCTTATTTCAGGAGACAAATCTTTAGCTACATCTGGCGGGCAAGATAAATATTGATTTTCTTCTTGTCGCAACCAATTTAAAGCATAATGCAAAAACACACCTGTTCTCGACTCATCTATTGTTTCATTTTGACCTCCTCCATGAAGAACTGTACCTGTATAAAGAAGTACGGATCCTGGCTTCATTTCGGCATATGCAATTTCCTTTTCTGTTGGAACTCTATCTTTGTCCCACTTATGAGAACCAGGAACTACTTGAGTAGCGCCATTAGCTTTTGTAAATTCTGTTATAGCCCAAATTGTACTCATCAAAGGTTCTACCTTTCTTGGCAAATATCCGCCCCATATGCCTCTATCTCTATGTAAAATTTGTTTTGACTCTCCTGGCCCAATACAAACCGCAGAAGTAAAATGTAATTGATATCCATCTCCGTGAGGTTCTAGATATTTTTTTGAAACTTCATTAATTTTTTTATGAAGAGCTAGTTCTCGACAAGCTTCTGATCTAGCTATTAGAGCCCCAACTCTTTTTGTTTTAAATCCTGTAAATTCGTCTCTGCCAAAGACATCAACTTTTAAATAAGGATTTAGGTCGGCATTAATCTTATTTATCTGATCCTTGTCTATCAGATTGTCAATAATTAGACCTGCATCTTCGTCTAAGACATCAAGTATTTCGTCTGTCGAACAATCAGGATTTAAATGCTTTAAAGTTGCCATCTTAGGTTTTCAATTCTATTCTACCTAAAGCAGTCTATCAAAATTTTTATAAATTAAATTTCTTTTTCGAAGTAACTATAAGAATCAATTATTTCGACACCTTGATGACTTAATATATTTTTAAGATCGTAATTTCCAATTGTTAAAGTCAAAACCCAACCGTCGTTAGTTTCTTCGTCATTTATAATCTTTGCTTTCCTGTAACATTCAGATCTAACTTTGGAGTTATTAAAATTTATTAATAATTTACCTTTAAACAATCCTCTGTTTGCATGATTGGATACCAAATCTCTGAGCATTTCTATTCCAATACCTTCCTTAGCTGAGACTGAAACTGAATTTACAAGATTTATGACTTCATTCTGATCAAAATCATTAATATCAATTTTATTTTTTACAAGAATCTGAGGTATCTTCTCTGCATTAATTTCAGTTAAAATTTTATTTACTTCATAAATTTTATTTTTGAAGTTTCTATCACTCACGTCTACTACATGCAGGAGTAAATCAGCTGATTTTAAATCGTCAAGAGTAGCTTTAAAGGATTCAATTAATGAAGTTGGCAGATTAGATATGAATCCTACCGTATCGGTATATATTATTGATTCAGAGCCCGGAACAAGATTTTTTCTTGTGACGGTATCTAAAGTTGCAAATAACTTGTCAGCTTGAAATTCTCTCGATCCAGTTAAACCATTAAAAAGAGTAGTTTTTCCTGCATTAGTATAACCAACTATTCCTACAATATGATTTCTGCCTTTTTTTCTTGCATACCTATTAAGATTTTTTTGTTGATGACTCTTTTCTAATCTTTTTTTTATATTTTTTATCCTTTGAGAAATTAATCTTCGATCCGTTTCTAATTGTGTTTCTCCTGGGCCTCGTAACCCAATACCTCCTTTTTGGCGTTCTAGATGACTCCAGCCCCTAACCAGTCTTGTTGACAAATGCGTAAGTTGAGCTAATTCAACTTGTAGTTTACCAATATGACTGAAGGCTCTTTTTGCGAAGATGTCTAAAATTAATCCTGTTCTATCCAGTACTCTGGTCTTTAAAAAAGATTCAATATTTCTTTCCTGAGATGGAGAAAGATTATGATTGAATATAATTAACTCTATTTTATTCAGATCTATAATTCTTTTTATTTCTTCTAATTTTCCTCTGCCAATAAAATGTTTAGCATTAACAACTTTTTGATTGAAATTGAATTCAAATAAAATTTCTGCATCACTAGATAAAACTAATTCTCTGAATTCTTGAAATATCTCATCCATTGATATATCAATCAAATTTCCAAAAGAAGAATTGACAATAACTACTCTGTTATCGTGTTTATTATTCATAATGATTAATGATCATGTCCACCAAACTCAAGCCCTACTGCCTCTAAAACTTCATGTTGTACGTAGAAATAAATACCTATAGAAGATACAAATAAAATTAAAAGAAAAAATAAAAGATATTTCATAAGTCTACTTTAATACACAATAAATAGAATTAAATTAACTAAAAGTCCAAACCCTGCAGATGCAATAATTTCAAAAAATTTGTTTCTATTCTCTTCTTTGATGCGAGATTCCGAATAAATCTGAACTATAAAATAACTTATTAAAGCCCACATGATCCAAAAGGAAAAAAATACTATTAGATCATTAATCATATAAAGAAACCTTGCAAATTAAATAGTGCAGATAAGCTAAAAAAAAGTACGCCACATGAAGCAAACCATCTCTTTGAAAAATAGTGTTTTTGAGAATCGTAATGAAAAATCATACCAGGCAAAGGTTTGGTTCTATCTACAGATTTTAATTCTTTTGCTAAATAATAGGTTAAATAAATGAAAACAAGAGACAATACAAAATCAAAAAAAGAAGGCTCAGGTTTTAGGAAGCTAATTGGCACAAATATACTCACTAAAACTGTTGAAGTAATAAATAATCCTCCCAAAATTCCTAATAAAAGTTTTAGCATTTTTAATAAATTATCTGGCCTTAATAATTAAATTTTCAAACCCACGAAAAATGAAATTTTTCTGCCATTTTGGTAACTCATCCCCTAATCTCAAGTTAGGAAATCTTTCAAAAATTTTTTCAAAAACTAATCTAGACTCTATTCTAGCTAAACTGGCTCCAATACACATATGAGGACCATAACCAAAGGAAACATGATTAATTTTATTTCTCAAAATATTAAATTCATTAGGATTTTCATTTGCTTCAGGATCTCTATTTGCTCCTGCAATACTTATAGCGAAGGGTGTTCCTTTTTTATATGAATTGCCTTCATATTCCATATCTGCGTATGCAAATCTAACTGTTGCATGAACTGGCGGTTCAAATCTAAGCATTTCTTCGATTGCGTTTGGAATTAATGAATAGTCTTTTTTAATCATTTCGTATTGATCAGGATGATTTAACAAGGAATAAAGACCATTACCAATTAATCGTGTCGTTGTTTCATGACCAGCAATTAATAAAAGAAGGCACGTTCCATACATTTCTTTCACATTAAGCTTATCCCCTTCTTCTTCTGCTTTTATTAACTTACCAATAAAATCTTCTCCTGGATTATCTTTTCTAGACAAAATAATCTTTTCAAAATACCTTATTAAGTCTTCGTAAGCATCTCTTGCCAATTTTCTTTTTTTAACTGAAGAACCAATTCCGCCCACTTCTTGAAGTAAGTTTTCAGACCACATTTGAAATTGATTTAAGTCTTTGTCAGGCAATCCCATCATCTTTGCAATAACTATTGCGGGAAGAGGTTTTGCTAATACCTCCATCAAATCAAAACTATCAAGATTATGAGTATGGTCCAAACATTGATCTATGGTTTCAATAATATGGTTTTCAAGTGACTTGATATATCTATTAGAGAAACCATAAGAAACTAATTTTCTAATTCTTGAATGATCAGGAGGGTCTAGTTTTAAAATGCTTGGATTTTCAAACTGATCCAACATGATATCCCTGCCGTCTCTTTTTAATTCTTTTCGTCTGAGTTTGGCAATTGGGTATTTTCTGTCATCAACACTAAATCTTTCATCTCTTAAAATCTGTTGAACTAATTGCATTTTCGTTACCCATCTAAGGAATGTCGGCTTAGAGTGATAAATTGGATTTATCGATCTCATTTTAGAGTATGTTTGATAAGGGTCTTTTTGAAATTTTTTAGAAAAAATATCTAGAGCAAAGCCTTTGTTAGAAAATCGCTCAAAAATCACCATAAATTTATAAGTTCTATAAATAAGAAAGATTCTTATCGAATTTATAAACTCTTTCATTTAAGGACTTTTCTTACTTTTGAAATCAAGTCTTTTAATTCAGGTTTATTTTCCTCAAGTTCTTCGATAGTAAGCCCATCTAACTCATGAGGAAATATTAACCATTGATTTGTTTCATGTATAAAAAAATCTGGCTTTAATCCTGTTTCATTTTTATTTGGCTTATAGTAAGGAGTTGCCACTTTTATTTCAGGAGTATTTTTTTTACAAGCTTCTTTTAAGTCGTTAATAACTTGTTTAATTGAGTTTCCTGTATCGTGAACATCATCTACTATCAAAAGTTTATCTTCAGATTCAATTTTTTTGATTACGTAATTTAGACCATAAACTTCAACTTTATCGTTTCTTTGATCGATTCCTTCGTAATATGCTGTTCGTATTGCAATATGATCGGATTTAACTCCTAGGACTTTTAAGAATTCTTGAATAGCTATGCCTACGGGAGCTCCGCCTCTCCAAACACCAACTATGTAATTAGGTCTGAAGCCGCTCTCAAAGATCATCCAAGCAAGCTTGAATGAGTCTTTTAAGAGTTCGTCGGCACTAATAAATAATTTATCCACAAACTATTTATTTACACCTTCTTGAGTATTAATTCAAGAAGCATTAACTTCAATAAGCGCTCGTATTAAAAATCTACGCTAAATCTTGTGAAGAATTGTCTTGGAGGAATTAATTCAACTCCAGTTCCAGCAGTTCCAAACACGTCTGTCATTGTTGAATTAACACCATCTTCATCAGTTAAATTTGCAAATACGAAATCAAGCCCCATTGAATCAGAAAAATCTATCCCGAAGGTTAAATTTATAATTTCATAAGATGGAACAAAGTCTTGAGCTGTCTTGTTAGCAACTCTCTGAAAAAACTCTCCTCGATAGATGTATTGCAATGTTGAAGTCATAGTATTCCCTGAAGGAAAGTCAGCTACATGAGTAAGACTAATATCTGCAGTATACTCTGGAGATTTGGCCAACTCATTGCCTCTAATATCAGTGGCTGCTGCAAGACGAAGATCTTCCTGACCAAAAGTATATTGTTCAGCGTCAATATTATCTAAGTAATTAAAAGAACCGGTTATTTCAGTATCTAGGAAGGAAAGATTAGCGTCTAATGTTAAAGAGTCGGTTAAAATTCCTGTTAGTTCCAACTCAACACCAGATACTTCAGACTCAGGAATATTCACTACTCCCCCTCTAAATACATCTGGATCGGTCGCTTGAATTTGAAGATTGTCGTATGAATAGTCAAATATAGCTAAATTTGCCCTTGCTCTACCATCATAGAAGTCAGCTTTCAAACCGAATTCTAAAGAATTAACTGTTTCAGGTTCAAATGCAGGCAATACCAAAGGCGATACTAGCACCGAACCAAATCTAAAGTTAGCATTAAGTTCAGCTTGAGTAGCAAACCCAAAAGTTAAATTAGACCCACCTGGTTTAAATCCTCTAGTGGCAGAAATATAGTACATAGCGTCATCTTGAATATCATATTCCATTGTAATTTTTCCAGTTACCTCTTCAGCAGTTTCGTCTAGAGTGCTTACGAAACCATTGGTCTCAAATGCGAAGAAATTACCAACTCTTGTAGCAAAAGAATCCTCAGTATATCTAAGTCCTGAAACTAATCTTAAGTCGTCACTAAAACTATAAGTAGTCTGTCCATAAACTGATAAAGACTCTCGTGAAGGAAATGCATCGGTTACAAATCCCAGCTCAGCAAGGAATGTAGCGACAGCTCCACCGACTACAAAACAAGTTGCGGTTCCATCTCCACCGATACTATTAGTTGCTGCCGTTCCAGGCACTGAAGTGTTAGCAAAAGGCTCGGAACAAACATACTCGGGAATATCATCATCCCTACTTATATATTCTCTAATTTTGTTTTGAATTTCATGTTCCATGTAAAAAGCTCCAAAAGTCCAATCTAACTTTCCATCCATTAATGGTTCATTAGAAACCAAATTAATTTCAAAGGTAGTTGTTTCGACTAAAGAAGTTTCAAATCTATACTCGGCATAAGGGTAAGAAGCTACACCTGGGATCGATGTTGCAGCAATACCAAAATCATGTCTGTCATTATCTCTTCTAACGGAGATATCATCTCTTTGTGTGCTTGCTAAAATTTTCAAATCAGCAAAATCAAGTTCCTTTTCATAAATCGCCGCATACACAGAAGATGTTAAAGTTTGCTCTGAAGGAGCGTCTTGTGCCAGTTTTCTAGGATCTACAGTTGTATCGTCAATACCTTTCATAGCAGAACCGTTCCTATCTAAATCATAATATTGACCAAATATTCTTAAAGAAGAAGTGTCACTTAATTGAAAAAACCAGTCGTTTCTAAAGCTAAAATCGTTAGCATCGTCCAATTCTTGTTCCAATATAGTATTAAAAGAGTAGCCATCGCGTTTATGTCCTGCAAATGAGAAACTAGTAGCAACTGATTCTGAAATGGGTACATTAAATGTTGATGATATTTTTTTCATATTGTAGTTACCCAAAGACATACTCAAAGAGCTTGATTCTTCGTCAAGCGAAGGAGCTTTTGTCACCACATTTATTGCTCCAGCAGTAGAGTTTTGCCCAAACAATGTTCCTTGTGGACCTCTAATTACTTCGATTCTATCTATATCAACAAAATCGGTAAGCAGAGAAAATGGAGATGCTATAAATACACCATCTAGGTGGAAGGCAACCGAAGGTGCAGCAATAGCATTTTGGTTAGTTTCGTTACCAATACCACGGATTGAAATAATGGTTTTATAACCCTCATTCTTGGCAACAGTAACTCCCGGTACGATTGCACTCAAATCGACCATAGAATTAATATTCTTTGTCTCAATTTCTGAAGATGTTATGGCGGTAACGGCCTGAGAAACGTCTTGAACGCTCTCTAATCTTTTTTCAGCTGAAACTATAACTTCTTCTAAAAATGCTTGAGAAGCAATAGAAGCACTAAAAAAAATAGTTAAAATTAAAGTAAGGGGGTGTTTTATAAAAAGTTTCTTGTCCATATTTAATTATCTTATAAAAAAAAGTAACAAAAAATTTAATTTATTAAGTCTTAATAGCTTTAATTGCACTGAATTATCACAAAAATAAATAAATATTTGATACAAAAAAATACATTCACAAAATTTACTAAACATTTGTCATTCAATCTAAAAGATAAAGGTATACTTTATTGAATTATTTTTTATTTTTTTTCATGAAACAGACGATTGAAAACTTTTTTAAGCTTAAAGATTTCAACACAACCATACAAAAGGAACTTCTAGCAGGTTTTACTACTTTTGTAACAATGGCTTACATTGTATTTGTTAATCCTCAAATAATGTCACTTGCAGGCATGGATCAAGGCGCGGTCTTTGTTGGAACTTGTTTGGCTGCGGCGCTGGCATGTTTTCTAATGGGGTTATTTGCAAATTGGCCAGTTGGGTTAGCTCCCGGCATGGGTTTAAATGCTTTTTTTACCTTCACCGTTGTAGGAGAAATGGGATATTCCTGGGAAATTGCGCTTGGCTCAGTCTTTATAGCAGGAATTTTATTTTTCTTAATGAGCGTAACTCGTCTAAGAAGTTGGATGATCGAAAGCATCCCTTTAAATTTGAGAATAGCAATGGGTGCTGGCGTTGGATTATTTATTGGCTTCATTGGTCTTAAAAGTGGAGGGATAATTGTTAGTAATGATGCAACCTTTTTAAAGCTTGGAGATCTTTCAAATCAAGAAACACTTATAGCGACATTTGGTTTTTTAATAATTTCTGTTTTAGCTGTAAGGAAAATCCCTGGCGCAATATTGATCGGTGTCCTATTAACAACTTTAATATCATTGGGACTGGGTTTGGTTCAATTCAATGGTTTATTATCTTATCCACCTTCAATTGCACCTGTTTTTTTAAAACTGGATATTGTTGGAGCTTTGAATCTTTCAATGATTACAGTCGTCATGTCGTTTTTGTTCGTAAATCTATTTGATACCACCGGCACTTTATTAGGTGTTGCCAATAGAGCTAACTTAGTTGATGCCGAAGGAAATGCTGAAAATCTTGACAAAGCATTAAAAGCTGACAGCAGTGTAAGTTTTATTGGAACTTTTTTTGGATGTTCGCCGGTGACGAGTTACGTTGAAAGCTCAGCTGGTGTAGAAGCTGGCGGAAGAACTGGTTTAACTGCAATATTCATAGGTCTATTTTTTATCTTTACTACATTTCTGTCGCCATTAGCTCTCATAGTCCCTGCGGCAGCAACTTCGGGTGCGTTAATTTATGTATCAATCTTAATGCTAAGTGGAATGGAAAAATTAAATTGGTCTAATATGATTGATTTACTACCAGCTTTAATAATTATCGTTATGATTCCTTTAACTTTTTCTATTGCAGATGGAATTGCCTTAGGATTTTTATCTTATATCGTCTTAAAAATTGGCTCTGGTGAAATAAATAAAATTTCTTATGGCGCTTGGTTTCTTACCCTGATTTTTATTTCAAAATTCATTTTTCTTTAAGACTTAACGTACGATAAATACGAAATATATCGAGTAAAGAAAAAAGCATACAAAATAGATTAAAAAAATTATCCAACCTATTTTTTCAAATAAGTTGCCGCGTTTATTAAAATAAGAAGTCTTGTTTGAAACCCATTCGTAAAACCTTGTATATAAATACAATGGCGTAATAATAAATAAGCTACCAATTACATATCCAAAAAAAAGTGTCGTAGAAAAAGAAGAATATATTGATGTAATAAAATCCATTTAATTACTAATAAGTTTTTTTAGTAAAGCTTAATTTAGTATGACCTTTCTAAAACTTTTTTCAATAATATTTTTTTGATCAGTACTAACTTCGTATGCATTTTTATTAAGTTTGAAACTTATAGATTTAAAAATGCTTTCATTTTTTATGTGCAAGGCAGCTCCTCCATCTATTGCGTAAATATTTTTATATTTCTTCGCAACTAATAATTTTTTTACTGTAGGTTTTCTTTCTGGTTCTTCATCATAGTGAGGACAACACGTTCCTTTGACGAATTTTAAACATGACATAACCTTTAAACTGGAACTCCATGAGTCAGTTATTCCGTTTTGAAACCAACAAATAGCTCCTGCGCTAACCCCGCTCATGATAACGCCAGATTGATAAGCCTTCTTTAGAATTTTATCTAGTCTCCAATCTTTCCAAACTGCCAACATGCTTTTCGTATTTCCTCCGCCAACAAAGATTACATCTTGCTGAGCAATTATTTTTTCTAGGTCTGGCGTTCGTTTGAATAGATCTAAATGGGTTGGATTGCAACTCAAATTTGAAAAAGTCTCATAATAATTAACTTTATATGAGTCGTGATCTCCGGTAGCAGTTGGTATAAAGCAGATATTGGGCTTTTTCTTTCTAGTTTGCTTTAAAATATATTCTTCTATTATCCCTTCTCCAGGATTTCTTCCAAAACCCCCTCCTCCGATTGCGATAATGTTTCTTTCTATAGCCATATCATTTTAAAAAAATTAAGGCCTCTAAATGCAAAGCCTGCCAGCCAGATCTTTCAGCCATTACTGCAAACATTTCGTCGCCGCGTTCAGTTCTTTCTACTATCATTGACGACATAACAGCCATTATAAATCCAACAAAAGACCCTCGACGATAATCATTCCAGGCGTCTTCATAGGTGTAAATGTTATTTACTCCAAGTTGATCATAATATTCCTTAACTAAGCTTTCCTCAAATGTTGCTCTTTCTTGAGGATCAGCAAAACTTGTTGAAATACAATATGCAATGTCATTTAAAGGTAATCCGATCGAAGCCGTTTGCCAATCTAATAAAATAGCAGCATTGTTTTCATCATCAAATAAAATATTATCTAATCTTAAGTCACCTTGGACTAAAGTCATTGGACCTGCATTGACCTCAGAATACTTTTCATAATTAGCAATTAATTCATCACCCATATCAAAAATTTCTTCATTTATCCTTCCCTTATATCTTCGCTTCCATTCTGGGTAAACGACAGGTAGCAAATCAGCTACAAACTTTTTTCTATCTTCACTAACACTGTAAGTTAGCCAAGGATAGGTTAATAATTTTTCATCGTTCCAGAAACTTTTATGTAATGCAGCTGCTTCTTTAAGAATTTTTTTTACTTCAAATACTGAACAACCATTCATTTGAGGTATTTGCTTGGCAGGATGCATATCTTCTAAAAATATTGTTCCATCCTTTGAGACCGAATCATATTCAGAATAAAAGACATCTGGAACTCTTGCGGAGCATCTACTGGATAGATGTTTATAAAACGAAGTCTCAATTTCATACAAATTAAGATTTCTTGCTGTATCTCTACTTGCTTGGTCATTTGCTGGACACTTTGCAATAAAGGTTTCAGGCAAACTATCTTTAATTTTCCAATTTAAAAAAATTCTATAGCAATCTCCTACTTGTCCTGATCCTACAGACTCAAATTTGAAATCTATTAAATTTGATTGATGGGTTTCAAATAAATTTTCAAGAAATTTTGTAGACAACTCATTTGGGTGAATGATCATCAATAATTATTTATTTGTAGTTAATTTTTTGCCACAGATAACGTAATCCGAAAATTGCTGGCAAATAACATAAAAAAGTAAAAATAATGATTTGACCTATTAAATTCGGTTCTCTAAAAATATAAAATAATGGTGCGTCAATTAAATCTGTAATCAATCTAACCACTATTAAAATGAATAACATCGATGCATTTCTTAAATAAATAGCTAAAAGAAAGGCAACCCCTACAGCTAGATTTCTTGCCGCATACAGAGAACTGCTTAAGGTTATGTTTGTTACCTCAGGCCCTCCAAAAAAAGATGGATTGGTCAATGCTATGTAAGGACCAACAAACATTGGCCAGATCAAGGAAAAAAGAATAATTCCAAACCACCACGTATATGAAGCTTGGTTTAAAGACAAGTTTTTCGATTCACTATTCATTTAAACTTTTTCTAAGTAAGCAATACATTTAATTTCTATTTTATACCTAGGGTCCACTAGAGAAGAAACTCCAATTAATGTTTGAGAAACTTCTGGTTTACAATTAAAAATTTTCTCTCTTGAATCAAAAATATCACTTACGTTTATCATGCATTCTTCTATGTCTGTAACAAACCATGTTTCGTCAATGATATTGTCTAGTGTTGCATTAAATTCTTTCAAAACGTTTTCAATATTTTTGTAACAATTTTCCATCTGGCTTTGCAGATCGTTTGGAACATCTCCCTGTAAATCGTCTCCCAATTGACCTGCCAAGGTAAGAATATTACCCACTTGCACGGCTTGAGAAAAAAAATCTGCGTAAGGACCATTTCTAAAAAGTTTTTTATTCATTTAACTTATGAAGTAGTTTGTAATTTTAAAATTGATAAATTATTCTTATCTCTCCAACACTTTATAAACTATTTCATAGATCAATCTCAAATAAATTTATTCTTAATAAATGCTAAGATCATTTAGAATAAATTTTTATGAAATACAATTTACTAAAAAAATTTTTTGTCTTGCCAATATTTTTTCTTTCTATGACAGCGAGCTCATCTATGATTAGTAAGGCACAAGCGGAAGCAGAAATAGCTAGTTCTGAAAACGAGTTATTGGGACAGTTCGTTGTACTATCAGAATGGTGCCCTGATAATTACTTAATGGAGAGGTCAGACGCAAACGTCCTTTTAAAATATGTTGATAAAGAAATAAAAAAACGTATTTCTGTAGATAGATCAACCGCAGAGCAAGTTAATAAAGCAATTAATGAGGCTGAAATGTTGTTTTCAATGATATCTAATAATTACGCTTTAAATTCTGAGGCTGAAACATTATGTTTTATTGGATCTTTAATGGGCAAAGCTCTTCAAGGAAAAAAGGATAGATACTAGTCTCAGGATTTTTAAATATGTCAAAACTGTGACTAAATCTGTGACTCAAATTATTTTTTGATATTTTTTAATAGAGTCAGAATTCAAGATACCCTCTCGAACCTATATTTTTATTGACCTATATTGGTGGAGCTAGTCGGGCTTGAACCGACGACCTCTTGCATGCCATGCAAGCGCTCTCCCAACTGAGCTATAGCCCCCAAGTTAGTAAATATTGTACTAATATTCGGAAAATTTCTATTGATAATAATTATTTTTTTTTTACAATTTCGGAATGGATTCAGTTAAACAAGATTCTTTAGGTTTCAATCCTGATGAATTAAGACAAAAATACCGTCTTGAAAGAGATAAAAGGGTTAGAGTCGACGGCAACGATCAATATCTAGAAGTTAAAGGGGATTTTTCTTATTTTGTCGAAGACCCTTATATTGATGAGGAAATTTCTAGAGATTCATTGGAAAAAACATTTCACACTGTAATTATTGGCGGTGGCTTTGGTGGCGTTCTTTCCGGAGCCAGACTCAGAGAACAAGGCATAGATGATTTTAGAATTATTGAGAAAGGTGGCGATTTTGGTGGCACTTGGTATTGGAATAGATACCCTGGTGCCTCTTGCGATATCGAATCTTACATTTATTTTCCTCTTTTAGAAGAAACTAGTTTTATACCTAAACGCAAATACACCGATGCAGCTGAAACATTGGATTATTTTAAAGTTTTATCAGATAAATTTTCATTGAAAGAAAATGCTCTATTTCAAACAGAAGTTAATGAAGTCAAATGGATCTCTGATGAAAAGTTATGGTTCATCAAGACTAATCGTCAGGATTCAATAAAAGCTAGATATGTAATTCACGCAAATGGATTTCTAAATCGACCTAAATTACCTGCAATGAAAGGTATAAATGATTATCAAGGTCACACATTTCATACCAGTCGCTGGGATTATGCTTACACAGGGGGTAATTCCAACGGAAACTTAAATAATTTAAGAGATAAGAAAGTTGCGATTATTGGGACAGGCGCAACTGCTGTGCAGTGCGTTCCTCATTTGGCAGCTGGAGCTAAAAAATTATATGTTTTTCAAAGAACTCCCTCTTCAATAGATGAACGAAACAATTCCAATACTGATATCGATTGGTTTAATGCTCAAAAATCAGGGTGGCAAAAAGAACGTAAAGAGAATTTTGAAGGTTTTTTAACAGGAAACTTTACAGACAAAGACTTGGTTAATGATGGCTGGACAGAAATATTTAGGACTATCTTAGGTGGATTAATTAAAAATGGCCCTTCAAAACTAGTATTACTCAGTTGGGTTTTAACCGCTCCTTTTTATAAAAACTTTTATAAAGTAGGTTTGAGAACCTATATCAGAAACAAATTTATGAATTTCGTTACCCGAGAAGACATTAATAAAAAAGTTGAAATTGTTGACTTCCAAAAGATGGAAAAAGTAAGAGCTAGAGCGGATGCATTAGTTAAAGATCCAAAGACAGCAGAGTCATTAAAACCTTATTACAGGCAACTTTGTAAAAGACCTTGTTTTCATGACGAATATTTGCAGGCTTTCAATAATGATAACGTTGAATTGATCGATACAGATGGTCAAGGCGTTAAAGAATTAAGCGCTGAAGGTATTATTCATGATGGAAAGGAATATAAAGTGGATTGCATTATATTTGCTTCTGGATTTGAAGTTGGAACAGATTATTCTAGAAGGTGTGGATATCAGGTAAGTGGTATTGATGGAATCACATTAAGTGAAAAATGGAAGGACGGATTAGCAACATTTCACGGAATTCATTCAAAAGGTTTTCCAAATTCATTCTTTTATGGACCTGGACAAGGTCCCATGACTGCAAATTTTACTCACTCTCTAGATGAACAAAGCGCTCATGTCGCTTACATTCTTAAACAACTTGATAAAAAAAATATGAAATATGTTGAAGCTTCTGAAGAAGCTGAAAGTGATTGGATAAACACTATCATCTCAAAAGCTAGAAATATGCAAAGCTTCCAAGAGGCTTGCACGCCTGGTTATTACAATAATGAAGGTAAGCCAAACACAAACCCTGCAAATAATACCTACGGAGGTGGGGCCTTAGAGTATTTCAAGCTACTCAAAGATTGGCGTAAAAATGACAAACTTCAAGGTTTAAAAACTAATTAAGAGTTCGCAATGGTGATACGATGCAATAATCGGTCATATCCATCGTAACCACCTTCAGCCATATGCATTACAGTCCTGTTATCCCACATCAAAAGCATATTCTCTTTCCATTTATGACGATAAATATATTTTTCTTGAGTCATATGTTCATATAGCTTAGACAATAATAAAAATGATTCTTCTTCATTAAAGCCTTGGATATGCGATGTATAAACAGGATTAATAAATAATCCTTTCTTTTGAGTTTCCGGATGTACTTTTACTAATGAATGAATCTGTTCTTTTTTTGCTTCTTTAGAAGTAATGATGTTCATAGATCTTTTTTCCGTCTCAGTTGCATAAAACCCATCGTCTGCATAAGGTAATTTGGCGCTGTGAACCACTTTTAAATTCTCTATTTTTATTTTCATTTCGTCATTTAGGTCTTCATAAGCTTTTTGAGTATTTGCAAACAGAGTATCTCCACCAATTGGAGGAATAATTTTTGACAACAAAAAAGTTGCAGCTGGAGGATTTTCTTGAAATGACCAATCTGAATGCCATCCTCCACCAAAAGGAGAAGATTTTTCAGATGCAAGTCTTTTAACTTCAACTATATTTGGTTTTTCTTCTAAACCACCAAGAAATGGATCGTCACCAAAACTTCCAAATTCTAAAGAAAAATTTTGAAATTCATCATGACTAAGGCTTTGATTCGGAAAGATTGCAACTCCCTTTTCTAACCATGCAGATCTAATTTTTTTAATAATTTCTAACGGTAACTTTTCTTTTAGGTTTACATCAATTATTTCTACGCCTAGTTTAGAAGTAGAATCATTAGATTTAGTTTCAATTTGCTGTAACATTTAAGAAATGATAACAGTTTTTATTTAGTATGACCTTGAAAAGAGTTAGCCCTTTGCTTGAAAGAAACTCAGAAACTATTAATTTAAATCTAGCTCCACATCCATGGAAAATTCTTAAATGTGCTGAGACTGGTATTGTTTTTTTAGAAAATCCACCCGGCTATGAGGCTTTAAAAGAAGATTTTGCCTGGGAAAAAACTTATGAATCTGAAGTAAATAAGAGAAGAGCTGATGAGCCAATTCGTTACAAGATAAGTTCTTTCTTGAAAGATTTTAGACTTAAAGTGCTGAAAAGAAATAAAATAAAAGAGATTGCCAAGAAAGAAATTTTAAAAATAAAGGAAAGTAATTCTATTGAATTATTAGACGTAGGTTGCGCTAATGGCGGAGCTTTAGAAAAAATAATTTCCGAATTGCCTAAAACTTATCATAGTAAATGTATACCTAATGGTATTGAAATATCAGCAGCATTAGCCAAGATCGCTCGGGAAAAAGCAAAACGCGGTAAATGGATTCATAACAACGCGGTGGATGGCATGTTGGAATTTGATAATGATTACTTTGATATTGTTATTCTTTCATCTTTTTTAGAACATGAAATTGAACCTGTTCAACTTTTGAAAAATACTCTAATTAAATTAAAGTCCCATGGATCAGTTATTATCAAAGTACCTAACTTTGCAAGTTGGAATAGACATATTAGAAAAGAGAAATGGTGTGGATTTCGCCATCCTGATCATGTGAACTATTTTACACCCGACACTTTAAAGGAGACTGCTCTTCGCTCGGGTTTTTCAAAATTTTCGATGAAATTATTAGACAAACAGCCTCTTAGCGACAGCATGTATGCTGTGTTGAAAAAGTCTTAACTTTTCAAAGAATTAATTATTTCCTTTTTATGCTCTCCTAAAGCTGGTGCTGGAGTGTCATTCATAACTTCTTGATTATTAAATTTTGCTGGATAACGGAGTGCTCTTACACGACCTTGATTTTCACTGGATATTTCTTTAAGTAGGCCGTTAGCTAAAATCTGTGGATGAGTCATCAGCTCATCCAAGGTTGTAGTGGCCGCACATGGAACATCTTCGTTTCTTAATTTTGTTAAAGCCTCATCAGTAGTAAGGCTTTCAAATTTTGATAGCAAACTCATAAGCTCTTCTAAATTTGTACTTCTTGCGCCTGTCGTATTAAATTTTTCGTTTTCTATATACTCAGGTTTACCCAATGCTCTAAAAATACCAAACCATTGAAGATCGTTCAGTGCCGCGATTGATATAAAGCCATCCTTACATTTATAAAGATTATATGATTTTGTTAGAGGCGCTAATGTTTGAACATCTTCATCTAATAAAGTGTGATTCATCATGCCATCCGGCCATAGGAAAAAAATCGCTGAATCAATCATTGACAAATCTATTCTGTCTGCAATTCCAGTTCTTTCTCTCTTCAACAATGCTGAGCTAATTGATTGAGTAACTGTATAAGCAGTTATCTTGTCACAAAAAAGAGTTTTGATATATTGTGGCTGTGAGGCATCGGACTGAATATCAGTTGCTCCTGACATAGCTTGAACTACGTGATCATATGCTGGAGATGATGCAAAAGGCCCTTGATTCCCAAATCCATTTATAGAAACATAGATTAAATTTTTATTAATTTTTTTACATTCCTGTTCGCTAAGGCCTAATTTATCCATAATTCCAGGTCTAAAGTTATTTATTAGTACATCAGCTTTTGATATCAATTGCTTGGCAACTGTTAAACATTCACTATCTTTTAAATCTAAATCGATGGATTTTTTTCCTCTATTACAATTAGCAAATAAAGCAGAAATCCCCCCTTTTTGGGTTCCAAGATATCTCATTGGATCGCCAATACCTGATTGTTCAATTTTTATAACTTCAGCGCCTTGGTCTGACAACATCATCGTTGCTAGAGATGCTGTAATGATTGTTGAAATTTCAACAATTTTTATACCCTCTAAAGGTTTGCTATTATTCATTTTTTCTCCCCATTACTAATTTATAATTAAAGATACTTTGTCTTTAGCACTAATTCAATGAGGGAGTTATGAGTGATTTAAATGAATTATCAGAATTAGCCTGGAAAGGTTTACTTGACACTAAATTTGAACATCATCCTGTGCATTCTTTTTACGAGGGATCTACAGAAATAAAATCAAATTTATTAGCAATGAAAGGTATAGGTGGTTTTTTTGCAATCGATACTGGAGATGGATTAGTCATGATTGATGCCGGTAGCCAATTAGACATTGAAACCGGTTACAACGAAATAAAAAAATGGAAGCCAAAAGATTTTTTAAAAGCAGCAATTTTTACTCATCATCATGTTGATCATATTTTTGCTATTGAGAAATTTGATGAGGAATGCAAAATAAATAATCAACCGCTTCCAAAAGTTTACGCCCATGAACTCACACCAGACCATTTTGACAGATATAAATTAACCAATGGTTGGAATACAGCTATCAACCGCAGACAGTTTGCAATCGATGTTGATAAATTTAAATGGCCTACCGAATATAGATATCCAGATGAAACTTACAAATCTAAAACTTCTTTCAAACAAGGAAACTTAACTTTTGATTTATATCATGGAAGAGGTGAAACCGATGATCACACTTGGGTGCATATTCCCGAAGAAAAAATAATAGCTCCTGGAGATTTATTTATATGGGCTGTTCCAAATGGCGGCAATCCTCAAAAGGTTCAAAGGTATATTTCTGATTGGGCAGACGCTTTAGATCATATGATTGAGTTGAAACCTGAAATTTTATTGCCAGGTCATGGTTTTCCTATATTCGGCAATAAAAGAATTACAGAGGCTTTATCAACAACTTCTGAGTTTCTGACTTCAATAGAAACTCAAACTTTAGAAATGATGAATAAAGGCAAGAGACTAAATGAAATAATTCATTCTGTAAAAATTTCTGAAGAGTTAACAAAATTACCTTGGTTGAGACCTGTTTATGATGATCCTGAATTTTTAATTAGAATGGTTTGGAGACGATACGGTGGATGGTGGGATGGTGAATATGATCGATTGTTACCAGCCTCAAGATCGGAAGAATCTAAAATTTGGATTGAATTATCTGGTGGATTAGAAGTTATTATTAAAAAAGCTCTTAGTCTTAGTGATGATGGAAATGACAAACTAGCAGCACATCTTATTGAAACCGCATTTTATTCAGATGAAACTAATCAAAAAGTACACGAGGCTAGAAAAATTATTTATAACAACTTTTCCTCAAAACAAGAATCTTCAATGGCAAGAAACATTCTTAATCATGCAAGTATAGCTAGTGGCAAGAATAAACGTGATTTAGCTGAAACTGATTAGGAGTTTTTGTTAATTTCTTCTGGAGTCAATTCCCTAGCTTCTTTTACCAATAGAATTGGAATGCCGTCATTGATTGGATAAGCTAGCTTACTTTCCAGACTAAATAATTCCTCACCTACCAAAATTAACTTTTGTTTTGATTTTGGACAAACTAATACATCTAATAATTTTTTATCAATCATTTGTAGGTCATTAACTGTTCAAATAATTATCTATACGATTAATGCAATTTTCCTTACCAATTAAATATAAAAGATCTGAAATTGAAGGTGCATTTGTTTTACCGGTTAATATTAATCTTAATGGTTTTCCTAATAAAGGAAATTTCAATTTATTTTTAGATAAAAAACTATCTATAAACACACCAATTAATAGTTTGTCTTTGAAATTTACTTCTTTTAATTCTTCTTTAAATAAGGCAAGCAAATTTTTGTCTATTTGAATGGCGTTGATAATTTCATCTGTAAGATATGGATCTTCGTAAAAAAAAGTTAGTTCATCAACTAACTCAGAAATATTATTAGAACCCTCTCGCAGTAAATCAATTATTTCGGTTTTTTTATCATTATTTATAAATTTTTCTGATAATAAAAAATTTTCGTCAATGTACTTGTATAAACCCTCTAACTTAAACTTCTTGAGATAATGATTATTATAAAAATCTAATAATTCCTGAGAAAATTTTGCAGCAGAAGAATTCACGTCTTTAATATCAAAGTATTTAATTAATTCATCTACAGAAAATAATTCTTGTTCTTTATAAGACCAGCCTAATTTAATTAAATAATTAACCATTGCTTCTTTTAAATAACCCATTTTTTTGTACTCTTGAATATCTACAGCCCCTTCTCTTTTAGACAATCTCTTTCCTGAAGAAGATAGAACCATGGGTAAATGAGCATATTCTGGCAATTCTGAATTCAGAGCTTTTAATATGTTTATTTGTTTTAAAGTATTAGTAATATGATCATCACCTCTAATAACGTTAGTAATTTGCATTTCTAAATCGTCAATGGCCGCACAAAAATTATAAGTTGGGGTGCCATCAGACCTTAGAATAATGAAATCATCTAGTTCTTTATTATTAATAGATATTGTCTTTAATACTTGATCTTCAAATGTTGTGACTCCATCGAGTGGCATTTTAAAACGTATGACATTTCCCTTTTCATGAGGAAGATTTAGATCTCTGCTGAAGCCGTCATATCTTGGTTGTTGTTTATTTTGTTGTTGAATTTTTCTTACTTCTTCTAATCTTTCTGGAGAAACATTACAAGAATAAGCCAATCCTTGTTTTAGCAAATCTAAAGCTATTTCTCTATGTTTGCTAATTTGATCACTTTGAAATATTGGCTTTTCATCTGGTTCAATACCAAGCCATTTCAGGCTATTAATTATTGAATCTACATACTCTTTTTCAGATCTTTCTTTGTCAGTATCTTCAAACCTTATTAAAAATTTGCCATTATTAGCCTTTGCTTGAAGCCAGGCAAAAATAGCTGTTCTAGCTCCTCCAATATGTAAGTGACCGGTTGGGCTTGGGGCAAATCTAGTTCTCATTATTTAAAATGGAAGATAGGTATTCTTCGTGAAGTTTATTTTCTTTATCAGTTGCTTTAATCCTTAAAAGAGATTTAGTTCCATCAACTTTATTAATTTTAGGATTCAAAGAATTTTGTACAGATGGAGCTAATTTCAAGTTCGTTTGTCCACCAGTCATTGAGAGATAAACTTCTCCTAAAATTTTTGAATCGACAAGAGCTCCATGATACGAACGATCATAACCCCGAACGTTGTATCTTTCTGTAAGAACCTCAAGGCTATTTCTCTGCCCAGGATGTATTTGACGTGCCATCAACAAAGTATCTGTAATTTTAGCTGCATAATCTTCTACCCTTTCTGCAATATTATTCAATGCTAATTCGTTATTTATAAAACCTATATCAAACTCTGCATTGTGAATTAAAAGTTCGGCCCCTTTAATGAATTCCAACAGATCGGAATAAACATCAATGAAATTTGGTTTGTCTGAAAGAAATTCTTGCGAAAGTCCATGAACTTTTACTGCGCCGGGATCAATTGCTCTATTTGGATTTAAGTATGACTGATATTCTCTTCCCGTAAATTTTCTGTTTTCAATTTCCACGCAAGCAATCTCAATTAACTTATGTCCAGATTTATAATCTAAACCCGTTGTTTCAGTATCTAAGAATATCTGCTTCATTTATCTAAATTCTCTATACCTAAATTTGCTAAAGCGTCAGCTTTTTCATTTTCAGAATTACCACTATGTCCTTTAACCCAATTCCAATTTATATCGTGAAGGTTGTTTAATTCGTCTAATATTTTCCATAAATTCATATTCTTTACCGGTTTTTTATTCGCTGTTTGCCATCCATTGATTTTCCATTTTTTAATATAATCGGTTATTCCATCCATCACGTATTTTGAATCTGTATATAAATCAACCTTTATTTTTTTTTCAAAAAAATTTAATGCTTTGATTACCGCAGTTAATTCCATTTGGTTATTAGTTGTTTCTTTAGAACCGCCACTAAGTTCTATTTGCTCATTTTCTAATAATATTAGCACCCCCCATCCACCGGGACCTGGGTTTCCCTTACAAGCTCCATCTGTATAAATTATAATTTTTTCCATTTTAAGCACTTAAACATTTGACACTCCTAATGATAAAATTAACTCGTGATTGAGGTTATTCCATTAAAAGCATTTACTGACAATTATATCTGGGCTTTGGTCAGTAAAAAATCAGTTTATGTAGTTGATCCGGGAGATCCGAATCCCGTGATATCTTTTCTTGAAGAAAATGATCTCAATTTAAAAGGCATATTAATTACGCATCATCATTTTGATCATACTGGAGGAATAAAAACTTTAGTAGATAAATTTAATATCCCAGTGTTTGGTCCTTCTGGAAGTAAGATTGAAGGCATCTCAAACGAATTAAAAGAAAATGACTCGATTCGAATCTTCGAGCAAACCTTTAAAATCTTCGAGGTTCCTGGTCACACACTTGACCACATAGCTTATTATTCAGAAGATAGTCAAAAATTATTATTTTGTGGAGATACGCTTTTTTCAGGAGGTTGTGGCAGACTTTTTGAAGGAACTCCATTACAAATGTATGAATCACTTGCCAAATTAAAAAACCTTTCTCCAGATACTCTTGTGTATTGCACTCATGAATATACTGAAAGTAACTTAAATTTTGCAGTGGTCGTAAACAATAAGAATGAATTTCTTAAAAACTATCATTCAGAGGTTCAAAGCAAAAGAAAAAACGACGAAATAACTTTGCCTTCATCAATAGGAAAAGAATTAAAAATAAATCCTTTTTTAAGACTTAATGATGAAAATATAATTTCTAATGCTAGTAATTTTTCTTCTTCGATACTTACTAAAGAAGTTGATACCCTCAAAGCTGTTAGAGAATGGAAAGATAATTTCTAATGAAATATCTTTTT
>CACESE010000010.1 GCA_902562135.1 uncultured SAR86 cluster bacterium | reverse complement strand
AATTTGGTTGGATTATATGGAAGATATAATCTCTACAGTGGAATATTCTCCGCCGAAGATTCCAGCAAATTTAATAGCTAAAAAAATTAATTTATCGAATGGGCTTGAAGCTAATCCAGAGGATCAGAACACGAGATTCGAATATTTTTTTGATTAGACGAAAATAATTTTTCTTAAAAGTTGCCAGTGTTCTTGCCAGGAAGACACAGGATTTTTTTTGAAGTTGCTTCTGATAAAAGCCTGTATTTGTCCTTCCATACAGGCCATTAATAAGTCAGAACTATTTGTAGAGCTTAGCGCTAACTTTTTCTTAGTCTCTCTTTCATAACTTTGGAAAGACTGTTTAATTTCTACATTTAACTTTTCTAAAATTAAAGAAATCTTATCGTCAATTTTCGCTTCTGCAGCAGTTAGAGCTTGCTTATTAATTATTTTTGCGAAACCTTTATTGGTCTCTAAAAAAGTTAAGATTAAAGTTACGATCAATCCTGGAATTTCGTCATTAGCATGATTTTGTCTCATAGATTCAATTCTGGGAAAAATACTAGATTCAAAAAAAATCACCATTTCCTCATAAATTTTTCTTTTACTTGGGAAGTGTCGGTATATGGCGGCTTCTGTGATGTTTGTCCTTCTTGCTAATTCTGCAGTAGTAATTTTTACTGGCTCTTTTTCTTCAAGCATCTCGGCTAGAGTCTGCATGATTTGAATTTTTCTTGATACTTTATTTTCCTTCATTTATCTATTAATCAAAGTACCTACGCCTTTTTGAGTAAGAATTTCTAACAATACAGCATGAGGAACTCTTCCATCAACTATGTGAGCATAATTAACACCTTTATTAAGAGCATCAATAGCTGCTTTGAGCTTTGGCAACATTCCACCTTTAATCACTTGTTTATCTTTCAGTAACTTTTTGGATTCTTTTAAACTCATTTCGGAAATTTTCTTTCCATTTAGATCTTTTATTCCATGGACATCGGTCAAAAGAATTATTTTTTCAGCTTTTATAGCTCCCGCTATAAAACATGCTGCCTCATCAGCATTTATATTGAGTGGTATTTTTTTATTAGTCCAACCGATTGGAGATATTATGGGAATTTTATCAGCAGACAAAAACTTCAGTAATTTAGCTTTGTCTATACTAGATATTTTTCCCACCTCACCTAAAGACTTATTTTTTGATTTTGTGGCTTTAATAAAATTTATTTTTTTTCCTGAAATAGATTCACCTTGTCCGCCCCAAGAATCTATTAAATTCTTTATGTCCCTATTTATATCTCCATCAAGCACTTTTTGAATAACTTTTATCATTTCGGGAGTAGTCACCCTTATTCCATTCTTGAAAGAAAATTCAAGTTTAAGTTTATCCAATTCTTTCCCTATTTGAGGTCCTCCGCCATGAACAATCACAGGATTAATTCCTACTGTTTTCATTAGAACTACATCTCGAGCAAAGTTTTTTCTGAGGAAGTTTTCTTGCATTGCACTTCCTCCATACTTAATAACAATATTTTTTCCTGAAAACTTTTGTATGAAGGGCAGAGCCTCAGTTAAAACTTTAGAGATGTTTGTGGCTGAATTTTTTGAAATACTCATAGAAATTAATTCAAAAATTTTAAATTTTTACTTATTTCGAGCAAAGTTTTTTGAAAAAGTTCCTGAATCTCCATAAGCTTTTGTTCAGTATTAGCTTCAAATCTTAAAATCAACGAGGGGGTAGTGTTTGAGGCTCTCACCAGACCCCAACAATCTTTATTTTCAAGTCTTAAACCGTCAATCAAAATTCTATTATAACCTTCAGGTTTTAATTTAACTTTCAATTGTTCAACTATTTCAAATTTTTCATCATCTTCAACCGTAATTTTGATTTCCGGTGTATTAAATAATTGAGTAAATTTATTAAATACTTCATGGGTTGTAGACTCTTTAGCAGATAAAATTTCTAATAATTTAAGGGCAGCAAATATGCCATCATCAAATCCATACCAATTATCATTGTAAAAAATATGGCCGCTCATCTCACCACCTAAAATTGCATTAGACTTAGAGATTTCCGATTTTATATATGAATGTCCAGTTTTAGTCATAATTGGAATGCCATTATTTTCTTTTATCACTTGTCCAAGTTGGTTGGAACATTTTATGTCATACACAATTTTTCTTGATTTATTCTTTCTTAATATTTCACTCGCCATTAAAGCTAGGTATCTATCTGGAAAAATAATTTTTCCTTCACTATCTACTACTCCTAATCTATCTCCGTCTCCATCTAAGGCAATACCAATATCTGCATTTTTATCTTTAACAGCTTTGATCAAATGAGTTAAGTTTGATGGCTCACTAGGGTCAGGATGATGATTTGGAAAATCACCATCAACTTCACAAAATAGTTCAGTTAGCTCAGATGAATAAGTTTTAAGCACTTTTGGACCCAACACACTCCCAGAACCATTGCCGCAATCTAATACCACTTTAATTTTATTTTTTATTTCAATTTTTGACGCTATAGCATCCTCATATGCCTTATCGAAGCTTTTTTCAGAAAGGTTGCCATTACCAGTTATAAAATTTTCTTCCTCTATTTTTAATTTAATGTCCTGTATTTCTTCTGCTTTAAGAGAAATATTATTTAAAACGATTTTAAAACCGTTGTATTCCTTTGGATTATGACTACCTGTAACCATTACTCCGTTTTTGGTCTCTCCTTCAAAAGTTGCGAAATATAGTAACGGCGTATGAACTAGCCCAATATAGATTACGTCACACCCGGTAGACAATACTCCTTTGATGAATAAATTAGATATTTCTTCTCCAGAATTTCTTCCATCTCTTCCGACATAAATTTTATTTGAATTTGCTAATAATACCTTCGAACCGATTGCTTGACCGATTTTTAAAATCAGCTCTGGCGATAATTGGTCTTTATAAGTGCCTCTTATGTCATAAGCTCTAAAAATTTCAGAATTAACTTTCATAAAAGATTCTCCCGCTTATAATGATTCTCTTAAAAAATAAATATGACAAATTTTGAAGAAAAAGATGGGTTCATTTGGATGGACGGTGAATTTGTTGAGTGGTCACAAGCTAAAGTTCATGTTTTAACCCATACTTTACATTATGGGCTTGGTGTATTTGAAGGGGTTCGAGCTTATTTAACAGATTCGGGAACTAAGATTTTTAGATTAGAAGATCATACGAATCGATTGTTTGAATCAGCTGAAGCAGTAAATATGAGTATTCCATTTTCTCGTCAAAAGTTAAATGAAGTGCAAAAAGAAATCTTTAAGGTTAATAATCTTGATGAGGGGTATATTCGTCCAATGTGTTTTTATGGTGCTCAAGGAATGGGACTGAGGGCAGATAACTTAAAAACTCATTGCATCGTTGCTGCCTGGGAATGGCCTAGTTATATGTCACCTGAAGCATTTGAGGACGGTATAAAAATTAAAATTTCATCTTATAAAAGACAAACCAATAACTTGGTTTCAAGATCAAAAGTGAATGGAAATTATGTTACTTCTATTATGGCTCTTCAAGAAGCAATGCAGGAAGGATATGATGAAGCGCTTTTGCTCGATGATGAGAATAATATATCTGAAGGGTCAGGCGAAAATTTATTTCTTGTGAAAGACGAGACGCTCTATACCCCAGATTTGGCTGCATCTTTGAATGGGATTACCCGTAAAAGTATCATTAGTTTGGCCGAAGAAGACGAAATTAAAGTTGTAGTAAAAAAAATTAATTTAAACGAAATCCTTGAGGCAGATGAACTTTTTTTTACTGGTACAGCTGCAGAAGTTGTCCCAATCAAAAAAGTTGATCAAAACACAATCGCAGATGGAAATAGAGGAAAAATTACCACCATTCTTCAACAAAAATATTTTGATCAAGTTCGCGGTAAAAGAGATTCCTTTTCGGAATGGCTGACGCCTATCGATTAAATAAAATTAAAAATCATGAGAAAGTTAAAAGTAGCTTTATTGAGTTACAGGAGTAACCAGTACTCAGGTGGTCAAGGAATTTACATTTCTCATTTAAGTAAAGCCTTGATTAATCTTGGCCACGAAGTAACAGTTTTCTCGGGGCCGCCTTATCCAAATTTAGATGCTAGAGTAAATTTGGTAACAATCCCTAGTTTAGATCTGTATTCAAGAAATAATAAATTTTCAGATGTCTCGTTTAAAGAATTAATCAACCCATTAAATTTATTTGAATGGCTCAGCATTAACTCAGGCGGATTTGCAGAACCTTATACTTTTGGGAAAAGACTAAAAAAACTTCTTAAAAATAGATTACATGAATATGATGTAATTCATGACAATCAAAGTCTGTGTTATGAATTATTATATTTGCAAAAAAAAATACCTCTAGTCACAACAATTCATCATCCCATTTCCAAAGACTTAAAATATGAGCTGCAAAGTATAAGTTCAATATTTTTGAAAATTTTAAAAATTAGATGGCATTCATTTTTAAGAATGCAAACGTATGTTGCGAAACGTTTAAATAAAATTATCACTGTATCTGTTTCATCAAAAAAAAATATTCAAGAAGATTTCAAAGTATCCGAGAAAAATATATCAGTTATTCTTAATGGAATTGACACTGAGATTTTCTATCCCGATCAAAGCAAAACAGTTTCTAAAAGAATTGTTACTGTAGCGAGCGCAGATGTTCCTTTGAAAGGTTTAGATTATTTGTTGGATGCTTTTGCTAATCTTCTAAAGCATGATCCAAGCCTTGAGCTTTTCGTAATTGGATCTTTTAATGAAGGAGGGCACACCGAGAGAAAAATAAAATACTTAAATATTGAAAAAAAAGTTACATTTAAAAACGATCTTAATTTTAATCAAGTAAGAGAAATTTATTGTTCTGCTGATATAGTAGTTATACCTTCTCTATATGAAGGATTTGGATTTGCGGTAGGCGAAGCGATGGCCTGTAAAAAACCAGTGGTTACAACTGATGGAGGTGCAATTCCGGAAGTAATTAGTGATTGTGGAATAGTTGTTGAAGCTGGAAACTCAGATGAACTAAGAATTGGTATTTTGAAGTTAATAAATAATGAAAGCTTAAAAGCAGAAATGGCCGAAAAGGGCTATCAACGCGTGCTTGAAGCATTAAATTGGAGAAGAGCAGCAGAATCGGTTACAGAAACTTATGAAAATACAATTAAAGATTTTCAAAAATAATGCAAACGATTAGATTTAAAAATTTTGATTTTTATTCAAATCAAAAAATATTAGATATTGGCTGTGGACAAGGAAGACATTGTTTCGGAGCATACATGCATGCAGATTTAGATGTCTATGGTATTGATATGGGCTTTGACGATGTAAAAAAAGCCTATGATAATTTCGATCAATTTAACGAAAGATTAGATAAAAAAAGTTGCAATTTTATGGTTGGCAATGCAAAAACTTTGCCTTTTGAAGATAATTCATTTGATCATGTCGTTTGTTCTGAAGTTCTGGAGCACATAATTGATTATGAATCTGCTCTAAAAGAAATTAAGAGAGTGCTTAAACCCAATGGGACTTTTGCTTTGAGTGTTCCAAAGTTTTTCCCTGAATGGGTGTGCTGGAAATTAAGTAAAGATTATCAAAACGAGCCTGGCGGTCACGTAAGAATTTTCAAATACAGAGAATTAAAAAATTCTGTTATTTCCTTGGGCTTCAAATTCAATAAAAGGCATTGGGCTCATGCTTTGCATTCTCCTTATTGGTGGATGCAATGTTATTTTTGGGAGACTAAAAAGCAATCGAAATTAATTAGCACGTATCATTCTTTTCTGGTTTGGGACATGACTAAAAATCCTATCATTACTAGACTGTTGGAATTTTTATTGCAACCAATTATAGGCAAAAGCGTTGTTATGTATTTTAAAAATTTAGAGGGCGATATTGAAAGATAAGGCCTCTCTTTTACCACTGGGAAATTACATTGTTAAATGTCAAAACTCTGCCGGAGCAATTGCTTGGGAGCCGGACGGAAAAATAGATCCATGGGATCACACAGAATCAATAATGGGTCTAAATGTGCTCGGCATGGAAGTTGAAGCAAAAGCTGGATTTGATTGGCTTAAATCTTCTCAGCTGCCTGATGGCTCATGGTATTCAGAATATAGAGAAAATGAAGTTGTAAACTTCAATAAAGAAACCAATTTCACGGCTTACATATCTTCTGGTGCTCTGCATCATTTTTTACACTTCGAAGATAATGCTTTTTTAGAGGAAATATGGCCCTTTTTAGAAAAGTCTACCGACTTCGTTCTTTCTGGCCAAACTCCTGAAGGAGACATTCTTTGGGCTAAGGATAAAAACGACATTTGGATGGATGATTCTCTCATCACTGGATGTTCATCAATTTATAAAAGTTTGAGAGATTTTACAGTTATAGCTGAAATTCTAGGAAAAAAAAATTATCGGCTCAATCATGAACTTAATTCGCTTAAAGATGCTTTAAGAAATAAGCCGCAAAGATTTGATAGATCATGGAAAAGTAAATCTAGATATAGTATGGATTGGTATTATCCAATACTATGCGATATTTATAATAAAGAGGAATCTAAAGAGATCATTAAAAGAAAATGGAAAAATTTTGTTGTTCCAGGACTTGGGTGTAAGTGCGTAGAAGAAGAACCTTGGGTAACGATAGCTGAATCATGTGAATTAATAATGGCATTAAATAAAATTGGGGAGTTAAAACTCGCAAAGGGGATTTATAAAGATATTTTAAAGTTAGTTGATGAAGAAGATAGTTTATTTTGGACTGGTTTCGTTTATAAAGACAAAAAGTACTGGCCAGTTGAAAAGCCTAGCTGGACTGCTGCTGCAGTGATTTTAGCGGCAAACTCAATTTTCAAAATAAATTCAAATGCTAACTTTTTTTAAAATTGCCAAGCTTTTAACCAATTTAATTTCTTCAAAATTTTTTGATTTTTTTGCCTCACAAAAAACTTCATAAGGGGGCCTGCCGCCATCATTTGGATTTGGAAAAACATCATGAATCAATAAATAACCGCCCATAAGAATGTGAGGATGCCAACTTTCATAGTCGTCAAATGCAGCTTTTCTGCTATGTCCTCCATCAATAAAAACCATTCCTAACGGGAATTCCCATCGCTTTGATATTTCTTTTGAGTTTCCAACAATCGGCAAAATATAATTTTGCAAATTTGAACTTCTTAAGTTGTTTAAAAATTCAGGAAGTGTATTAAAACTAGAAATATTTTTATCATAGAGCTCTCTGTCATGGTATTCCTCCCCCATTTGATGCTCCTCAGAGCCCGTGTGATGATCTATCGTAAAGACTAAATTATTTGTGTCTTTGCAGGCGTTTCCCAAAAGCAAAGCCGATTTACCGCAATAAGTTCCGATTTCTAAACAAGGGCCTAAGTTAGAGCATTTTTTAACAATTTTTACTAATTCTTCGCCTTCAATATTGTCAAGAAAACCTTTAACAGTGTTTAATGTCATTTTTTTATAATAAATCATTAAAAATGTTTTCAAAAGTTCAAAGAAAAAAAGCATATGTAGAAAATGAAGAGGGATACTTTTCTTATTTTGAATTGGAAGGTGCTGACAAAAGCGAGCCGTTAATATTCTTTCATGCAACTGGTTTAAACGCTGAAACTTATTTGAATCTTCTTGAAAAGATTCATTTAAAGCTAGACGGAAAGAAAACTATTATTGCTTTTGATCAAAGGGGGCATGGAATAACTAACTTACAAGCTGACCCAAAAAAATTAACATCGTGGGATCAATATGCCGATGACGCAGAGGTATTTTTAGAAAAAATAAATATTTCGTCAGCTATTTTTTTTGGTCACTCTATGGGTTCAATAGTTGCGGCAGAAGTTGCAAAGCGTAACAAATTCAAAATTTCAAATTTAATAATGCTCGATCCTGTGCTTTTTTATGATCCGTACACTTCGCTTTTTTCAGAGCTCAAAAATAAATTTATAACTCTCAGATCAAATACTAAGGTCTTAGGTGCTGCAAAGAGGAGAGATAAATTTGATAGTTTTAGTCAGGCAATGAGTCATTATGAGGGCAGAAGTATGTTTAAGACTTGGCCTTCGATCTCGCTTGAACATTATTTAAGCGGAGGGCTTGAAGAGGAAGGCCCAATTTTAAAACTTAGTTGCAATCCTGTTTGGGAAGCAAAAACTTTTGAAACGGTTTCATTTAAAACTTATAGAACTTTGAATGCATTAAACTTACCAATTTTAATTTTACGTGCTAAACATTTTTCAACCTTTTCATCTAAGGGAGTAAACTATCTAAATAAAAAACAAAATTTTAGCGTCTCAGAAGTTGAAGGTTCACATTTTTTTCCGATTGAAAATACAGAGGATACGAAAAATTTAATTCAAAAATTTATATCTTCCAATCATGTCTAATCCAGTAAATGTAATTTGTATGAAATGGGGAGACAAATATGATGCGTCCTATGTGAACAAGCTATACAACATGGTTTCAAGGAATTTGGCAAGAGAATTCAGATTCATTTGTTTAACAGATGATAATTCTGGACTCTCATCTGCTATAGAAGCTTTTGACATCCCAAAATTAAATTTACCAAAAGGAATACCTGAAAGAGGTTGGACAAAATTAGTCACATTTTCAAAAAATATTTTCGATATCAAAGGACAATGTCTTTTTTTAGACTTAGACTTAATAGTTGTTGATAGCATCGATCAATTATTTGACTTATCGGGGGATTTTTTCATTATTAAGGATTTTGTAAAGAAAGATGCCACTGGTAATAGTTCAGTTTATAGATTTGAAATTGGAAAATTTTCTGATGTTTTAGATAATTTTGAAAAAAATTTTGAAAAAATAAGAGCAAAATATAGAAATGAGCAAGAATATTTATCTGATTACATGAAAAATAATCATTCCCTTGAGTATTGGCCTGTAGAATGGTGTCAAAGTTTTAAAAAAAATTGTGTGCAAAAAGGCTTGAAGCAGTTTTTTCTAACTCCACATTTGCCAAAAAAAGCTAAAATAATAATTTTTCATGGAAAACCTAATCCTCCCGAGGCTATCGAAGGTAAAAGTGGAAAATGGTATAGAAGGGTTTTACCCACACCTTGGGTTGCGGAACATTGGAGATAACTAGATGTCTGTAGAATCTAAAAAACCTATTTCTCTGCAAACTTTGAGAGACTTAAAAAAAGATGGAAAAAAGTTTGCGGCTTTAACTTCTTACGAATCAACTATGACTTCCATGATGTGTGATGCAGGGGTCGAATTGATTTTAGTGGGCGATAGTCTCGGAATGGTCATTCAAGGACATGATTCAACTGTCCCTGTATCTATGGAAGATATTCTTTACCATTTAAGATGCGTGAAGAATGGAAACACCAATGCTCACATTATGGCAGATATGCCATTTATGAGTTATGCAACTGAGCAGCTTGCTTACACAAATGCAACAAGATTAATGCAAGGCGGAGCAAATAGCGTCAAAGTTGAAGGAGGAGAAGTAATCTTAAAAATCACCGAACTCCTGGCTAGCAAAGGTATTCCGGTATGCGCACATATGGGTTTGACACCACAGTCAATCAATAGGATTGGAGGATATTTCGTTCAAGGTAGAGATCCTTCTTCTCATGATAAATTTATTACCGAGGCAAAAGACTTAGAAAATGCAGGGGCAGAACTTCTACTCTTGGAATGTATTCCAATCGGTTTGACAAAAAAAATTGTTGATGCAGTTTCGATTCCAACAATTGGTATCGGGGCTGGACCAGCTACTGATGGACAAATAATGGTAGTTCATGATTTGCTTGGGATAACCTGCTTAGAAAAACCGCCTAAATTTATAAAAAACTTTTTAGAAGGAGGGGAAACGATACAAAGTGCTTTGCTAAACTATGTAAGAGACGTTAAAAGCATGGCTTACCCTTCGCCAGAACATTGTTTTGAATAGTGATTGTCGTTAAATCTTTAGAAGAACTTTCAAACAATCCCTTCACGTCACCATTTGCTTTAGTGCCCACTATGGGAAATCTTCATGAAGGGCATATTAATCTTCTTGAAATCGCCAGAGAAAAAAATTTTCTTCCTGTAGTATCAATTTTCGTAAATCCACTTCAATTCGGTCCGAATGAAGATCTAGATAAATATCCTAGGACTTTGGATAATGATTTAGAAATTTTAGAAAAAAATAATTGCCACGGCGTTTTTATTCCTCAAGAAAACGAAATTTTAAAAAACATTGAGCCTCTTGAAGCTCCCTTTGCAGATAAACTTTGTGCTAAATCTAGGCCTGGGCATTTCAATGGTGTCATAACGATCGTCAATAAGCTTTTTGAAGTCACAAATCCACAGGCATGCGTTTTTGGAATGAAAGACTTTCAACAACAACTAATCATTCAACATTTAATAAAAACTAAGCAATATGAGATACAGTTTTTAAGCGCACCTGTTGTAAGAGACACAAATGGTTTGGCTTTATCTTCTCGAAATAACTACCTTACAAGCAAACAAAGAACAGAGGCTTCTAAAGTTTTTACATTTCTTTCTGAGATTCAAGAAGAAATTAAACTATCGTTTAAAAAACAAAAAAAGACACTGCCTATAGATTTAGATACGATAAAAGACAATTATGTTCAAATAATTGAAAACAAAGGATTTAAAATAGATTACTTAGAAATCTTAGATTCTAAAACATTAGAAATCTGTCAAAATAACTCCACAAAAATCTTAATAGCAATTGCAGTTTTTTATAAACAAGTAAGGTTAATAGATAATCTTGTTGTAGATTTAAGTTCTTTTTCTTAAAAGGTCAGATGGATAGAAAGGCGCTTCGCTCTCTGGTCTATTTTTAAACCTTCTATGAAACCATAAATAGTTTTCTGGGTTTGAAAGAATGTATTCTTCAATTTTTGAATTAATTATTTTTAAATCCTCTTTCACATTTTCTTTTTTCAAGAGTAATTTTTCTAAAGCAACATGGTAACGAAATCCCTTTTTTCTTGTAGAAAATAAATAAACGTCACAATTTGCTCTTTTAGCTGCAAGGAAAGGAAATTTTACCGTTAAGGCTTTGTTGCCAAAAAAATCTACAAAGATTGAGCCTTTGTAACCATAATCTTGATCAGGAGCATAGAGACAAGCCTTTCCGTTTTTTAAAAAATTCAAAAGTTCAAGAATTTCGTTTGGCTCAAAAATTCTTTCTGTAAATTTTTTTCGGCTTGCTTTAAATAAATTATCAACAATTTTATTGCTTTGTGTTCGTGCCATACCTGAAACAGGCATAAATAAAGAAGCAACTCTCACAACTAAGTCTAAATTTGGAGTGTGCATAAATAGCAATAACTTTCCTTTTGATTTATCTAAATCTTCTGTAATGTTTTTTATTTCATCAAAGTTAATTATTAATTTCTTAAGCTTTTTATCTGAAGCCCAGAAAGCATTTAAAAATTCAAAAAGAGATTCTCCTAATCTAATAAAGCTTAGTTTAAGAATTGTACTTATTTCTTCATCTGTTTTCTCAGGAAAACATTTTTTAAGATTCCATCTCGCTATTTCTCGTCTTTCGTCTAATTTCTTATAGAAAATCTTGCCCAAAGCCTTTCCTATTAAATTTTGAATATTTTGAGGAAGAATATTCAAAAATTTTAATATTAGATAAATAAAATATTCCAATATTTTCATTATTTTATTTTATCGTACCCAATAGCATTAAATTAGTATTTTGTTTTATTGTGTCTGATAAAATTAATCCCAGATGATCTTCTATAATCTTCTTTTATATTGTCTTTTTCCTTTTGCGCTTTTGCGCTTGTTTTCAAAAAAAGAATTCAATACGGCTGAGTTAAAGAGAATTAAAGAAAGGTTTGGCCCTAAAGATTTAAAAAATTGTATACAACCCATTTGGATTCATGCTGTTTCAGTTGGAGAGGTTAAAGTAGCCGCACTTCTTATCAAAGAATTAAAAAGTAATGCCAGTGGTTTAAATTTTTTGGTCACTACAACAACTGTGGCAGGTTCAAGAGAGTTTAATAAACTCTTTGGGCCTGATGTTGCACACCAATACCTTCCTTTTGATATTAATGGATTTACAAAGAAATTTGTCGATAAAATTAATCCAAAATGTTTGATTTTGGTGGAAACAGAAATTTGGCCAAATTTAATAAATAATTGCTTCAAAAATCGTATCCCCATTTTTCTTTTAAACGGGCGAATGTCAGATAGGTCGTTGCATAAATATGAAAAATTGAAAAACTTTTTTAAAAAAATATTTTCTAAACTAGATCTCGTTATCTCTCAAAGCCAGAAGGATTTAGAAAACTTTAAGAAGCTTGGCGTAAAACCCAATTCAATATCAGTAGATTATTCTTTGAAATTCTCTAATTTCCAAAATGAAAATCATATTGAGACAATAGAAATATTACCAAGTAGATTTGAAAAAAAGGTTATCGTATGTGCAAGTACACATCCTACAGAAGAAGCTTTTTTAGTAGAAACTTTTTTAAAATTAGATTCAAAGAAGTTTCATATGGTTCTGATACCAAGACACACTCATCGGTCGTCCGAGATTTCTGAAATTTTATCTAATAAAAAAGTAAATTATGAAATATTTACTGGTAGCTTAAATTTAGATGTTGAAGTCACGCTAGTGGATAGAATGGGATTTGTTGAAACTTTTTTTAGTGTCGGGGACATTGCATTTGTCGGCGGTACTCTGATACCTCATGGTGGGCAAAATTTTCTCGAGGCAGTTAAATTCGGATTGCCAATTTATTCTGGATCAAGTACTTACAATTTTGAGGAAATTTCTGAAGATTTGCAAAGCCTTCGAATTTTAAATATCATAGAATCTATAGAAGATTTAGCGCTGAAATGGGAGGAATTTTCAAACAATTCGCAAATCAAGGAGCTAAGTCATAATTATCTTTTATCTAGACAGGGAGCGGTCGAAAGATCAGTTGAAAAACTGACCACTTTTTTAAAAGTTTAGTTGCTTATATTTGAGGGAGGACATTTTGAAGTTTGTTACCGCAGTTATAAAACCATTAAAGCTGGATGAAGTTAGGTGCGCGCTCGACAAATTAAATATAACAGGTCTTACTGTTTCAGACGTTAAAGGTTTTGGAAGACAAAAAGGGACAACTGAATTATATAGGGGTCACGAATATAAAACTGATTTTCTGCCAAAGTTAAAGATTGAAGTTGCTTTAAAAGATTCTCAAGTTAATGACGTAATTGATGCAATTTCGGAAGTTGCTAACACTGGGAAGATTGGGGATGGAAAAATATTCGTTTATGATTTAGAGAAAGTAACTCGGATCAGGACTGGAGAGATTGACGAAGAAGCTATTTGATTCCAACTCATTTAAACTCCCTTTTTTCAAATAAAAACAAGTGAAACCGATAATTGCCATTTATGGTCCTACACATACTGGTAAAACAGATTTAGCGAATGCACTGTATACCAAGTTCCCCTCTGAATTAATAAGCGTTGATTCAGTACAAATTTATAAGAACTTTGATATTGGTAGCAATAAGCCTAGTCCAGAGGAAATAAAAAAATTCCCTCATCACCTTATAGATATCTTGGAACCCAACGAAGATTTTTCTGTGAGTGATTTTAAAAAAAGAAGTTTAGAGATAATTCAAAAGGCGGATGAAGATTCAAAAATCCCCATCTTTGTCGGAGGAACGATGATGTATTTTTATAGTTTATTCGAGGGGCTTGCAGATTTACCGCCACGAGATGATTTAATTAGAGCAGAGTTAAATTGTGATTTAGAAACTTTTGGTCTTTCATCTTTATTTCAAAGACTTGAGAAAATTGATCCAGAGGCTGCCTTAAAAATTCATCATCATGACACTCAGAGGATACTAAGAGCGTTAGAAGTTTGCATAATTACTAATAATAAATTTAGCGAGATTATTAAAAAGACTCATAAAAAAAATTTACTTGATCATAAGATTTTATCTTTCGCCATCGTCCCAGATAATAGAGCTAAGTATAAGAACGAGCTAAAAATTAGATTCGAGTCTATGCTGAAAAGAGGACTTGTCGATGAGGTAAAAAGTATCATTGAAAGATTTTCTAAAAACATATCGGCACTTAACGCTGTTGGATATAAACAATGTTTAGAATTTATAGATGGAAATTTATCTGAAGAAGAATTTATTACAAAAAGCGTTAACGCAAGTTATCAATTAGCAAAGAGACAAATAACTTGGTTAAATAAACTGTCAACAACAAGAATCTTTGAAAAGGATGAAATGAATAAAGTTATAAAGATTGAATCTTTTTTACAAATCTAGTGTTTCTTTATTCTGATTCAGCACATAAAATACGCATCTATGTCTTGGAATGATCAAAATAATAACGGCTCAAGAGATCCCTGGGGAAATAAAAATGATGCCCCAGACATTGATGAAGCCATAAAAAGATTCAAAGCAATTTTTGGTCCCATCTTTGGAGGAGGCTCTGGAGGCGGAGGCGGCAAGAAAATGAGCTCGTCAAAATATATTTCTTACTTTTTTATCGCCTTGATAGTTCTTTATGGCGCTGCTGGAATCTATACAGTAGATGCACAAGAAGAAGCAGTTATTTTAAGATTTGGAGAGTACACAACAACTAAAGGTCCTGGGATTCATTGGAATCCCCCACTAATTGATACCAGATCTATTGTAAATACAGAAAAATTATTCACTCACACTACCAACTCATCAATGCTGACCAAAGATGAGAATATTGTAAATGTAGAAGTAGCAGTGCAGTACAAGAGGTCTAATCCTGTTTTTTTCCTGTTAGAAGCTTCAGCTCCTGAAGACAGTTTGTCGCAAGCCGCAGAATCAGCACTCAGGCATGTGGTAGGCAGCAACTCTATGGATAGTGTCTTAACTACTGGAAGAGAGCAAATTGCTATTGATGTTAGAAGTCGCTTACAGGAACGACTGAATACTTATCTCACAGGTATAGAGGTTGTAACGGTAACCATTCGAGAGTCTAGACCTCCAGAAGCAGTTAGAGCAGCATTTGACGACGTAGTAAAAGCAAGAGAAGACGAAGTGACTCTCAAAAACCAAGCTGAAACTTATGCTAATGAGATAGTTCCAATTGCTAGGGGTGCTGCGAAAAGAGCAATACAAGATGCAGAAGGTTACAAAGCTAAAGTTATTGCTGAAGCATCAGGAGAAGCTACAAGATTTGATCAGCTTTTAGCTGAGTACAAAAAGTCGCCAGATGTGACAAGAGAGAGACTTTATTTAGACGCGGTGCAATCAGTAATGTCAAACAGTACAAAGGTAATGATTGACGTAAAAAATGGTAACAATATTATGTACTTACCTCTAGATCAGATAGCAGCTGCTTCTTCTTTAAGACCTTCAGAAGATCAAAATAATAACTCTACAACTAATGGTTTGAATCCTAATGCAATCGAAGATTTGACAGACGCAGTTATAGAGGAAATCAGAAAAAGACAAGGAGGGCGATGACATGGGCACGATGAGACTTGCACTGATAGGAATAGCTTTACTGCTGATCATTGTCATTGCAAACAGCGTATATATAGTTACAGATAAACAGACCGCTATTCTTCTGAGGTTTGGAGAAATCGTTAACCCTAAAATTGAATCGGGTTTACATTTCAAAGTTCCAATTTTGCATACTGTGAGGAAATTCGATTCTCGTGTTTTGACTTTAGACGCCATCCCGCAGCCTTATTTCACTGCAGAAAAAAAACGTCTGATCGTCGATGCTTTCGTCAAATGGCGCATAACGGATAATGAACAGTTTTATATCACCTCATCAGGTGGACAGCTCGGGGCTATGAGAACATTGCTTACCCAAAGGGTTGATGAAGGCTTAAGGAACCAATTTGGTGTTCGAACAGTCCAAGATGTAATATCTGGTGAAAGAGATCAGTTGATGAGCGCATTAACTCAAGATTTAAATATAGTTGCAAACCAAGAACTAGGAATTGAAGTAATTGACGTTAGAGTAAAGAAAATAGAACTCCCTAATGAAGTAAACGATTCTGTCTACAATAGAATGAGAACCGAAAGAGAAAGATTAGCTCAAGAATTAAGAGCGGAAGGAAATGAAATAGCGGAAGAAATTAGAGCAAATGCAGATAAGGAAAGAACAGTAATTTTAGCAGAGGCTTATAAATTAGCTGAGATTCTCAAGGGAGAGGGCGATGCTCAAGCTACTGCAATCTATGCTAAAGCTTTCGATAAAGATCCAGAATTCTATGAATTTACTAGGAGCTTAAATGCTTATCAATCTACTTTTAAGAATAAATCAGATGTTTTATTGATTGATCCTGAAAGTGATTTTTTCAAATATTTAGATAGTTCAACTGGATCGCAAGATCAACAATAAAAATGCCTTCAAAATCTTCTAATCTTCCAGATGGAGTAGAAGATATAACTTCTTCTGAAGCGATAGAGTTAGAGAAGTTGAAAAGATCTCTTTTAGATTTTTATCAATCTAAAAACTTTCAGTTAACCTATCCTTCTTTGATTGAATTCGCGGATGCTATCGGTGGAGTTCAAAATGAATCTTTGAAAGATTCAGCTTTTACATTTTCTGACGATCTTTCAACCAAAGAATTAATTATCCGACCAGATATTTCTCAACAAATTGCAAGAATTGATCAGGCCGAAGCTTCTGATGGAGAAAAAAGATATTGTTATGTTGGAGAAGTTTTAAAAAAAAGAAAAGACTCATTTAGTAGATCTAGGATTACAGTGAAAGCCGGCATAGAAATTTTCGGAGGAGGCGATAATAAGTTTGAGATATTAAAATTATTGTCTGAGAGTATGGTTATTGGAAATTTAAAAGACTTAACTCTTTCATTTGGAAAAACAGAAATTCTTGATAGTATCTTGGAGCCTCTAAATTTAAGTCAAGAAGAAAATTATTCTCTTAATAAAATAATCTCTTTCAAATCAAAGACAGACTTATTAATTTGCTTAGACGAATTCAAAATTGACAGAACTGTTGTTGATAAACTGCTGACTTTAATAGATTGCAATGGGGATTTATCTGTAATTTCAACTTTGAAGAAAATTAAAATAGATGAAAAAATTATTAACGAATTAGAAGAAATATGGAATTTTATTGATAATGAAACTTCTTTTAAACCGCACATAGATGTAACAGATTTTCCTGGCTTCAATTATCATAAAGGGCTTGTATTTTCCGCTCATTCAGCTGACTTAGGATTTTCAATTGCCAATGGTGGAAATTATTTTTCTCAAACGGCATCTGGTTCAACTAGATCCGCCATAGGTTTCGACCAAGACATCATCGCGATGACAAAATTAAAGGTCAAAAAATGACGAATAATTTTGCTGTGTTAGGGCTGCAGTGGGGCGATGAGGGCAAAGGAAAGATAGTTAATTTTTTATCAGATAGAGCTAATGCAGCTTGCAGATATCAAGGTGGGCATAATGCAGGTCATACCTTAATAATTAATGGAGAGAAAATAGTTTTGCATTTACTACCTTCGTCGATCTGCCATGAAAAAGCACTATCTTTAATTGGCAAAGGAGTTGTAATTTCTTGTGATGCTTTGTTTGAGGAAATCGAAAAAATAGAACCAATTGCAAAAAATATTCATGAACGACTGAAGATAAGTCCCGCATGTTCTTTGATCCAGCCTTATCATATTTTAGTAGATCAGCTAAAAGAAAAATCAAATAGCTTTAATACCATTGGTACAACTTTAAGAGGAATAGGTCCAGCGTATGAAGATAAAGTAGCAAGACGTGCTATACGCATTATAGACACATTATCTGAATCAAAACTTGAAGATAAATTGAAAGAAAATATTTCTTATTACAATTTTTGGTTAGAAAATTATTTTGGACATACGAAATTAGATTTTCAAAAAATTAAAGATGAAAATTTACATTATGGAGAAAAATTAACTCCACTTCTTGCTGATGTATCCTCGTTAATAAATGGATTAAATGATCAAGGGAAAAGAGTTTTGTTTGAAGGTGCCCAGGGGGCTTTGCTCGACGTAGACCAAGGAACTTATCCATTTGTTACTTCCAGTAATTGCTCTCCTGCAGGCATTGCCTCAGGAGCTGGTATAGGTCCCTTAGATGTTGGATATATTCTTGGTGTAGTAAAAGCTTATGTCACTAGGGTCGGAGAAGGACCCATGCCAACTGAAATTCATGATTCTATTGGCGCTGAAATCGCAACTAAAGGTGGCGAGGTAGGCGCTACGACTGGCAGGCCAAGAAGATGTGGATGGTTCGACGCAGTTACGGTCAAACGAATTATTAAATCAAATAGTGTTTCTGCTTTGTGCTTAACAAAGATTGACGTTCTTGATTTTTTGGACACTATTAAAATTTGTGTTGGCTACGATTTTAAAAACGGTTCTGGAGATTATGCTGAATGTATGGATTTGGTAGATGTCGAGCCGAAGTATATCGAGTGTAAGGGGTGGCAAACTTCATTAAAAGGAATCAATGAATTTGACTTACTTCCTCCAGAAGCAAAAGCTTTTGTGAAAAAAATAGAAGAGGTGTGCGAGTTACCTGTCGATGTTATTTCTACTGGTCCAGATGATCATGGCACGATCGTTCTAAATGAAGAAATTTAATTCTCGAATTTATCTAAAATAGCATTGATAAATTTGTAACTTGAATCCTGACCATATTTTTTAGCTAGGCGAATCGCTTCACTAAGAGAGATTGATCGATCAACAGTTTTTTGCTGCATTTCAAAAAGCATGGATCTCAAAATTGATAGTTCAATTTCTCCAATATCTTTTAGTTCAAGTTTTGAGTTTTGTTCTATCATCTTATCAATTGTTTGCTTATTTTGTTTAATTCCCTTCAAAATTAAATTGAGATCGGATAAATCATATTTTTTGTTTCTTTCCTTGAGTTGTTTCAACACTTCAGTATTTGAAACACCGCTTATTTCTTTTTGATACAACGCTTGCAATAGTAGTTCTCTTTTCTTTGCCGGCGAAGGAATATCTTTTTGCTTAACCATCCAATTTATCTAATAGATAAAGAGCGCTTAAAGCTAACTCTTTTCCTTTAGTTTTTGATCTTTCTGAAGCTTGTTCAATATTATTTGTAGTAAGAACTCCAAAAATAACAGGTTTATTTAATTCAATTCCTAAAGAAATTATTTGATCACTAATGGATTTTGCGATGATGTCGAAATGTGGAGTTTCTCCTTTGATGATTGCTCCGATAGTAATAATCGCATCATATGATTTAGCTTGACTATTCACCATAAAAGGAATTTCAAAAGCTCCAGGAACGGTTACTTCTGAAGTATTCACTTTCAAAATTTTTAAAGTTTCTTTGCAATCATCAAGCATCGATTGAATTACTTCTTCATTCCATTTAGTACTGATAATTAAAACTTTTGACTCTGAGTAGTCTTTTTTTTGTAAATCTAGATTTATATTTTTTTTCATTTTTCTATATATTTAACTACTTCTAGCCCAAAACCTGAGATCGATGGATACCTTGTTTTTGAACCAAGCAAGGCTATTTTATGCACTCCCAAATCTCTCAAAATTTGTGAGCCTGCTCCAATTCTTCTGACGTCAATTCCTCCAGGGATAGATTGTTTATAAGATTTTTTTAAGTCTTGAATTTCTTCTTCTTTATTTTTTCCGCCATCAATTAAAATGATTAATCCGGAACCATTTTTGCTGATTTTTTTCATAGCTTCATCTAAAGACCATCTAGAGCCGTATTCTTCTATCTGTAACATGTCGTGGAGGAAATTAGTCTGCTGAACCCTCACATAAGTAGGTTTGGTTTTTGAAATTTTACCTTTTTTTAAAACAACGTGAGTTTCTCCGGTGATTCCATCTTTGTAAGAAATAATTGTAAATTTACCATGCTTGGTGTTTACCAATTTTTGATTAACTTTCTCAACCGTTCTTTCGTTAATAATTCTGTAATTAATCAAGTCGGCTATCGTGCCAATTTTTAAATCATGCTTTTTACTAAATTCTATTAAGTCTTTTTTTCTTGCCATCGTTCCGTCTTCATTCATTACTTCTACTATGACTGCGGCAGGATTCAATCCAGCTAATCGACATAAATCCGTGCTGCCTTCAGTATGACCGGCTCTAGACAATACACCCCCATTAATTGCTTTGACAGGAAAAACATGACCCGGAGAGACAATCTCACTGGCTTTTGCATTTGCTTTTGACGCAACTTTTATAGTTCTAGCTCTGTCTGCAGCAGAGATTCCAGTACTTATGCCTGATGCCGCTTCGATGGAAACAGTAAAACCAGTGCCGTGACCGCTTTTGTTTTCAGTTACCATTTGATTGAGGTTCAACTTTTTACATTTTTCCTCGCTAAGAGCCAAGCAAATTAATCCTCTAGCATTCTTAGCCATAAAATTTATTTTTTCTGAGGTAACTTTTTCTCCAGCTAAAATGATGTCTCCCTCATTTTCTCGATCTTCATCATCCATTAAGAGGACCATTTTTCCTTTTTTGATGTCACTGATAAGTTCTTCTGTTTTATTTAATCCCATTTTTGTCTTTTTCTTAAAATAATTTTTTTATCCACGCCAATTTTTGTCGATTCTATTTTTTCATATTTATTTGATAACAAAGGATTCATCGAATTTATCCCGTTAAAGAAATAATCTGCGGTATTTGATAGCATCTTTGGAGAGATGTAAATAATAAACTCATCAATTAAATTAGCTTTTATAAAAGAAGAAAGAAGATTAGGGCCTGCCTCGATTAAGATGTCTTGATAATTTGATTTATTTAAATGAGAAGCTAAATCTTTTAAATCAATCTTTGATCCTTTCTCTTTTAGAAAAGATATTTCGGTATTGGACATTTTTTTTAGACCATCGAATTTCTTTCCTTGGGTGGTGAAAATAATCTTTTTCGTTTTGTCTTGGAAAAACTTCATTCGTGTCAAATCATTACTGGAGTTGATCAAGACAGCTTTATGGGGTTGGTTAAATCCTTTGATCTTGATTATTTTATTATTTCTTACATTTAAGCTTGGATTATCATGCATTAAAGTTCCACTGCCGGTAATAATTAAATCCGAAATGGCTCTATAGTGTTGTGCATCATTTCTTGAGGCTGTAGAGGTTATCCATTTGTTCCTTTTATTCTTAAACGAGGTTTTACCATCTTTTGACATAGCTATTTTTGCTCTGATGTAAGGCCTATTGGAATTAATTCTTTTAAAAAATCCTTGGTTGATGTCAAAAGCTCTTTGTTTCAAGTGACTGACTTTGAACCCGAATTTCTTTAATTCCTTTGCACCTTGTTGAGACCTATCCTCGTGACCAATAATTATTTCTTTAAAATTATATTTTTTAAGTTCATCAACACATGGTGGAGTTTTGCCAGTTGTATTACAGGGCTCTAACGAAATATAGATGGAGCTTTGGTTTATTTTCTCTTCGTAAGATTTGGGGTATTTTCTTTTCAGATTATTTATTGCGTTGATTTCAGCGTGAGAAGCGCCGTATTTTTCATACCAGCCTTTGCTTAGAATCTTATTTTCTTTTTCGATTACGCAGCCGACACTAACTCCAGGGCTAGTTGAATATTGGCCAAGTTTTGCTGATTCATAGGCCAGAGTCATAAATTTTTTTTTAGTCATCAGAGAGTCGTTTTACTTCTTCGCTAAATTCTAATGGGTCTTGAAAACTTCTATAAACTGACGCAAATCTAACAAAAGCTACTTCATCAACTTTTCTTAGGAACTTCATTACCGTTTCTCCTATTTGTTTTGAAGGTATTTCTCTTTCGCCTAGAGATCTGATTTCTTTTTTTATATCTTCAATTAATTTGAGGAAATCTTCTTGGCTCACTGGTCTTTTTTCTAAAGACCTTGCTATTCCCTCTTTCAGTTTAGTTTCATCAAAAGGCACTCTTGACTTGTCTTGTTTGATAATCTTTGGCATTACCAATTCAGACAATTCATAGGTAGTCCATCGCTCCTGACATCTTAGACATTCTCTTCTACGACGGATTTCATTTCCATCTGCTACTAGGCGAGAATCGATTACCTTACTTTCTTCAAAGGTGCAAAACGGGCAATGCATGATTTAGCGTGAATAGACTGGAAACTGTAAGCAGAGATCTCGAACCTCATTTTTGGTATTTTCTATGAGTTTAATGTTATCTACATCATGAATGATATCAGTGATCCACTTAGCAATCATGTTCATTTCGTTTTCTTTAAACCCTCTTCTTGTAACAGCTGGAGTACCTATTCTTATTCCAGAAGTCACGAAGGGAGACTGTGGATCGTTTGGCACTGAGTTTTTATTCACTGTGATATGAGCATCGCCTAAAGCTGCATCTAAAACTTTTCCAGTTAAATTATTTTTAACTAAGTTAACTAAGAACATGTGATTTGCAGTTCCATTAGAAACAATGTCTATATCATTATCCATAAGCGCGCTACTTAATTTCTTTGCATTGGCAAGAATCTGTTTTTGATAGTCTATAAATTCGGGTTCCATTGCTTCTTTAAAGCACACCGCTTTAGCCGCAATAATATGCATTAAAGGACCGCCTTGAGAACCTGGAAATAGGGCAGAGTTGAGTTTTTTGTGAAGTTCTTCATTTTCACGAGCTAAAATCAGACCACCTCTGGGACCAATTAAAGTTTTATGAGTTGTGGTAGTCACCACGTCTGCGTAGGGTACTGGACTTGGGTAAAGCCCTGCAGCTACCAAACCGGATACGTGAGAAATGTCTGCAAGAAGGTATGCCCCCACAGAATCAGCTATCTCTCTAAATTTTGGAAAATCTAATACGCCTGAAAATGCTGAGAAACCACAAATGATGAGCTTCGGTTTATGTTCATTAGCTAGTCTTTGAACTTCTTCATAATCTATATCGCCAGTCTCATCTATGCCATAACTATAAGATTCATAAATTTTTCCTGAAAAGTTTACCTTTGAACCATGAGTTAAATGCCCACCATGATCTAAACTCATTCCAAGAATTTTATCGCCTGCATTTAGTAAAGCTAAGAAAACCGCAGCATTCGCACTAGCACCAGAATGAGGCTGAACGTTAGCAAAGTCTGCTTTAAACAGTTGTTTGGCACGATCAATGGCAAGTTGCTCAGCTACATCTACGAATTCACATCCGCCGTAATATCTTTTTCCTGGATAACCTTCTGCATACTTGTTTGTCAAAATTGAACCTTGAGCTTCTAAGATTCTTGGCGAAGCATAATTTTCTGAAGCAATAAGCTCAATGTGCTCTTCTTGACGCTTCTTTTCGCCTTCAAATGCCTCCCAAAGCTCTGAATCAAAACTCTCAATTGTGAAATTGTTACCATACATATTCAAAATTATACCTTTAAGCAAAGGTATTTCTATGCCTTATTAGTTATAACCTTACTTCTTCTTTTCGGGTATAAGGCCTTACAAATTTTGCACTTTAAACCATAACAATCTTTAGCCGCACAATACTCTCGGCCATAAAAAATTATTTGCAAGTGTAAGTTACCCCAATCTTTTTTTGGAAAGAGAAATTTTAGATCTCTCTCGGTTTGCTCAACAGATTTCCCATTAGACAAGCCCCATCTTTGAGCGAGCCGATGAATATGTGTATCAACTGCGAAAGCTGGATAACCAAAGGCCTGATTTAGGACTACGCTAGCTGTTTTATGACCAACCCCGGGCAGTTTTTCAAGATCGGTAAAATTGTCAGGAACTTTCGACTTATGTTGTTCAATAAGTATTTTTGAGGTTTGGATAATCGCTTTTGACTTTTTTGGAGCCAGACCGCACGACTTGATAATTTCGAGCACCTTTTTTTCCCCTAAGGAAAGCATTTTTTTTGGAGTCTTAGCTTGTTTGAAAAGGTCTTTTGTCACTATGTTTACTCTTTCATCAGTGCACTGAGCACTGAGCAATACTGCAATAAGCAACGTAAAAGGGTTTGAAAAGTTTAGAGGGGGAGTCGGGTTAGGATAAAGTTTTGCTAATTTTTTTCTTATAAAATTTGCTTTTTCCTGTTTTGTCATGAAAAACGTACCTTTTTTTTGTAAATTTTATTAAATTCTAAAAAATTGAGTTTTAAATTATGATCAGTTTATCTAATTTTCAAAGCTTGTCTTCACATATTAGCTAGGGTATTATCAACCTTAATTAGGGGAGAAATCGCAAATATTTTAGTCATTTCTTCAAAATTTTTTTTAACTTAACTCATGAGGGAGGAGTTTTGAAAACATTTATTAAATATATAACAATAAGTGCCGCCTTAATGTTGCTTAACACTTTTGCGTTTGCCCAAACCGTTGAAGAAGTGACTGTAACTGCGGCAAGGAAAGAGCAGTCCGTTCAGGACGTTGCAATTTCTGTGCAGGCGATTTCGTCTGAAGATTTAGCGACTCAGCATATTGAAACAGGTGATGATCTTGCTACTACAATTCCTGGCTTCGGCTTTGCACAAGCCATTGGTTCTGGTGTTGGAGTGAAGATTAGAGGATTAACCTTTGAAACAATTGGTGCTGGTCAAACACAACCTGCTATTACCGCTCAAGACGGTCACCAAATCTTTAACCGTGCTTTCGGAACACTTGGTTTTTATGATGCAGAGCGAATTGAGGTGCTTGAAGGACCACAAGGAACGCTTTACGGAAGAAACTCAACTACTGGTTTAGTTAACTTTATTTCTGCTAAGCCTGGTGCTGATCAATATCTTACTGTTGGTGCCGGTCAAGATGGCTTGAGTAGATTCTCATTTGGAATGGACTATGATATTTCAGATACAGCTGTATTGAGAATAGCCGGAACAAAAATGGATCGTGACGGTGTAATATTTAACGCAGGTACTCAAAATGATGTTGATGATCAAGATTCTTGGGGATTAAGATCTACGCTTGTCGTACAAATGGACGATCAAAACGAACTTACTTTTAAATATGAAAGAGCTAAGATTAATGATTCTAGGCAAAACTTAGGTACTTCTGCTTGTAACAGAAATGCATTCTTTGGATGTTCTCCAATTACAACTAATCTGTCTCCTTTCATAAACAGTCCTGTGAACACTGGAGGAAGTGTGTCTAACACTTTTAATACTATTACATTAATTAATGCCTCAGGTGCTGACCTTTTCGCTAACACTGTTGCAGCTAGAACAAACGATATTGACACTATTAACAAGGATATTGACCCTTCAAGACAAGATACTTTTGAAATGGCTCAGTTATTCAACGTCACTGAATTGGACAACATGACAATTAAGTTGCAAGCAACTTACATTGACTCAGACTACTATCATTTAGATGATAATGATCACAGTAACGCAACGATTCCATTGAATGGTCCTTTTGGTCCAATGACAATCGCATCGCTTAGAACTAAGTGTCTCGGCACTTTAACAAATGTTACTACTGATAGAGCATCTGAATGTTCTGACGCTTCAAGTTTCACTGAACAATATGAAATAAATATTGTCTCAGACTTTGATGGAATGCATAACTTTACTTTAGGTGCTTATGATTTCCAAAGTGAAGCTGATAACAGGTACACCATTCAAACCACAGCTTACTTATTGATGAATGATTTTGATCAACATCCTTATTCAGCTTTATTTGGCGGAACTCTTGACAACCATGCTGGTCAAACTTTCTATGCAGTATTAGCTGGAGCTTTTCAAACTAACGCAGCTGCAATTGCAACAGCAGCGGGTAATGGAACTGCTGCATTAGCAACTCTTCTAACCGGTACAGTGGGCCCAGGTGTTGCCGCAGCATGTGCTGCAGCTACAGCGGCGAATACGTCTACTAATGGTACATGTATTAAGGACATGCCTGCAGAAGCTGGTGGATTAATTAACGACCAAAGAACTGGCACTAACTCTACTGCAATATACGGTGAGTACTACTTCACTCCTACTGACAACTTGAAATTCACTTTAGGTGGAAGATACATGGATGACAGGTTTATTACTAGATCAAGAAACGGTCTTTCAGATGGTGCTTATTCAGGTAATTTAAATACAATTGTTGCAGCTTGTAACACAACAGACTATGAAGCTTGTTGGCAAGGATCCTCAACTGTATCGAGCGATAAAAATGAAACCTTTACTTATTTAGTGGGTGCTCAATATGACTACGATGCCGGTATGGTTTATGTCACTTACAAAACTGGTAACCGTATGGGAGGTTCAAATCCAGACGCTACTACTTTTGGAGAGTCTGAATCAACTCAAATCGAGATTGGAACAAGAAACGTACTGCTTGGCGGTGCGATGCGTTTGAACGCAACAATGTTCTCTCAAGAAGTTGAAGACGCTCAATGGTCTATCATTAGAGGTAACTCAGCTTATACTGAATTGCATGATATGACTCACGAGGGTTTTCAAGTTAACTTACAAGCATTTGTAACTCCTTCGACTATTTTGACAGTGAATGCTTTAACAACGGACAGTTCTTTTGATACTCAAACTGGAACTGGAGTTTCTTCGGTTGCTCTTGGATACACTTATTATCAGGGTTCTCAGTCTGTAGACCCGCATAACCCAACTCAAGCCACTTCTTTCACCACTTATACTCAAGCTGAAATGGTTGGCGCTCTAGCTGGTGTGAAAACTGCAATTGACACTGCTTGTGGAGGAGTTGCTGCTATTGCAAACTTCTGTTCGACAGTTGGTTACGCAGTTGATAACAACGCAAATTGGTTTATCAACCCTACTGGACTTGTTCTGCCAATGATTAACACTGCAACTGGTGCTGCCGCACAAAGAGTGTTTACAGAAATTGGTGGGAATAAAGTTCCTGGTGCTGCTGATCTAGAAACTACTGTTCAACTAACTCAGCTTTATCAAGCCATGGGTGGATCTGGAACAGTTAACTTGTCTTATCATTACAAAGATGAAGTTGAAGGTGATATCTTCAATAATGACAGGTTTAGAACACCTGACATGGAATACTTCAATTTCAACGCAACTTACGAACCTGACAACGCGGACTGGTATGTCAACTTGTGGGCTAGAAACCTAACTGACAAGAGATACATCAGTTCTGTTCAAAGAACTAGTAACTTGCAAGGAGCAAACCCTTTCGTTACTTTTGCACAAGGTATGAAAGTAGGATTAGATTTTGGTTACAATTTCTAAAATCTAAATGTAAAAAAAAGCCCTGCGTTCGCGGGGCTTTTTTTTAAATGAGAATAGAATAACTAAATTAAATTATTTATAATCAATCTTCAGCATAAAGCTGAGCAAATTAATTTTAGGAGAAATTATGAGAAATGTAGTGATTGTAGACAGTGTTAGAACTGGGCTAGCAAAATCATTTAGAGGGGGATTTAACCAAACCCGTGCAGACAACATGACTGCTCATTTAGTTGATGCTCTTTTGGAAAGAAATTCTGGATTAGATCCAGCGGCTGTGGAAGATATGATTTTAGGCTGTGGCGCACCTGAGGGAGCGCAAGGCCACAATATTGCAAGAAATGTTGCAGTTTTATCTAAATTACCTATAGAAGTAGGAGGCACGACTGTGAACAGATATTGTTCTTCAGGTCTGCAGACTGTAGCTATGGCAGCCACTCAGGTTCAGAGTGGTTTCAGTGACTGTATTATTGCTGGAGGAGTAGAATCCATATCTACAACACAAGGCAATACAAATATGCACATGTACGTGAATGACAAACTTGCCGCTGACGTGCCAGGAATTTATCATGCTATGGGCCAAACTGCTGAGTGTGTGGCTAAACGTTACAACGTGACTAGAGAAGCTCAAGATGAATACGCTCTTTCTAGTCAAGAAAGAACGGCAGCTGCTCAAGAAGCTGGTTTATACGATGATGAAATTATTCCTATGGATACAGTCATGAAATTAGTGAATAAAGAAACAGGAGCTGAAAAAGATGTGGAAGTTACCGTAGATCGTGATGATTGCAATCGTCCCGACACCACTCTTGAAGGTTTATCATCTCTAAAACCAGTGTTCGATCCAGAAGGAGGTTCGGTTACTGCTGGAAATTCTTCTCAGTTATCCGATGGTGCATCTGTCACATTAGTCATGAGCGAAGAAAAAGCTTTAGAAATGGGTTTAAAGCCAAAGCTTTATTTTAGAGGATTTACCGTAGTTGGTTGCCAGCCAGATGAAATGGGCATAGGGCCGGTTTATTCGATTCCAAAATTACTTAAGTCAGCAGATCTAAAACTTGAGGACATTGATCTTTGGGAGCTAAATGAAGCGTTTGCTTCTCAAGTTGTTTACATTAGGGACACTTTAGGCTTGCCTACAGAAAAATTAAATGTGAATGGTGGATCGATATCTATAGGACATCCTTTTGGAATGACTGGTTCAAGACAAGTTGGTCATATGGCTCGTGAACTTAACCGCAGAGACGGCAAGTACGGTATCGTAACTATGTGTGTTGGTGGCGGCATGGGAGCCACTGGTCTTTTTGAGGCTTACAAGTCCTAACTTAGAATTTTTCCGTACCTTTTTATGAAAGATACGGATGAATTTAGTTTTTTAAAAGAAACTTTTAAATCTTTGGGGAATCAATATTTTGATTCCTCGGGGATTATCGTTGGTCCAGGCGATGATGCTGGATTAGTAAAAAATACTCAAGAGACGATTTATTCTGTAGACACCTCAGTTGCCGGTGTCCATTTTCCAGAAAATTTACCTCCAGAGCATATTGCTTATAGGTCAGTCTCTACCGCGGCAAGCGATATTGTAGCGTGTGGGGGTATTTTAAAATGGATCTTAGTTGCTTTGACTATAGAAAATTCTGATTTAGCTTGGATGCGCAATTTTGTAAAAGGATTAAAAAAGTTTTCGGACGATTATGCTTGCCCAGTTTTGGGAGGAGATTTAAGTAAAGGCAAACAACAAAATGTAGCAGTGACTGTATGTGGTGCCATCGACCAAGAGAATTTTATGTCTCGTGATGGTGCAAAGATTGGTGATCAAGTCTTTGTCACCGGAACATTAGGTTTAGCAAAACAAGGATTAACTATTTTAAAATCAAATTCAAAAGAAATAGATTTGTCTTCGAAGTATGTTAGTAAATTTATTAATCCAAATCTTAATTTTAAATTTGGCCAGGCAATTTCTTCATACGCAACTTCTTGCATTGACGTATCGGATGGTTTTATTTCAGATTTAGGACATATTTGTCAGGCTAGTAGAGTAGGCGCTTCAATTGATTCTGATTTGATCCCTATATATGGAGAATTAGAAGACGCTCTCACATGGGGGGATGATTATGAATTATGCTTTACTGCACCTTCCAAGGCTCAATCTGATGTGTTTAATGCTGCTAAAGAATGCGGTGTTCAAGTTAGTCAAGTAGGAGAAATTACAGAAAAATTAGAATTAGAGATTTTACATAATAGTCGTTTAGTAAGTTTTAGTAAAAGCGGCTACAATCATTTCGATGAGTAAAAGTTTTTCGGTCTTTTCATCTCCCTTTTCCTTTATTGCGACTTTATTCGGGATTGGTCATTTACCAATTGCGCCAGGAACTTGGGGATCGTTAGTTGCTCTTTGCTCATATATTTTTTTAGTAATTTATTTTGCTTGGAATTTGCAGATTGTAATATTAGTTACGGGTTTAATTATTTTTTTTTCAATTTGGATTTGTGAAAAAGCTACTCTTTCCTTACCTCAAAGTGAAAAAGATCAGAAGAGTATTGTTCTTGATGAATTTGCAGGACTTTGGGTTGCTTGTCTTCCTGCTGCTGGCATCTTAATGGTGAAGGAGCTTCTATTATTTTCTTTATTAGCTTTTATATTCTTTCGAATATTTGACATTTGGAAGCCTATACCTATAAATCTTATTGATAAAAACTTCAAAAATGGATTTGGTATAGTTGCTGATGATTTGATTGCTGGAGTTTATTCTGCAATTGTTACGAGTTTAATTTTTTATCTATTGTTTTAAGAATTCTTTCTTTATCAAGGCCTGCTTCTATTTTCTGATCTGATGGAGTGCCAATCGAAGGAAAATGATCTGGTATTCCAATATTTAAGATCTCGCAAGTTAATAAATTTTTATTCAGAATTTCATTGACTGCAGATCCAGCGCCTCCTGCCACTACGTTTTCTTCTAAAGTAACGAGAAGTTTATGCTTTTGAGCTAGGGATAAGATTAAGCTTTCGTCTAAGGGTTTTACAAAACGCATATCTATTAAACTTGAATTTAATTCATTAGATATTTCGCTAGCTAAATCTAAAAGAGAACCAAATGAGAGCAGGGCGATATCATTTTCTGTTTCCTTGATTATTCTAGCTTTTCCAATTTCTATAGTTGCATTAGTATTTTCTATTTTTTCACCAGGCCCGGAACCTCTGGGGTACCTAACTGCAACCGGACCTTTCAATAAATAACCCGTATTGAGCATTTTCCATAATTCATCTTCGTTTGCTGGAGTCATAACTGTTAAGTTGGGAATACACCTTAGAAAGGTAAGATCAAAAATTCCGGCATGTGTAGCTCCATCTTCACCAACAAAACCAGCTCTATCAATAGCCATTAAAACGTCTAAATTTTGAATAGCTACGTCGTGAATTAATTGGTCATAGGCTCTTTGTAAAAAAGTTGAATAAATAGCTAAAACCGGTTTTTTTCCAGCACATGCTAAGCCAGCTGCAAAAGTCATACTGTGTTGTTCTGCAATAGCAACATCATAGAATTGATCTGGGAAAGTTTGTGAAAAATTTACCAGTCCCGAGCCTTCTGTCATGGCCGGCGTTATGGCAATAAAATTTTTGTCTTCTTGTGCAGTGTTACAGGCCCACTCGCCAAAGATGTCTGAATATTTTGTCTTTGTATTGATAATTTTTTCATTAGGAGACGGCATTTTTGAAATCGCATGGTAACCAATAGGATCTTCTTCAGCAGGGAGATAGCCTTTACCCTTAGTTGTAATAATATGAAGAAATTTAGGGCCTTTTAAAGTTTTTAGATTATTTAGAGTTTCAATTAAAAAATTTAAGTCATGTCCATCAATAGGTCCAATGTAATGGAAGCCCAACTCCTCAAAAATTGCTCCAGGTGTAAACATTCCTTTGAAATGAATTTCAGCTTTACTTGCAAACCTTTTAGCTGATGGAATAAATCTCAAAGCCTTTTTTCCTCCTTCTCTAATTTGTGTATACCATTTACTTGACCAAATTTTGTTTAAATAATTTGAAATACCTCCAATATTATTGGAAATAGACATGTTGTTATCATTCAAAATTATTAAAAGATCATCGTCTTCAAGAGAACCTGCGTGCGCTAAAGCTTCAAATGCCATTCCGCCAGTAATAGCCCCGTCACCGATAACAGCAATCTGTTTATGAATGTTTGAATTTTCAGCACGAGACATCCCTAAGGCAGCGCTTATAGAAGTGCTGGAGTGACCTACACCAAAAGCATCATGCACGCTTTCATCCCGAGAAGGAAAAGGATGCAATCCGTTTTTCTTACGAATTGTATTTAAACTTTCTTTTCGTCCTGTAAGAATTTTATGAGGATAAGCTTGATGACCAACGTCCCAAATTATTTTATCTGAGGGTGAATCAAAAACATGATGTAAAGCAACAGACAACTCTACTACTCCTAAGCCAGCTCCGAAATGACCACCAGATTGACCAACAGAATAAAGTAAAAATTCTCTTACTTCATCAGCAAGCTCATAGAGTTCTTTTTTTGTGAGTTCTCCTATGTCATCAGGTAAATTTAACTTATCCAACAAAGGTGTTGTAGGGGAGTCAGTTGGTATTTCACTGAAACTTTTCATTTATGACTGCCTTTGAACTATTAGATGACACAAGTTTTCAAGTTTTTCAGTATCATATGGTAAAGACGAGAGGATTTTTACAGCTTCTTTAGAAAGGTTATCAGCTTTATTTTGGGATTTTTCTATTCCTAAAGTAGAGGCATATGTAGATTTATTTTTAATTTGATCTGATCCAACAGGCTTTCCAATTTCTTTCTCTTTTCCAATCACGTCTAAAATGTCGTCTCTTATTTGAAACGCTAACCCAAATTTTTTAGCAAAAATTATTAATTTTTTTACTTCATCAGGTTTAATGCCTTTTTTTAAATTGCAAACTGATAACACACAAGCCTCAATTAGCTTTCCGGTTTTTAGGTAATGAAGTTTATCTAGGTCTTTTTCGCTTAACTTTTTACCTTCGGCTTGGATATCTAAGTTTTGTCCTTCAACCATTCCCTTAGGGCCGCAAGCTCTTGCAAAAATATTTATTATTTCGCACTTTGAGGAGGCAGATAAGTTTTCATCTTTTATTGAAGTTAGTATTTCTAAGGATAATGGCTGTATTGCATCGCCAGCTAAAATAGCTACTGCTTCACTAAATTTCTTATGACAGCTAGGTTTACCTCGTCTAAAATCATCATCATCCATAGCAGGCAAGTCGTCATGAATGAGCGAATAGCAATGAATTAATTCTCCAGCTGCAGCCATTAGGTCTATTGTCTTGTTTTTTACTTCTACTTTTAAAGATTCTGCCATGAGTAGCATCAATTGTGGTCGCATTCTTTTGCCACCATTCATCACAGAATAATGAATTGCTTCAGTAATCTCAGAAAAATTTTTTTTGGGAAGTGAATCGATTAGAGCTTTATTAATTCTAGAAAGGTTTTTTTCCAGATAATCGACTTTTTTATTCATCTTCGAAAGCTTCTAAGTCTATAGACCCATCTTTACTCTCGACAAGTTTTTGAATTTTTAATTCAGCTTTTGATAGTAGATTTTGACAATGCTTTGTTAGCTTTACTCCTTCTTCAAATGTTTTAATCGATTCTTCCAATGGGAGGTCACCGTTTTCTAGATCCGAGACAATCTGTTCTAATTTTTTCAAAGAAGTTTCAAAATCTTTGTTATTTTCTTGTTTACTCATTTATCAAAGAGTCTGATTTTACAGATTTAGTTTGTACAAAGAAATGTTTTATTTTTTCAGGAAGCATTAACCAACAAGGTGTTAATATCAATGTTAAAAAAGCTGAAAAGGTTAGACCCCAGACAACGGCAAAAGACATTGGACTCCACCATTCTGCGACTCTGCCTCCAATCTCAACATCTCGAGCTAATAAGTCTACCCCAAAGCCTGAAGCCAAGGGTAGCAAGCCAATAACAGTTGTTGCGGTTGTAAGAATTATCGGTCGAAGTCTTTGAGACGCAGTTCTAATTATTATTTCCTTCAAAGGAGTATTTTTGTTTTCCCGTCTTAAAATATTAAAAGTGTCTACCAAAACAATATTATTGTTAACCACAATTCCAGCAAGCGCTATTATTCCAAGATTTGTGAAAAGAAAGCTCATTGGAGTTTGAGTTATGGTTAGCCCAAGGTAAACTCCAGCTGTTGAAAGGAAAATTGCTGAAATTACAATCCACACTTGAAAAAAACTGTTGAGTTGAATTGTTAAAAGTATAGCCATTAGAAAAACGCCAATTGCAGCGGCGCCTCTCATAAAAGCTGCATTTTTGTCAGTTTCTTCTTGTTCTCCGCCAAAAATAAATTCTAAGTCATTATATTCCTGAGCATCTGCAATCCATTGATTAAGAAGGGGAATAACGTCTTGAGTTAATGCTCCAGGAGCATAATCTGCAGCTATTGTGAAAGCTCTTTCCCCAGAAACTCTTCTTATGTAAGGAGCTTCATATTCTGGTTCGTATGATACAAAACTGCTCAGTGGTACCGAACCAAAATTAGTAAGCACGTTTAGATTCTCAAACATGTCCAATCTTCTTTCTTCTTTAGGAAATCTAATTCTAATGTCCAATTCTTCGTCTACGTCGTCTGGTCTATATTCTCCAACTTTTACACCATTTGTCATGAATTGAATTGCTGCGCCAATATCAGCAGTTTCCACACCATACTGAGAAGCTTTTTCTTTATCGATTTTAATCTTCCATTTTAATTGCTTGGTAGGAATAGTAGTGTAAGTGTTCATAACACCAGGAATACTATTTTTCATGTAGTTGGCCAAAGCTTCAGTAGCTTCATAAACCATGTCGTAATCACTGCCAAAGACATCTATTTCAATCGGAGAACCAACTGGAGGCCCGTTGTTTCTCTCTCTGATGGTGACATTTAAACCGGGAGTATCCTTTAATTTATCTTGTAATTCTAATAATACGTCTGCTCCAGATTGAACATGAACATCTTTATCAAATGGCATTTCGATAAAAATTGCGCCCAGTCTGTCTGAGTTGCCTCTTTCCCTAGGATCGTCTGTTCCTGCCTGTTGCATGCTTATTGTTTCTGGACCAGGCACGGTCATTACAACTTCTTGAACTTCCTGTAAGAAGCTAAACTTTTCCTCTGTATTTAAATTACCTCTACCCTCTACTTCAACAATAATTGTGTCTGGATCTTCTTCTACGAAAAAGTTTCCACCAGGACCATGTTGAAAAAATACAACATAAATACTGATGACAATGAGAAAAATAAAAGTAATTACTTTGAAAGGATATTCTAAAACTTTATCTAAAAATCTCGCATACCTTCCAGTGAAACCTCCAAGAGATTTTGGATCTCCAGATTCTAAGACCAAAGAATTTTCTAAAGATTTATCGTTTCTATTTCCGAGGTTACCAAAAATAGATCCTATAGCAGGAGTAAATATTAATGCGTAAAGTATGGAGCCACTTAAAACGGCTACAAGAGTGACAATCATTGGCCTCATAAACTGACCTGACATGCCTTCCCAAAAAATAAATGGGAAAAAGATTGCTAATGTAGTCAAAATGGAAACAACAACGGGCCAAAACATTCTAGTTCCTGCAATCCTGTAAGCTTCTTTTTTATCATATCCTTCGCTCATTTTTCTATCAGCGTATTCAACAACCACAACCGCTCCATCTATTAACATACCTAATGAAATTAAGATTCCAAAGCAGACCATAAAATTGAAAGTGTAGCCAATGGGAGATAAGAAAAGACAAGCAAATAAAATACAAGTTGGTATTGATAAACCCACAAGTAAAGATGATCTTATGCCCATAGCAGCAACTACCAGAGTCATAACTAATACTAGCGCAGTCATGATATTTCCCATTAATTCTGAGACTAATTCAACAGACATGTCGGTTCGGTCTTCAGTTATTATGATTTCCATACCTTCTGGTAAGAATTTTTTTGCTTCATCAACAATGTTATTAACTTGTCGAGCAACTACAACTTCTCTGGCATCACTTTTTTTAAAAATAGTGACAGCAACAGCTCTTTCTCCATTAACATTTGCAATTGAGTCTTTATCTTTGAAAGTTCTTTTGAGCTTTACTAAGTCATCTAAAGTGACTACTGCATTGTTGTCTTCTAGTATGGGTATATTTCCAACATCTTCTAAGGTTTCAAAAACTGAAGGAACTGAAACGTAAAATTCTCCTGTGCTAGAAACTATTTTTCCTGCGGGAATAGCTTTATTGTTCTGTGAGATTGCATTGTATAAAACGTAGGGAGATACTCGATAACTATCTAATTTTGTTTTATTTATCTCGGCTTCAAGCACTTCATCTGGAATTCCATTAATATTTGCCTCTAGAATGCCAGGAAGCTTTTCTATTTCATCTTGTAAGGATTTTGCTAAGTTGAGTAATTCTCTGTCTGTTGCATTTTGCGACGCAATATTTATATTCATCACAGGAAATTCATCCAGTGTAAATTCTATTACTTGAGGTTGTTCCGCATCCTGTGGTAATTCTGGAATTACTTCATCTACAGCGTCTTTGACATCTTGGACTGATTTTTCAACTGGATATGAGGTAGGGAATTCTAATATGATGTAAGACATGCTTTCCCTGCTGTAGGACTCTATTTTTACAAGTTCATCTACGGTTTTTAACTTATTCTCAAGAGGTTTAGCTATTAATCTCTCTGCATCCTCAGGAGAAACACCGTCATAAAAAGTACTAACGAAAACATAAGGAATATTTATGTCGGCATAAGCTGAAGCGGGAATTTGAGATAAGGAAGCAAAACCACTAGCTATGATGAAAGATAGAATAGTGAAGGTAGATCTGTACCTTTCTATAAAAAAGTTAATTAAGCTTTTCATTAGGATTTAATCTTTGATCCAAAGCGAAGTTTACTTTTTCTCCGTCGTTTACATAATCTTGACCTACTGTGATAATTTTAGATGAAGAAGGCAATCCTGAAACCCATACTCCATTTTTTGTATCCTGAATCAAATCAATTTTTTTAAATTCTACTGTGCCTTGACTAGAAATTAACCTCACGCCCAAATTTCCTTGATCATCAAGTCTTAAAATAGAAAGAGGGACTAAATTAGCTAACTGTTCTTTACCTGAAATGAAAATCTTTGCAGAAGCTCCATCTTTTATAAGATTTTGTTTATTCTCTACTTCAACCTCAATTCTAAATGTATGAGTTACGGGGTTAGCAGATGAAGCAATATAAGAAATTTTTCCATTAAACTTATTTCCATCTATTGTTTCAATCAGCGCAGGCGAACCTTTTGAAATATTCATAAGATCAGATTCAGAAATCTCACCAGCAAGAATCATAGGGTCTAGGTCAAGTAAAGTGGCACAAGTACTGCCTCGAGTTAAAAAATCTCCTTCATCAATTGCAATTCTGTCAACTATGCCATCAAAGGGAGCTTTAATTGAAGCGTTATCCAATTCTAGTTTTGCTCTTTCAAAATTAGATTTAATATTCTGGAGTTGGTTAGACGAATATAAGCCTTCATCAAATAATTTTTTGGCGGATTTAAATTCTAATTCTGCTTTTTTAAAAAAAGATTCCTTTTCTGCAACGAATAAAGAACAAATTACATCTCCTTCTCTTACGAAAGAGCCTTGTTGAATGGGTAGGGCAGTCACTTTTCCAGAAGTTTCAGATTTTAATTCAACTTTCTTATCAGCCTCGGCAAATCCTTTGATTAAAATTTCTTCTTGATAGGGAATAGAGTTTTGATTAATGACCCTGACGGTAATATCGTCTTTTACAACTTCTTGAGTCTGAATTTCGGGTTGATAGAAATAGCCAGATATCATCCAAATCATTGCAAAAGATATGAACATGATGGACCACTCAATATTAGATCGAGTAGTAAGATAGTTTTTAAAAGCCAATAATTTAGTCATTGCAAAGCGTATAATATATTTTAAGTTTACACTGTCAACATATAAGTTAACAGCGCTAACATTACTATAAGTGTAAAAATTTTTATCTCAAGGAATTAAGGAATTAATTAATAAGCTTATTCTTTAATTTTTGAATTTGAGTAAGTTGTGCAGTCTTATTTGGTTTAATTTTTATATCTTTAGGGAGTTCGGGAAAATTGGGATTATTAAAAACTTTTCCATTTATAAAGTCTTCTACAAAGACATTATAATTTGACATAAATTCTTTATAAGATTCTTTTTCTGGCTGAGTCCAAAGAAAATCCCAACCCGTCTCAGAACCAATGTAAAAAACAATAGGATGCGACCAAGTAAATTTTTCAAAATTATTCTTGGCATTGCATGCTTCTCTATAAGCCTGAGTAACATTTGGAATTCCGCATAGCTTAATTTTTGATTCTTTGCACGTGATCATTAATTTAGATAAGCTCGGAAGGAATTCAGATGACGTCATCAAAAAATTAACGCTATCGAAAATTATTTTTTCTTCAAATTTTTGTAACTGACTCAGCCAAAGTTGTTTAGCTAAATTTAAACTATTCTTATCAGGGTAAGCCTTATGAAATTGATTATGGTAAGTAACTTCAAGCTGAGTAAAAATTAGATTTATAAGCTCTACTTTATTATTTGGTACTTTAATACTCGACATCTACTGCCCATTCTCTATCGTTTAATCTAGATATGATACCAGAGGCTTTAGGATTTTTTTTGAACCATTTATATTTCACATGTTGTATGAATTTTGAATTCCAGGACGTCATTATCTCATTTGAATCAATCCAAAAAATTCTAAATTCTGCAAGCTGTTGTTCTGCAAATTTTCTATTTATCTTTGTCATCTTCAATACATCATAACAACTCGGATCGGGCTCCCAATTTTTAGTCATTTTTTTTGGTTTATTTTTATCATTTATTTTATTAGTAAATTTTGCCCATTCTTTTCTTACATGATTTATAAATAGAGTATTCCATACGTCAGACTTAAATTTTTTCTCTCGCCAGAATAAAACGAATTCAGGAATTGAATTTGAAATGAATTCTTCTGAAACTTCAGCAGATTTTAAAATACTGACTGCATCCATAT
>CACESE010000009.1 GCA_902562135.1 uncultured SAR86 cluster bacterium | reverse complement strand
TTTAGGCTTTAAAGATAGAAATCAGAGAGATTTTTTCCTAGGTCCAACACACGAAGAAATTATTACTGATATTGCAAAAAAGGAAATAACTAGTCATAAAGATTTACCTAAGACTTTCTATCAAATTCAAAACAAATTTAGAGATGAAATTAGACCAAGATTCGGTGTGATGAGGGCAAGAGAATTTCTGATGAAAGATGCTTATTCTTTCAGTCTAGATGAAGACTCTATGCATGATATTTACTCTAACATGAAAAAAATATACAAAAATATCTTTGATTTAATAGGCCTTGATTACAAAATAGTTTCTGCTGATTCTGGCTCTATTGGTGGAGACAAATCTGAGGAATTTCATGTGTTAGCTAATTCAGGAGAAGATACTTTAGCTTTCAGCAATGAAAGTGATTTTGCAATAAATATTGAACTTCTTGATGAAAAAGACCCCGATAAAATTGAGGGCATGAACAGTCCCGATGGAAAAGGCAAGTTAAGTTTAAAGAAGGGAATAGAAGTTGGTCATATATTTGAACTAGGTACTAAATATAGTAAAGCCATGAACTTAAAAGTTCAAAAAGATAATAAACTTCAAGATGTATTCATGGGGTGCTATGGGATCGGTGTTTCAAGGATTGTAGCTGCAGCCATAGAGCAAAATTTTGATGATGAAGGCATTATATTTCCAAAAGCTATTTCTCCTTTTAATTGTTACATTGTTTCGATTAATCCAAAAAGTAATAAAGATTTGAGTAAAAAAATAGATAAAATTTACTCAAAATTAATAAAGTGTGGAATTGAAGTTTTCCTCGATGACAGAGATTTAAATCCAGGTATTAAATTCAGAGATGCTAATTTGATGGGCGTCCCTTTTCAATTAGTTATAAGTGATAAGATTAATAATGATTCAGTAGAATTAATAAATAGAAAAAATCAAAAAAAAGAAATTTTAAAAATTGATCAGATTATTGATAGGATTAAATAAACATCTAGTTTAATTCAGAATCTTTAATAGCTTTATAAATTTTATCTTCAATTTCCCTCATTATTTTGGGATTTTGTTTGAGATATTCACTAGCATTAACTTTACCCTGACCTATTTTTTCATCGTTATAAGAATACCAAGCTCCTGATTTCTCAACAATCTTATGCTCTGCCCCTATATCCAAAAGCTCTCCTGCTTTGTTTATACCTTTTCCATATAAAATCTGAAATTCTGCTTGTCTAAATGGAGGTGCAACTTTGTTTTTAACTACTTTCACTCTTGTTTCGTTTCCACTTACTTCATCACCATCTTTTACTGTTCCAATTCTTCTAATATCCAGTCTAACTGATGAATAAAATTTTAAAGCATTACCTCCTGAGGTTGTTTCTGGGTTACCAAACATGACACCGATTTTCATTCTTATTTGGTTTATGAAAATTACAAGAGTATTAGATCTCTTTATGTTTCCTGTAATCTTTCTTAAGGCTTGAGACATTAATCGAGCTTGCAGTCCAACATGATGATCGCCCATTTCACCTTCAATTTCAGCCCTTGGTGTCAAAGCTGCAACTGAATCAATAACCAAAACATCTACACCTCCTGACTTAACCATAATATCTGCGACCTCTAAGGCTTGCTCACCAGTATCAGGTTGAGATAAGAGTAAATCATCAACTTTCACACCTAGTTTTGCTGCGTAAATTGGATCTAAAGCATGCTCAGCATCAACAAAAGCTGCGGTACCGCCTAGTTTTTGGCACTCAGCAATAACTTGAAGTGTAAGTGTGGTTTTACCTGAAGATTCGGGACCGAATATTTCAACCACTCTTCCTCGCGGAAGACCCATTACGCCGAGCGCCAAATCTAATCCTAAAGATCCGGTAGAAATGCTAGGAATATCTTCAACTTTTTTATCCCCCATTCTCATAATTGTTCCACTACCAAACTGACTTTCAATTTGATTGATTGCTGAAGCTAAATTTTTTGATTTATCTGAAGATACTTCTTCTTTTTTTGTATTTTTTGTTGACATAATTTTTACTGTATAAATTTACAGTATTATAACTTTATTTTTATTTTTTTTGCAATCAATTTAAATTATTAATAATTTCCTCAAGAATAAATTTTACACTTTCCCTTCTTACCTCATCTCTTGAACCTGAGAATATTTTTTCAAAGCTTTTTGTACCCTTATTATCAGAATATGCAAAACAAACTGATCCTACTGGCTTATCTTCTGTGCCTCCAGTAGGTCCAGCTATTCCACTTACGGCTATGCTTAAATCTGATTTACTTTGTTCTTTTGCTCCTTTAGCCATCTCTTCAACAACAACTTTAGAAACTGCTCCATGATTTATTAAAGATTCTTTAGGAACGTTTAGTAAATTATGTTTCGCATGATTTGAATATGTTATAAATCCTGTTCCGTACCATTTAGAACTTCCCGGAATTCCGGTTAATTCTTTTCCAACCCAACCACCTGTGCAAGACTCAGCTGTAGAAATAGTGAGTTTTCTTTCTGATAATAAGGTTGCAACTTTTTCTGCTAAGGTGTTTAAAACGCTCTCTGATATATCCATATTTAAATTATAATTTATCTATGACTTTTATTGTTGGGCAAGCTTGCATAAATTGTAAGCACACAGACTGTGTTGAAGTTTGTCCTGTAGATTGTTTTTATGAAGGTGAAAATACACTAGTTATTGATCCAGAAGAATGCATTGATTGTGGTTTATGTGAACCTGAATGCCCTGTAAATGCAATATATGCAGAAGACGAAGTTCCCGCAGACGAAATTGAATTTATAAAGATAAATGAAAAATATTCAAAAATTTGGCCAAATATCTCAGAAAAAAAAGATGCTCTTCCAGATGCTGAAAACTGGGCACAATCTAAAAATAAAATAGAAGCATTAATTTTAGATTAATTTATCAGCAACGAGGAGACAAATGGACATATCACTTGATTGGTTAAATAAAAAAAAGCCAGGAAAAACAGCTGAATTTTTAAATTTAGAATATATTGAAACTGAGGGTGATATTTATAAATTTAAAGTTACCTTTCCCAAAGAAACTTCAAACCCAATGAATATGGTTCAAGGTGGGATGATAACCGCTGCGCTTGATGATGCTACAGCTATGGTAATCATTAGTGCATACGAATTTAAATTTAGACCACTCACAACTGATTTACATGTCCTTTTTCATAGACCCGTGCCCTTAGGTGAAGCCACTATAGAAGTTAAAATAATAAAATTGGGTAAAAAACTTGCTACGGTTGAAGGAAAGCTATTTAATTCTGAAAACAAGCTTGCCGCAACTTTACTTCATACGATACAACCAACCGAAGTTGCTGATGGAGCAACCCCTTTAGACAAGATTTAAAATTAACTTAAGCTTGTAAGAGGATTATTAGTAATCTTCTCAGGAATTTTATCTGCTCCTGGTATCCCCCTTTCTATCATGAAAGGTCTTAAAGCTTCTATTGCTTTCGGTTCGTCATGATGACAAATTTTTGGGTACATATGATGCATTGCATGAATCTGCATCGAGTGGTTAAAAAATCTAATAATCCCATTTGCCCAAAACCTTGTATCTGCATGCCTTCCAATGGGTAAATCACGATGAGGCATGTGAGAAAAAATTACTCCTAAATACGAAACGGTAAATTTTCTAGGCAACCACCACAAAAATAAAGTTTCTAAGGGAAAATTAATTGCCATTACAATTTGAATCACAAAAAATCCTAGAGAAAATAAAGTTCCTCTATCAACAGCCTCTTTAAATTTAGGTTCAGTATCCATCCAAGTTTCTATCATTTGATTGAGACTCTCACTTCTATCTCCGGTTTGATTATGAACTATAAGTGCTGATTCAAACCAACTTCTTGTATGAGTATGTGTGTAGTCAGGATCACGACTGGGGTCGTTGGTGTGTGCATGATGTTTTAAATGAGTAACTTTTAGGATGTCATGGGATTGAGCGAGCGGAATTAAAGAAATTTGACCAACTACAAAATCTAACCACTCTAAATTTTTTTTATTACCAGAAAGATGTCCATGCTGACCAGCATGAGAAGGTAGATATGCAAAAGTAGTTGATATCAATAAAATGAAAAAGCCGAGCCAAAGAGGCATTAACCCATTTAGAACTAATCCCCAGACTCCAAGCCAAACAATAAATTGAGAAAGACCAATTACGATCATCTCCCATTCAATTCTTCCCATGAAAGATCGAGCTATTTTCTTCTCAGCCTCCAAAGAAAGGTCATGATCTTGAATAAAATCTTGCTGATTTAAATTTTCTTGAAATGCTAGTTTATCCATGACCATTTATTAATTTTAGAAATAATTCCAAATAAAAATCCAAAAAAATAACCAACTACGTATAAATAGTTATTGTCTATATTTTGAAAAAATAATATTAGAAAAGCGCTAAAAATACTTCCCCAAAAGAGAAGCCCAAACCAGACTGAGGCCCATTTTGAAAGATGATCTTTAAAGAAATTGTTTAAATGCTGCATAATGGTTTATTTTACATCTCACTTCATTTAGTTTCTATACTTTATTACTTGACCTTATCGTCATTTACAATACCTGGAAGCATTGGCACAAATAAAACTGGGTCCAAAACTTTTCTAATTATTTCTTTTTTTTCCTTTTTTTCAATTAGCACTAAATTTTGATTTTTTTCATTTCCTACTGGGCAGATTAGCTTTCCAGAAACATTTAATTGTTTTATCAACGGATCAGGAACATTATTAGAAACAGCAGAGCAAATTATTGCATCGAATTTTTTAAATGTTGGCCAACCTAATGATCCATCAGCACATCTAATAAGATAGTTTTTTATGCCAGCAGATTGCAAGTTAGCCTTAGCTCTTTCGGCCAGAGGGGAAATTCTCTCAATAGAAAAAACTTTTCTGCAAAAATTTGAAAGAATAGCAGTTTGATACCCACATCCAGTGCCAATTTCTAAAATAGTGCCAAGTGGTGACTTTTGAAAGATATTTCCTTTTAAAATCAACTCAACCATTCTCGCTACGACAAATGGCTGAGAGATTGTTTGGTGGTACCCAATAGGCAAAGACATGTCCTGATAAGCTCTTGAAGAAAAAGCACCGTCGATAAACATATGTCTTGGGGTCTTCAAAAAGGCTTCTAACACTCTTAAATCAGAAATTCCTTTAGAAGAAATTTCTTCAACCATAGACTGTCTTGCCCTCTGATAATTTAGATCTGTTTTTTTTTCAAAACTCATCTAATAAACTAGAAAGAGAACTAAAATTTTTTGACGAGACAGTTTCCAATTTTATAGGAGAAAGTGAAATGAAACCTTCCTCTATACATTTCTGGTCGTTTAAAAAAATTTCTTCAATTTGATATTGTTCTTCCAAATAAGTTTTAGTGATCTTCAATTCTGGAGTTTTAAACTTATTATGATCAGGAACATTCAAATTTAAAATTGAACCAGGCTCTAAATCAATAGTGTTAATTTTTTTTAATATTTGACTTACTATACTTGCTGCAAAACTGTAATCACTAATTTCAAAAGAAGCAACCGATACAGCTATTGGAGGAAATTTTAAATTTCTTCCCTCAAAAGCTGCTCCTACCGTACCAGAATATAGTAAGACGGGTCCTAAATTAGGTCCTGGATTAATTCCTGAAACTACAATGTCTGGAGTGAAAGGACAGAAATATTCCAGAGCATTCTTTACACAATCTACAGGCGTTCCGTCTAAAGAATAAATATTTTCCTCTAATTTTTTAGCATTTGTTTCAGTTAAAAAAGTAATAGCACTTCCAAATCCACTTCTATTCCTATCAGGCGCCATAACAAAAACATTATGATTTTTATCTAACTCAAGAAAAAGAGATTTAATACCAGAGTGATCAATTCCATCGTCGTTAGTTAAAAGTATGTTCATTAAGCCTTATAAATGAGAACATTTGACAAACAAGCTACCCCTTCTTTTTTTCCTATGAATCCTAACTTATCAGTTGTGGTAGCTTTTAAAGAAATTAGCTCCTCATTTATTTTAAGATACTTGGAAAGATTTTTAACAATTTTATTTTTAGAATTACTTATATTTGGAATCTCTCCAATATAAGTAATATCTATATTAGAAATTTTGTAATTTTTTTCTTTTATTTTTTTTAAAACCGAACGAATCATTTTCTCGCCTGAAACATTTTTAAAATCTAGTGTATTTGGAAAGTGTTGTCCAATATCTCCTAAATTGGCTGCTCCCAGTAAGGCATCACAAACTGAGTGTGAAATTATGTCTCCATCTGAATGAGCAATTATTTTATGCGAGCAAGAAATAAAAACTCCTGCAAGGGTAAACCCTTTCCCCCTCTCAATTTTATGAGCATCAAAACCACTTCCGATCCTAAAACTAGTCACAACCTTCCAGAGAGCTTGAGATACTGCTCAACAAGAACTAAATCTTCTTTTTTTGTAACCTTTATATTCATCCTGTCAGATAAGATTGGAGTTATGTTGCTTTTATAAAAGCTGAAAGCAGCGCCAACTTCATCAGAAAAGAACTTATCTGTTTCTTTTGCATTTTCAACTGCTTTAAGAATATCTTCTAAAAAAAATACTTGAGGAGTTGCAGATAACCAGACTTTTGAACGGTCCAAACTCTTTGTTACCTTATTCTTATCACCTAAACTTACGCTTTCTGGAGGTTGATGAGCTAGAAATACTCCTTGCCCTTCATCTTTCATTTCATCCGCAGCAAAGTCAATTAACTTTTTTAAATCTGAATTCAAAAGACACGGTCTTGCGGCGTCGTGAATGGCAACTAAGGTGCCCTTTTCCTCGGTCTCCATAAGGTATTCAAGTCCTTTGAGCACTGACTGCATTCTAGTTTCTCCACCTATGCAAGATACAATCTTTTCATGACCAGAAATTGGCAACGAGGTCCAAACATCATTATCTTCCTGTGTTACCACACATATTTTTTTACAATTTTCGTCAGCCAAAAATGGGTCCAAAGCATATTCGATTATTGTTTTTGATCCTATTTCAGTGAACTGTTTTGCCAGCTTCAATTGTGCTCTTGAACCTACTCCGGCTGCAGGTATTAAGGCAAGATATTCTTCACTCATAGGATATTTACTTATTTTTATCAGATTCTTTGAAATTATCTAGCAAATTTTTATTTTCATTTTCTAAAACATCATTAGAATTTTTTAAGTTTTCTAAATCTGTTGATAACTTACGGATTTCCGAAAAGCTATAATCTCCTAAGAAAATATTAATCGTATAATAAAAAAAAACTGACGTCATTGATAAAAGTAAAAATATTGTCCAAAATTTTTTTAAAAAAATCATTCTATGTGATTTCTTTTTTCCCTCGAAAATTAAGATTTTCTAGTTCATTTATATAAAGTAAACGGTTGTATTTTGAAGTTCTATCTGATCTAGATGGAGCTCCAGTTTTTATTTGACCTAAACCAGTACCCACTACTAGATCAGAGATGAAGTTATCTTCTGTCTCACCTGACCTATGAGAAATTATGCAGTTATAATTATTATCTTTTGCTAATTTTATTGTTTCTAAAGTTTCACTTAAAGAACCAATTTGATTAATCTTTATCAGTATTGAATTTCCTGCTTTTAATTCAATGCCCTTTTTTAAAAAAAGCTTGTTCGTAACAAATAAATCATCACCGACAATTTGAAGTTTATCTCCAAGATTGTTTGTGAGATCAACCCAACCATTCCAATCATTTTCATCTAGCGGATCCTCTATAGAGGTTAAAGGGAATTTATTACTTAAACTTTCCAAAAATTTTATTAATTCACTAGAAGACAAACTTTCACCATTCAAATTGTAAACACCTTCTTCATAGATTTCGGTCGACGCACAATCAAGAGCAAAAGTAACTTGATCATCAACTATATACCCTGAAGAAGAGATGGCTTCGGAAATCAGATTTAAAGCCTCTTCAGATGAATTTATGTTTGGAGCGAACCCTCCTTCGTCGCCAACAGCTGTAGAAAAACCTTTTTTTGATAATATTTTTTTTAATTCTTGAAAAACTTCTACTCCACAAATTATGCTTTCTTTAAAAGTCGAAAATCCCGAAGGTTGGATCATGAATTCCTGAAAATCTAGTCCATTATTAGCATGTGCCCCTCCATTTAAAATATTCATCATAGCTAAAGGAGCTCTTATTTCAGCTTCAATTCCAATTGATGAAGCGATTTCATTAATATATGAATAAAGCGGTTTTTTTTGGTGAGAAGAAAGAGCTTTACAAGCAGCTAAGGAAAGAGAAAGAAGGATGTTAGCTCCAAAATGCTCTTTATTTTCGGAACCATCTAATTCAATTAATTTAGCATCAAATTCAAATAGACTGGATAAATCCATACCAATAAGTTCAGGAAATAGAATATCAGTTGCATTTTTAATCGTAAGATTTAAACCTTTTCCATCAAAGCTATTTCCTCCGTCTCTTTTTTCGATTGCTTCTCTAGAACCTGTCGATGCTCCAGAAGGGACATAACCAAATTCTAACGTACCATCTTCTAATTCTAACGAGGTCATAACAGTTGGCGTACCTCTAGAATCTAAGATTTCGAAAGATCTTATATTTTTAATTTTCATCTGTTCGATTTCACGAATGAATCAAGTTGAGAAATTTTATTCAAAATTGAACCTATTTCACTCAGCTTTGTTGCCGAAGGCCCATCGCATTTTGCGTCTTTAGGAGAAGGATGTGTCTCAATAAAAAGAGCAGCTATTCCTTGTGCGACACCTGATAAGGCCAAATCTAAAGCTTGATCTCCTCTTCCGCTTGCCGCAGTTCCTTGACCGCCAGGAATTTGAAGGGAATGTGTTACGTCAAAAACTATTGGATTGCCTAATTTTTTCATATCTGAAATTCCAAGCATATCAACAACTAAATTATTATATCCAAAAGAAGTACCTCTTTCGCACAACATGATTTTTTCATTTCCAAACTGACTACATTTCTCGATAATATTTTTCATTTGATCAGGAGACAAAAATTGCCCTTTTTTTATATTAATGGGTTTATCAGTTTGACAGGCCTCTTTAATTAAATCGGTTTGCCTGCATAAAAATGCTGGGATTTGAATAATATCTATACAATCCTGAAATAATGAAATGTGATTAATTTCATGAACATCTGAAATAATTTTAATATTCTCTTTTTTTAACTCTTTAAAAATTTCTAGAGCATTATCTAATCCAGGACCCCTATAGGAATTAACTGAAGATCTGTTTGCCTTGTCGAATGAGGCTTTAAAAACAAAGGGGTTTCCAAGCTTTTCAGCGATTCCTTTTAAATTAAAGGCAACTTCTTTAGCTAGCTCGGAAGTTTCTAATATATTTAATCCAGCAAAAAAACATATTTTACTTTCGTTGGAAATTTCAATTTCATCAATTTTAATAGATTTCATTTCCTTACCTTAGCAGCCTTTATAAATCCGTTAAATAAAGGATGACCGATTCTGGGGTCGGAAGTAAATTCTGGGTGAAATTGACAACCAACAAACCATTTATGCGCCTTAAGTTCTATTGCCTCCACTAAATTTTTATCTTCAGAAAATCCAACTATGTTCATCCCATTTAATTTCATTTGGTTAAGATAATTACTATTGAATTCATATCTATGGCGATGCCTTTCTGAAATTTTTATGGAATTATACATTTTTGCCATCTTACTATTTTTTTCTAGAATACAAACTTGACTTCCTAGTCTCATAGTTCCGCCTTTATCTGAATTTTCGTTTCTTATTTGAGTAAGCCCCTTTTTATCCATCCATTCAGTTATAAGCGCAATTACAGGATGATCAGTATTTTTTTCAAATTCCGTACTATTTGCTGAGAGCTTCAATACGTTTCTGGCAAATTCTATAACGGCAACTTGCATGCCCAAACAAATTCCGAGGTAAGGAATATTTTTAGTCCTAGAAAATTTTGCAACATTTATCATTCCATTAATTCCTCTACCGCCAAAACCACCAGGGATCAATACTCCATCTGGTTTGAAATTTTTTACTCCATCATTGAAATCTTGCGAATCGTAATAATTAATTTCAACCTCTGTTTTGTTATGAATTCCAGCATGAACAAGAGCTTCATTAACAGATTTATAAGAATCAGCTAGTTCAGTGTATTTACCAACCATAGCTATTTTAGTTACTCCATTTCTTTTCTTTTCTAGTTTTGAAACTTTTCGCCACCTGTTAAGATTTGCGGGTTTTGATTTAAACTTTAATTTTGTAGCTATTTGCTTATCTAGACCTTGTAAATTAAGAAGTTCAGGAATTGAATGAATTGAATCAACATCAGGGATAGAAAAAACACATTTTTCGTCAACATTTGTAAATAGAGATATTTTCTTTGTATCAGATTTTTCCAAAGGATTTTCCGATCTACAAATAAGCAAATCTGCCTGAATTCCATGAGATAACAAATTTTTAATTGAATGTTGAGTCGGCTTTGTTTTTATTTCTCCTGAGGAAGCCAAAAAAGGAATTAAAGTCAAATGAGCAAAAAGCGCCCTACTGCTTCCTAATTCTAATTTCATTTGTCTGATAGCTTCTAAAAAGGGTTGAGACTCTATATCGCCAACTGTCCCTCCCACCTCAACAATTGCAATATCATTTCCTTTAGCGCATTTGATAACTCTTTTTTTTATTTCATCTGTAATGTGAGGGATTACCTGAACAGTAGAACCAAGAAAATCGCCTTTTCTTTCTCTTTTTAATACATGTTCATATACTTGTCCTGCAGTAAAATTATTTAGTTTTGACATTTTAGAGTCTAAAAATCTTTCATAATGACCAAGATCTAAGTCTGTTTCGGAGCCGTCTTCTGTTACAAAAACTTCTCCATGTTGAAAAGGAGACATAGTTCCTGGATCAAGATTTATATAAGGATCTAATTTTTGAATTGTAACTTTAAGCCCTTTACTTTCTAAAACGGCACCAATTGAAGCAGAAAATATACCTTTTCCTAATGAAGAAACTACACCGCCGGTGACAAAAAGGTATTTAGGATTAGTTGCCATCTTTAATATCTCAAGATGGAATATCAGGTTAGCAAATAATTGCTAATGCTTCAATTAAAACTATTATGCAGATTCAGATAAATCCAGAGGCTGTTTTAAAGAAACCCAATCAATATCTCCATCAGTTGGCCAACTTTCATATTCTAATACTCCAAGCTCTTCATAAAGAGGTCTTACTTTTTCAGTAATTAAACCTATCCTTGAAAGATTTGGAACTACGCGGGTAAAAAGCAAATGTTGGAAATTATTGGTTACATCTGTTTTAGATTGAAATTCAAGAGCTTCCTCGACATTCCAACCAAATTTTTCATACACTTCTGCTGAAAGCAGTCTGCCTCGCATCACAACACAGGCTTCGTAAGCAAAAAGCGCTCTTTCTTCTAACTCATCTTGGGATAAATTTTTCAAATATTCTTCAAGATAATTAACACCAAAAGTTACATGCCTTGCTTCGTCTCTAATTATTAAGTAAAGCATATCTCTAAATACTGGATCATTTGAGGTTTGTTTGGCTAAATTAAATGCAGCGAGCGCTAGACCTTCAATTATTATCTGCATACCTATAAATTTTAAGTCCCATCTTGGATCAGTTAAGATTTTATCTAAAAGAGATTTTAAGCCATGTCCAACTGGATACATTAATCCTTGTCTAGTTTGTAAATATTTATTAAAAGCTTCTACGTGTCTAGCTTCATCAAAAGTTTGTGAAGCCGCATATAATTTAGCATTGAAAGTAGGAGCACAAGATACTAGTTGAGAAGCAACTAGCAGCGCTCCTTGCTCGCCATGAAGAAATTGACTTAATGACCAAGCTCCTCTATGTCTTAAAAATTCGAATTTTTCTTCGTTAGAAAGTTTTTGATAAGGTTCATATTGATCCCAAAAAATTTCAGGAGGCGTTTCTGCTTTTTCAGGAAGAGGCCTATTCCAATCAATATCTTTTTCTACATTCCAATTAAGTTCTTTACCAAGTTCGTAAAGTTTTTTTATCCTATTATCTTGAACTGTGTAATCCCAGTTGTAGGCACCTGTCAAAGGAGTTTGAAAAATTTCAGCCACATCATGGACTTCCTGTTCGGACAAATTTAAGTCATTTTCTACTGGAAATTCTTTAAGTTTTCTTGGAGTTTCTTTTAGGTAATCAATTTTCATAACTAATTATCTTCTATTTGCATATTTTTTGTAAAGATTAATGTCCTTTATAATTTTTTTAGATAACCTTATTTTTCTATGAACTTTCTTCTTACCCTCTCAGAAACAGATGTCATTAATTCATATGGAATAGTTCCACAAAACTTTGCAACCTTGTCTATTTTTAATTCAGGGCCCCAGAGAACAACATTAGAGTCATAGTCTACTTTTTTTAACAAAGTTAAATCAATGGCAGTAAGATCCATAGACACTCTGCCAACTACCGGAGCTTTTTGATTGTCTACTAATACATATGCCTGATTGCTCATACCTGTTGAATAACCATCAGCATAACCTATCGGTAAAATTCCAATTTTTGAATCGGTATTAGCTTTCCAAGTTCCGTCGTAGCCAACCCTAGAACCTTTGGAAACATTTTTGATAGTTATAAATTTTGATTTCAAAGTCATAACTTGCTCTAAATCTAAATAATTTCTTTTCAAGCCTTCTTGACTACCATAAATACTTATTCCTGGTCTTGCTATATCCTTATGAGACTCTTTATAAAAAAGCAAGCCTCCAGAATTGCATAAACTTAATAAAATATTTGGCTTGTTCCTTTTTATTTTTGTTTCATATTTTTTGAAAATTTTAATTTGGTTTTTTGATTCTTTTTTTGAAGATTTTGTTGAAGCTGCAGAGGAAAAGTGACTCATTAAGACTAAATTTTTTTTAAACTCTAGAATATTTGAAAAGGCATTGATTATTTCGCTTTCTATGAAACCTAACCGATTCATTCCAGTATCAAATTTAATCCAAATTTTATTTTTCTTTGAAAGAAATGATTTATTGAATTTTTTAAGCAAAGCAATTTGATAGGAAGAATGAATTACATAGTCGATATGATTTTTTTCAAAAATATTTAATTCTTTCAAATCATAAGGCCCCTCCATACATAAGACACTTTTGGTCGTTAACTTTTTAAGTTCTATAGCTTCCTCAAAAGTAGCGACACAAAATCCTGATACTAAATTATTGATTGTTTTTATTACCTGTTTTAATCCATGACCATAAGCATTTGCCTTTACTACAGGGTAAAGTTTTGAAGTTGATATTTTTTTTAACTTCTTTACGTTATTTTTTAACGCTTGAAGATTTATCTCGGCGATGGTTGGTCTACTCAATTTTGATTATTAGATGAAAAATTATCGTAGGCTGGATCATTTAATGCAAGATCTTCGAAAGAGGTATATCTTGCAGCCCAATGAAGCAAAATATTACCTGTTTCTCCATTCCTGTGTTTTGCGACAATAACTTTAGCAATACCCTTGTTTTCAGGTGTAGGCTCGTGGAATTCTGGTCTAAAAGGGAAAATTACTAAGTCTGCATCTTGTTCCAAAGCTCCTGAATCTCTTAAATCTGCCATTATTGGTTCTTTATTAGTTCTGGTCTCCGAAGCTCTATTTAATTGAGACAATGCAATGACTGGAACGTCTAGCTCTTTAGCCAATGCCTTAGTTGCTCTCGAAATTTCACTCATTTCGTTTACCCTACTCGGATTAGAATTATCTGCTCTCATTAATTGTAAATAATCTAAAACAACCAATCCTAATTCTGGAAATTCTCTTTTTAATTTTCTTGATCGAGAAAGAATTTCAGAGGGACTTAGTGCAGATGTATCGTCAATAAAAAAATTACTTTTTTCTAAAAGCTCAACAGCTTTCCCAATTTTTTCAAAATCAGAATCAGTCAGTTCTTTTGCCTGAAAAATTTTCTTCAACTCAACTTTGGATAAAATTGAAATAAGCCTATACATGACAGACCTAGAAGACATTTCCAAACTATAAAAAACTGCAGGAATGTTATTTTCGATAAGACTTGCAGCGATGCTTAATCCAAAAGCAGTCTTTCCCATACTTGGCCTTCCAGCAACTAATATCAGATCACCATTTTGTAACCCCAGAGTAAGTTTATCTAAATCTCTAAATCCTGTTGAATGCCCTATTAAAGGAGTTTTAGAATTTATATTTTCTTCGATATTATCATAAACAGGTTTAATTAAATCCTTAGCTAGAGTAGGACCTTTTTTTCTATCTATAGAGTCTCTTAAATTTATTAATTTATTTTCAGCTTGACTAAAAGTATCTTCTATTTCAAAAGTATCTGAGTCCTTAGCAATATTTGAAATATCTGAAGCTGTGGAAATAAGTTTCCTGAGATTTGATGTCTGTTTAACTATATCTGTATAGTTGTCGAAATTCGCTGTACCCGGAGTATCTTTAGCTAATTGTCGAATATATTCATTCTGATTAAAATTTGATAAAGAGGAGATGTCTGGATCACTCGTCAAAGATTCAATTAAAGTGACAGTATCAATTTCACTTCCATGATCTCTTAAGCGTCTGATTGCTCGATAAATAAGTTGGTGTTCCAAAAGGATAAAATCTTTTTCATCGACTGTAACAGATACAGTATCCCATAAGTCAGGTTTTAATAACAAACCCCCCAGTACTGCTTTTTCAGCTTCTAAAGCGGATGGTTGGTCAAATTCTTTTCTCATGAACAGGTTTGATATTCTCCCATTTCAAACCGTTTTAGACAAATTTGTATTTTATTTTTCAGGTTTTAAAAGAATGTTTATCTTAGAAATTACCTCGGGGTGGAGCTCTATATCCAATTCAAAATTTCCGAGATCTTTTAAAACTCCTTCTGGAAGTCTTATAGCTTGTCTATCTATTTCAAAACCATTTTCGATTAAAGACTCTGATATCTCTTTGGTCCCAATTGATCCATACATTACCTCTTCTTCAGTAACTGCGACTTGAATTTCCAAGGTAAATCCAGATAACTTATTATCGAGATCTTTTGCTTCAGCTATTTTTTTATTTTCTATCTCAGCAATCTGTGCTTTTTCAGCTTCATATACTTTTAGATTTTCTTCAGTTGCTGGAATGGCTTTACCAGATGGCATAAGAAAGTTTCTCCCATATCCAGCTTTGACGCTAACAAGGTCGCCAGGCGCACCAAGTCCTGTAATGGTTTCTTTTAAAATAACTTTCATTTTTCTAAATTCTGTGGCTATCCGTATAGGGCAAAAGCGCTAATTGTCTAGCTCTTTTTATAGCTTTGGTTAATTGCCTTTGATATTTTGCAGTGGTTCCAGTCATTCTTGCAGGAGTAATTTTTCCCATTTCGTTAATAAATTTTGATAAAAGCTCAACATCTTTATAGTCTATTTCCTCTACGTTAGCAGCTGTAAACTGACAAGTTCTTTTTGATTTGATCAAAGTTTCTTGGTTTTGAGACCCTCTTTTTTCAGTTTTTTTTCTCATGACATTTTTTTAATTTACTCCTTATCAGATTCTGATGATTCTAATTCCGAGGAGGCGTTAGTTTCTTCTTTCGAATTATTTTTTGATTCATTAGTTTTTTTAACTTCCGCTGTTTGATCTATCATTTCACTAGATTTTTGTACATTTTGAGTTTGGGTAAACAAAGACGAAGGTTCAGTTTCAGCTCTTTTCTTTTTTACAATAGAAGATCTCATAATAGATTCTTCGAATTTAAATAGCGATTCAATATCTTTTAAACTTTCTGAATTGCATTCGATATTTAAAAGGAAATAATGCCCTGAATTTTTATCGTTGATTGGATATGCAAGCTTTCTAATTCCAATGTCTTCTGACCTATGAGTGATTCCTTTTATCGACGTAACAGTATTCAAGCATTTATTAAATAACTTGGCTTCTTTATCTAATTGTGGATCAACCACAAATACTATTTCGTAATGATTCATTTTTTATTGTCTCCTTATGGGTTTAAATCTTATAGAAGACTCAAGAAAACAGCGCAAGTGTACATACTGCTAACAATCTAATCAAGAGAGTGAGTAATAATTTTTAGCACTAATTGATCAAATTCGTAGCCTGCATATTTAGCAGCTTTGGGTACTAAGCTAGTACTAGTCATTCCAGGCACGGTGTTAAGCTCGAGAAAATAAAAATTTTCTCCATCATCAATAAGGTCGGTTCTTGACCAACCTTTACATCCAAATTCTTTATTAATTGAAAAAATATATTCATTTAATTTTTTTTGTCTCGATGAAGAATAAGTAGCTTCTATGTACTTCGTATCATTTGAATTATATTTGGCTTTAAAATCATAGAAATTGTCGTCTGGAATTATTTCAATAGCGGGGAAAATCTCTTTACCAACTTGAGCGACTGTAATTTCTTTTCCTGAAATGTATTCTTCCAACATAAATTCACCATATTTTAGAGTTTTTTCGACTGCAGCCTTAACGTATTCCTGTTTATTTTCAACTATTGAGACTCCAATGCTTGATCCCTCATTAACAGGTTTTACAACAATTTTTTTGACTGTCTTATCATTTTTATTAATTGTTTTTTGATCGAAATCCCAAGTAAATTGTTTAGGAGTAATTATACTTTTAGGTAGGTAAGATTTTGCCAGAGTTTTATTGAAAGTTTTTTTACAAGCTTCAGCACCACTTCCAGAGAAATTTATATTTGATTCATCCAAAAAATTCTGTAACTCTCCATCTTCGCCCCCTAACCCATGGATTAAGATAAAAATAAAATCAAAATTTTTGTAAGTGTCTTTTGATAAAAGTTTTTGCTTATTTTCTATATTAAGAATAGAAGACTTATACCCCTTCTTAATAAGTGCATTGTTTACAGCCTTTGCACTTTTCAAAGAAATATCTCTTTCATTAGAATACCCCCCTCCCAAAATACCAAATTTTATTTTCTGCGAAATTTCCATTTTTTTATTTAAATCTTGAAGCTAAAAGTGAAGTATTCCCCGCTCCTTGGGTGAGAAAAATATATTTTTCATCTTTGAATTTATTAAATTCTTGAAAGGCTTCATCAATTCCATTGACTAAAGTTGAATTCTTATTCAATTTCTTTATCTCTCTAAATAAATCTTCTGAAGAATAATTTTTAATAGGTGCTTCGCTTGCTGAATAAATCTCAAGAAGAATTAAATTATCTACTTTGGATAATACTTCGATAAATTCTTGAAAAAGCGCTTTAGTTCTTGTGTATCTATGAGGTTGGAAAGCCATAACCATTTCTTTTTCAGGCCAAATTCTTTTTATTGTTTTTATTGTATTGATTAACTCAGTTGGATGATGCCCGTAATCGTCTATAAGAATTATTTTTTTTAGAAAAACGTTTTTGTTGATTATTTCAAACCTTCTTTCAACTTGAGGAAAACTAATCAAAGATTTTTGAATATTTTTATAATCTATCCCTTCGTCAAAAGATAAAATAATTGCAGCTACAGCGTTAAGAACGTTATGTTCCCCAAAAATTTTTATTTTGAATTGAAATGTCAAATTTTTGATTTTATCTTTTAAATGAAAGAATGAACCTTCATCATTTTGTGAATAATTTGTAATCTGATAATCAGATTCCTCATTGAAACCATATGTAAAGATATTATTCTCAGTTTCAATATTAGAGAATAAAGAAATTACTTCATCATGGACAAGAGTCTTATATTTAACTTTTTTTAAAAAGTCTTCGAAAGCAGACACTAAATTTTCGAAAGAGTTTTTATAGGATGCTAAATGATCATTATCTATGCTGGTTACCACTGCTTTATCTGGGCTAAATAATAAAAAACTTCCATCGCTCTCATCTGCCTCAGCAAGAATATGTTTGCCATTTCCTAATTTCGCATTCGACTCGAATGAGCTAACCTTCCCACCAATTATATAAGTGGGGTCTAGTTTATTTTCTTTAAAAATATGAGCGGTAATACAAGTTGTTGTAGTTTTACCATGGCTTCCAGCAAAAATTATGCTTTCTCTGAGCTCAGATAAAAAAGCTAACATTTCTGCTCTTTGAATTATCTTAATACCTTTTTTTTCAGCCTCTACAAGCTCAGGATTATTGATTTTAATTGCCGAAGAAAAGACAACCAAATCGACATCATTTAGATTTTCTGCGCTATGGAAATCATAAAAATCTAATCCTATTTTTTCAAGTCTTTTGGTTATAGTTGATGGAGTATTATCAGATCCAGATATTTTGTAATTCATATTGAGCAATATCTCAGCAATACCACTCATTCCAGCCCCTCCAACTCCTATGAAATGAATTTTTTTTAAATTATTTGTACCAAGCATTTATTTCATTAAATATTATTGATTCAGCATCTTTCAATTCTATTTTTTTTATATTTTCTCTTTTTTCATAAATCAAATTTTTATTATTTATAATTTCAACTAAAAGCTCTCTTAATTCATTTTTGAAATTTTCTGATTCTTCTATAAGCCATGCAGCATCTAGGGACAATAAGTAACTTGCATTTTCTTTTTGATGATCGTCTATAGAAACTTTTATAGGAACAAAAATTCCAACTGATCTAGAAGCAATTATTTCCGAAACAGTTAATGCTCCTGAACGACATATTATGATATCTGCCCACTGATAAGCGCTTTCAATATCTTCTATAAATGCTTGAACGGTTACTTCCTCTGTGAATGTAGAATAATTATCTTTTACTTTAGTCTCATTTTTGTATCCAGATTGATGCTTAACTTCTAATGAGTTGTTCTCTATAAATTCTTTAAACGTTTCAGGAATTAATTCATTTAGAAACATTGAACCCTGGCTTCCACCAAGAACTAATACTTTTAAGCAAGAAGAATTGTTCAAGTTATTTTCTTTTTCTTTTATTTTTCCAACTGGATTACCGGTGTTTATTAAATCTATAAAATTTTTTTCATATTTTTCAAAAAAATTTTTTGTCTTTTCAAATCCACAAAATATCTTTGATACTTTATTGGTAGATAAAAGTAACCTTGATACTGAACCAGGGATTGTATTTTGTTCTTGAAGAAAAACTGGACCTTTGAAATAAAAGAAAGCAATCAAAGATACATATCCTCCAAAAACTATCATTGGAGAATTTTGTTTATTAAATGGATTTGAATAAAAAATAAAAATTAAACCGCTTAGGATAAAAGCTATCAAGGCTTTTAATTTTGTAAAAAAACCTTTTCCTCTAAATCCATATAACGGAACTTGTATAAAATTTATTCCTAAGTCTTTGCAAATCTTTTTTTCAGGACCTCGACTAGTACCTATCCAATTAATTTTAAATCCGTTATTAAGGTATTTTTGAGCTACCCGTTTAGCTGGAAAAACATGCCCTCCTGTGCCTCCAGCAACAATATAAATTGTTTTTAGATCAGCCACTCATCACCTTTCTATTAATTTCTGAACTTTCTTTAAGCTCTAAATTAATTCTAAGAAGTAAAGCTACTAAAGCAAACATTAACATTAAATTTGTACCTCCAAAACTGATGAAAGGCAATGTGATACCTTTTGTTGGAAGCATGCCACTTGAAACACCAACATTAATAAAAACATGAAATGCTAAACAAACTCCCACGCCATAGGAAACAAAAGATTCAAAATAATTTTCTTTTAATCTCGAATTCCTTCCCAAAGCAAAAGACTTAAATATCAAGTATCCATAAACGCCAATTAGAAAGATACAAAATATTAAACCTAGTTCTTCTGCAATAATTGCAAAGATAAAATCCGTTTGTGCATCAGGTAAGTAATGATATTTTTGTAAACTTTCTCCCAGACCTACTCCAAATAAATCTCCTCTACTAAAGGCAATTAAAGCTTGCGAAAGTTGATATCCTCCTTCACCGTATGCGCTCCAAGGATCAACAAAGCTTAAAATTCTTTGCATTCTCCAAGGTACTAATATGATCATACTGACAAAGACAGATAATCCCATAATCAAGATTATTAACATATGTTTAACTGGCGCTCCGGCAATAAACATTATTGATAAAGATATTAGAAAAATTACAGCAGAGGAGCCAAGATCTGGTTCAAGTAAAACTAAAGCGATAGCAGAAACTACAACGCATACTGGTTTCCAAAACCCTAACCATTGTTCTTTAAATTCTGTCATTCTTCTAAAACAGTAAGATGAAATATAAATAATCAAAGCAAATTTCATTAATTCAGATGGTTGAAAAGAAAAACCTAAAATCCTTATCCATCTTGAAGCTCCATTAGCTTCAAATCCTATTATTGGGAAAAAAACTAATGTTAATAGCAAAAAAGAAAATAATACTAAAACGATATCAACAGATTTCCATATTTCTAATGAGAACCTAAAAACAAATAAGCCCACTATCAAAGATAAAATTAGCTTAAAGATATGATTGAAAGTCATTGACAAAGACCCTTCAGTCAAAGGAATCGTAACAGAAGCTACCATAATGATTCCTAACATACTTAAAAAGAATACTGATATTGAGATTCCTAGATCAAAATCTGAAAATTTTAGATCTCTATAAAATTCTCCAAAAAAAATTCTTTGAAGTTTAGATTGAGTTAAAGTTTCTCTCATCAATAATTATTTTTTTAAATCTTTCCCCTCTTTCTTCAAAATTTTTAAACATATCAAAGCTAGCACAAGCGGGAGAGAATAAAATAGATGAACAAGGCTCAGAAATTTTTAAACAAGTTGAAATTGCCTCCTCGAAGCTATTTGCAAGGTATTTATTAAAATTATCTAATTTTTTTTCTATTTTTTCTTTATCTTCACCAAATATGACTACAGCACTACAATATTTTTTAATCTTTTCCGCCAGTTCTGAAAAATCAGCTCCTTTCCCTTGCCCGCCGCAAATAAGATAAATCTTAGTTTTTCCTTTTAAAGAATTAATCGCAGCTATAGTTGCACCACAATTCGTAGCCTTAGAGTCATTAAAATAAATTCTATTCAACTCATCTTTATAAAACTCTTCCATTCTATGCATCGGCTTAAACTTATTCTCTTCCAGTTCTTTGAAAGAATAATGAAGACCTAAGTTATCTAAGGTTTTTTTCACAGCTTTTAGATTTTGAGTATCTATGTCTGGATTAGACTCAAAATAATCACTAAGCCCTCTCTTGATGTTTTGATCATCTTTATTACCAATAGATATCTTGCAGTTTTTAAAGATTGAATTTTTAATTCTTACATAATTATCAAATGTTTTATGTCTGTCTAGATGATCTTCAGAAATATTCAATAACAAAGATAATTCAGATTTTAAACTTTTTGAAATATCTAAGTGGAAACTAGATACTTCAATTACAAAATAATCTTTGCGTTCATTAACATATTCTAAAACTGGATTGCCTAAGTTACCTATCGCTTTAGATGTTAGTCCTTTCTGGGATATAAATTTTTCTAGAAGTAAGGAAACTGTAGTTTTTCCATTTGTCCCAGACACTAAAATGATCTTTGAATCATTGTTTTCTATAAAAACTTCAATGTCACTTTTAATGGTTATTTTATTCTTAAGTAGCTTTTTTACTAGACTATGAGTTAAATCAAATCCAGGAGAACAAATTGCATAATCAACGAGTTTAAAGTCTATTTCTTTTTCAAGAATTAAATTTTTTAAAATGAAATCATTTTTTTTTATCTCTGGTAATAAGTCCTTTATTTTCCTTGTATCGAATATTTTAAAATTATTTTTTTTTAAAAAAATTGCGGATGAAAGTCCTGTCTTTCCTGCGCCAAGAATAAGAACATACTTTTCATTCAATGGCATTTCTAACGCAGTCTAAAAGTTGCCAAAGCGATTAAGACAAGTATGAGTGTGATAATCCAAAAGCGAACTATTATTTTTGGCTCTGCCCAACCAGAAAGTTCAAAGTGATGATGAATTGGCGACATCTTAAATACTCTTTTTCCTGTAAGTTTGTAAGACGTGACTTGAATGATTACTGATAGAGCTTCCATTACAAAAACTCCGCCCATAATTGCTAAAATTATCTCCTGTCTTAAAATTATTGCCATTCCCCCTAATGCTGCTCCCAAAGATAACGACCCTACATCTCCCATAAAGACTTGTGCAGGATAAGTGTTAAACCAGAGAAACCCAATACCAGCTCCAATTATTGCCCCACAAATGATGAGTAATTCCTCAGAACCTGGTAAATAAGCAATATTCAGATAATCAGCAAAAATAATATTTCCTGAAATATAAGCAATTATTCCTAATCCGCCAGCCACCATAACTGAGGGCAGAATTGCCAATCCATCTAATCCATCGGTGAGATTAACTGCATTACTTGTCCCAATAATTACGAAAATTGAAGTAAAAATAAATATGACGCCCAAATTGAAAGCAAAGTCCTTTAAAAATGGCAAAAATAAACTTATTTCTGCTGGAATTGAGTGCGAATAATAAAGATAGGAAGCAGCTATAGAGGCGAATAATATTTGCCAAAAAATTTTCATTTTCGCTGAAAGGCCGTCGCTGGAAGCATACTTGAGTTTTAAATAATCATCTAAAAACCCTAGAACCCCAAAAGAGAAAATTAAAAATATAACTATCCATAAATATCTATTATTTAAATCCCCCCAACATAAACATGAAAAAAGTATTCCCCCCAAAATTAATAAGCCCCCCATGGTTGGTGTACCCTTTTTTTCGTAATGTTTTTCTGGTCCTAACTCTCTGATTACCTGACCAAATCTATTTCTTTGAAGAAAAGAAATAAAATAATTTCCAAAAATAAGACAAAAGATTAAAGATGTTAAAGTAGAAAGTATTGCTCTAAATGTAAAATAATTAAATACTCTAAAAGGCCCATAACTTTCGGCTAAAAAATCTAAAAAAGGTAAAAGCATATTAAATGTCTTTGATGACCGTTTCCATTTTAACTGATCTTGAAGCTTTAAATAAAATTAAAGTATCCTCATCAAAGAAATTTTCAATATTTTTTTTTACATTATTTTTTGATATATATTTTATTTTTCTGTCTATTATTCTTGAGTTAATTTCTACGCAAAATATATGATCAAAATACTCCAATGCTTTATGAATTATTTTGTCATGCAATTTTTTGGAATTTGCTCCAAGCTCACCCATTTTCCCCATGACACAAATTTTTTTCTTAAAATCTAAGCTAGAAATCTCTTCAAAAGCAGCAAGAAAAGAATCTGGATTAGCATTGTAAGTATCGTCAAGAAAAGTAGTCTTTTTTGGCCCAATCTTTCTTTCCATTCTTCCAGAAACGTTTACCTTTTCAGAAAGTAATTTTTTTAACTTATTTTTTTCTTGAGTTGATATCTTTAGACCTAAAGCATTAGTAATACATTTAAAAGAAATATCAAAATTTGCGCTGAAAATATCTTTTTTTGTTTTACTTAGAAAAGTTAATTTTTTTCCTTCAGATTTTTTTGTAATAATTTTTCTAAACTTGTTCTCAACTCTTGCTATACAACTTCCATGATTTTTCACATTTAAAAATAAGTCAGATTTTTCATTAACAACTCCTTCTAGGCTTTTAAGATTTTCAAGATGCGAATGCCCAATGTTTGTTATTACCCCATGATCTGGCTTAAGAAAATCTGAAAGAGTAAAAATTTCTCCAGGGAAATTTGTACCTAATTCAAAAACCGCAATTTCATGAGAAGTTTCCAAACTTAATAAAGAAAAATATAATCCTAATTCGTTATTCCAGTTTTTTGGAGATTTAAAAACCTTTTTTCCTTTAAAATAATGATTTAATAATTCATAAGTAATTTCTTTTGTTGAAGTTTTTCCATTACTTCCTGTAATAGCAAATACTGTCCCTTTAAAGTTTGATCTAATTTTTTTTGCGAGAAGTTTTAAAAATTTAAAATTATTTTTTGTTTTAATATAATTTATCTTGTCGCCAAGCTCTCTTTCAGAAATTATTGAGCTCGCTCCTTTTTCAATAGCAGTTTCTATAAAATCATGACCGTCAAAGTTTTCCCCTTTAAGCGCTAAAAATATATCCCCTTTTTTTATAGTCCTAGTGTCAGTTGAGATTTTATTAAAACCCAAGTCTTTTCCGATTAATTTAGCACCGGCTACTTTAGCAATCTTTGAAAGCTTTTTTTCAACTAACATTTATTATTTCCTCAATTGCATTTTTGTCACTAAAATAAATTCTTTTATCTTTCATTTCTTGATAATTTTCATGTCCTTTACCTGCAATGAGTAAAGTAGAGCCTTTTTTAGACTTCTTTAATAGTTTTAAACCGAATTGAATCGCCTCTTTTCTATCTGGAATGAAATGAGTTTTAGAAACTTTTGAAATACCCTTTAAGATATCTTCTTTAATTTTATTTGGATCTTCCAATCGAGGATTATCGTTCGTTATAATCAATTTATTTGAAAATTTCTCGGCTATTTTTCCCATATTTGGTCTCTTTCCTTTATCTCTTTCGCCGCCGCAACCAAAAATACAAATGATGTTTCCTGATGAGAATGATCGAATGGATTTCAAAACTATCTCAAGAGCTTTAGGGCTATGAGCATAATCTATAATGCATGATTTTCCTTTGAAGGTTTTTCGCTTCTCAAATCTTCCCGCGGGAGAGTAAAAATTTTTGATGGTTTTTGGCTCTATTGATAATTCGGTGCATTTTGCTAGAGAAATAGCCATCGCGAGATTTAATTTCATAAATCTCGGTCCATCAAAAAAATTTAAATCATAAGAATCATTGTTATGAAACAAAATGTTTTTTTTATTAAAAAAGAAGTCAGCATTTTTTTTGACCGAAGAAAATGAAAGAAAATTCTTATCAATTTTTTTTATCCTCTCGCCTAAAGAAGTGTCAATGTTTATTAAAGCTGCATCAAAAGAGTTATTTAAAAAAAAGCTTTCTTTAACATTAGAGTAATCCTGCATAGATTTATGATAGTCCAAATGATCCCTACTAATATTGGTAAAGCATCCATAATTAAAATTTAATCCTTTGACTCTATCTTGATGGATACCATGTGATGATACTTCTATTATGGCGGATTGATAATTTTCTAAATTCGCTTTAGAAAAAAAATCATTCAAAAAAAAAGTATCAGGAGTAGTCAACCCTGAAAAAAATATTCCTTTTTTTCTGCTTTTTATTGAGGTTAATAATGCAGTTTTTTTATTATTTTTTTTTAAAATTTGATGTAAAAAACTTGATACTGAAGATTTTCCATTAGTGCCAGTAACGCCATAAAGTTCTATGTTTTTTGATGGAAAATTATAAAAAATGTTAGAAATATTACTTAACTTATTTTTAATATTTGAAAAATAAACTATTGAGGGAAAATTTTTTATTGTAATTTTTTTTTCTACAATTATTAAACAGGCGCCTTTGCTTATAGCCTCTAAAATATTCTGAAAATTTTTATCACGATCTTTTGAAATTGCTAGGAAAATGTCATTCTTTTTTACCATCTTTGAATTTAAAGTAATTGATTTAGAATCAAATTCTTTTTTAAATTTTAAGATTGTTTCAATTAACTCCTTAAAATTCATAGCAAATTTGATTTTAATATACCTTATTTATAAATCTAGCAAATGAAGGAGCTGCGACATCGCCTCCACCACTTCCATTTTTCTGTGCATCTCTAACTATTATGCCAACAATTAAATTTCTATTTTCCGAAGAAGCTTGTCCAATAAAAAGAGCATTATGCGAAACTTCCTTGTAACCCTTTTCGCCTAGCTTCTGCACAGTTCCCGTTTTACCAGAGATATCTATACCTTTTACTTTTGCTTTACTTCCAGTTCCCTTTCTAACAGCATCTGTAAGCATATCTTTCATTTTTATAGATAAATCAGGAGAAATGATTTGTTCTGTATCTTCTGAAGAATTATTAACTATTAAACTCAAAGGTCTTAACTTACCCTCTGAATAAAATATGGAATAGGCATTGACCAACTCAATTAAGGTTGTTTGAAGACCGTAACCATAACATAGACTAACTTTGTCTCTTTTACTGAGATTGCTCATTGGCGGAAGGTATCCTTCTCTAGAAGATATAAATATCTCATTCATATACTTTCCAAATCCCACTTTATGAAATCCATTTAAAATTATTTCTGGCTCAACACCATCGCAAATTTTTACCATACCTACATTACTTGAATTAGAGATAATTTGAGATAAATTTTGAATACCATAATCTTTAAAATCCTCAGTAATAAATCCTTCATAATCTACAAAACCCGGGCTGGTATTAATTAATTGATCAGAAAAAGAACTATCACTCTCTAAAACTGCAGCCATTATTATTGGCTTAACAGTTGATCCAGGCTCAAATAGCTCTGTTGCAGCTTTATTTTCTAAATTACTAAGATTGATATTCTTTCTGTCGTTCGGATTAAAACTTGGGTAATTTGACATCGCCAATATTTCTTGGCTTTCTGGCTCAATAACAACTAAAGAAGCCGAGCTTGCGTTATGATGCATTACTGTGTTTTCAAGAATAGAATATGCCAAAAATTGTAAATCTGCATCTATTGTTAAATAAATATCTTTTCCATGAGCAGGATTTATTACCTCAGATTCTATAGTTTTATTTTTTCTTGTTTTTAGATAATCTTTTTTGCCATTTTTTCCGGTAAGTAAGTCATCTAGACTTAACTCAACTCCTTGGATTCCTTCATTATTAAAAGTATTTACTAATCCAACTAACTGAGAAAAAGCTGCGCCTTTTGGATAACTTCTCGTATATTTTTTATAGCCTACTATTCCATTTATTTTTTGATTATTTATTTGTGAGAATAATTCACTCGTTGCATTTCTCTTTAATACTAAATATTTCTTTTTTTTATCTGAAAGTCTTTTTGTAAATGTTTTTCTATCAATATCCAAAAGATAAGAAATTTTCTTAATTTCTTTCGGGTTAAAAGAAAAATTATTCAAATCTAAACCAATTTCATAGGATGGAATGTCTTCAGCCAAAACAGATCCATTTCGATCCAAAATTTTGCCTCTTCTTGCTAAAAGATTTGTTGATCTTTCAGAAATGGAAACCGATTTTTTTATTGCAGTTTCAGAATGATATTTTTCTAAAAAATAAAATCTTATTGGGAGTGATATTAATAAAAGAAAAACTATAGACCATATAGTTAATTCTCTGTACTTATTTGAAAATTCAAAATACAAATCAATCTATCTGCCTTTTTACGAAAGAGGGAATATCTAGGTAATCTGAAGAAGAAACCTTTTTTTCTACCGTTTCGAAATCAGTTATAGGTTTAACCTTAGTTTGTCCGGAACTATTTGCGACTTTAAAACCAAATGGATCGTCTGCCATTGATACCTTTGATTGTCTAGCATCGCCCAATCCTGTGGCTACGATTGTGACTTTTAAATCTCCAGATTCCATAGATTTATCAATTGCAACTCCTGGAATAATGAGAGCGCCTTCTGAAGAAAACTGATTGACTTGTTCTAAAACTTTATCAATTTCTTTCATACCTATTTTATCTTTAGCAGAGATATTTACTAAGACACCTTTAGCATTTTCAAGATTAATATCCTCTAAGAGTGGACTTCCAACAGCAGCAGAAGCGGCCTCTACAGCTCGACTAGGTCCATTGGCAATTCCCGTACCCATCATGGCTGTTCCCTTTTCAGACATTACTGCTTTAACATCTTGAAAATCAACATTAATAGTTCCTACATTAGTAATAATGTCTGAAATACCTCTTACAGCACCCAATAAAACATCATTTCCATGTGCGAAGGCATCTTGAAAATCTATATCATCTCCAAAAACTTCTGCTAATTTTTGGTTTGGTATTGTTATTAAAGAATCAACTTCATCTCTCAGAGCTTTTATACCTTCATCTGCAACCTTTTCTTTTCTTTCTAAATTAAGTGGCTTTGTAACTACCGCTACCGTTAAAGCACCAACTGATTTAGCAACTCTGGCAATTATAGGAGATGCTCCAGTCCCTGTTCCTCCGCCCATTCCTGCGGCAATAAAAACCATATCAGATCCATCTAATAGAGCTTCTAGTCTTTCATAATCATCTAAAGCTGTATCTCTTCCAATATCTGGATTAGCACCAGCTCCTTGTCCTGAATTACTTATTTCTCCTAAACAGTGTTTAACTTCGGCAACGCTTGCGTCAAGAGCTTGGCTATCCGTATTGATGGAAATAGTCTCAACATTTTCTAATCCACTTTTGACCATGTGATCTACAGCGTTTCCACCGCATCCACCAACCCCAACAACTTTTATCAAAGCTCCGAGATTATTTCCTTTTTCAACTACCTTCCAGTTCATAATTGCCTCCTAAACTAAAAATTATTTTGAATCCATTTAAATGCTTTATTAAATAATCCTTTTTCTCTAATAAAAGCAAAATCTATTAATTCTTCTTCAGAAACTTTTTGACCATACAAAATTAGACCTACTGAGGTTGAATAAACTGGGTTTTTTAATATATCTGTCAAACCAACTAAACCCTTTGGTTTACCAACTCTGACAGGGACTTGAAATATCTCCTCACCTAACTGAGAGATTCCCTCAATTTTAGAAGCACCTCCGGTGAGTACAATTCCTGCAGGAAGATATTGTGAAAGATCATTTATTTCTAATCTTTGTTTTATCATTTGAAAGATCTCTGCGTATCTGTGCTCAATTACGTCTGCTAAAGCTTGACGAGAGAATATTTTTTCAGACCTTCTATTTATCGAGGGAGTGGAAATCTTTTCTCCCTCATTTGTAAGTGAGCTTGATGCACATCCGTATTTTTTCTTCAATTCTTCTGCTTGGTTTGTAGGAGTTTGAATTGCTCTAGCGATATCATTCGTGACATGATCTCCACCAACTGGAATATTGATCGTATGACTAATTGAATCATCCATGAATATTGCGACATCCGATGTTCCGCCACCTAAATCTATCAGACATACCCCCAATTTTTTTTCATCCTGAGAGAGCACTGAATAACTTGAAGCTAGCTGTTCTAACACATAATCTTGAACTGATATTCCACAAGCTTTCATGCATGATGAAATATTTTCTGCAGCATTTTTATCACATGAGACTAAATGAACTTTTGCTTCGAGTCTTACCCCTGCCATCCCCAAAGGTTCTTTAATTCCATTCTGCTGATCTATCGCATACTCTCTAGCTAAAATATGCAATAATTTATATCCATCAGGAATACTTTGAGCTTTTGCAGCAGTTATCACTTTCTCAACATCACTTATTTTTACCTTCTTATCCTTAATTGGAACAACTCCCTCTGAATTTAAGCCATTTGAACTACCGCCCGAAATACCCACATAAGCCTGATGAACTCTTACACCAGACATTAATTCAGCTTTATTTGTCGCTTCTTGAATAGCCAAAACGGTTGATTCGATATCGACCACCACTCCGTTTTTTAATCCTTTTGAAGGATGCGTTCCCAGTCCTAAAACCTTTAATCCCTCTGAGGTAGACTCCACGATCAAGCAAACCACTTTTGAAGTTCCAATATCAATGCCTACTTTTATATTTTGATTATTCATACTTCAGTTTGTCGTTTTAAAATCTCTCTCTAATAAATTTTTAATCCTTACATTCTCATTATCTAAAACTACATATCTCTCAAACTCTCCATCTAGCTGAGCATTTATAGTACGTATTTCATGAACATTTAAAGATTTAGAAATTGTTGTAGAAAGGATACCGATTGTTAAAAAACCAAAAATTATAAAAATTTGAAACTTATCATTCATGACTTTTTTCCTACTCGCATAATTGCACTTCTTGATCTTGGGTTGCTTTTTGTTTCCTCCATAGATGGTTTTATTATTTTTCCAACTGGTTCCAAAAAAGTATCTAATTTAATATTTTCTAGCTTCCCTTTGAGAAAATTTTTAACGATTCTGTCTTCAAGCGAATGAAAAGAAATTACTACAAGCCTTCCTCCTTTTTTTAAAAGAGAGACTGAACTTTTTAAAGCTGAAATTAGCTCCTCAATTTCGTCATTTATAAACATTCGCACTGCTCTAAAAATATTAGTGGCTGGATGTTTTTTTGAACGATTGTTACGAAAGTAAAGGTTAGAAAGATCAGAAGTCGAAGATATTTTTTTTATTTTCCTATTTTCTACTATTTGCCTTGCAAGAGATCTAGATTTTCTTTCTTCACCTAAATAAAAAAATACGTCAGCAATTTCTTTTTCCTTTGCTTGATTAAGCCATTCATATGCAGTTAATCCGCTAGACTGATTCATTCTCATATCCAAAGAAGAATCTGTTTGAAAACTAAAACCTCTCGAACTATCATCCAATTGAAAAGAGGAAATTCCTAAGTCCATCAGAATTCCATCAAAAGAAGAAGGAGGATAAAAATTGTTTATGTCCGAAAAGCTAATATTATTAAATTTAAATCTTGTATCTTTTATTTGATTAACAAATTTAAACACTTTCGGATCTTTATCGATGGAATTTAAAGAACCATCATTATTTAAATTTTCGAGAATTTTTTTTGAGTGGCCTCCTACTCCAAAAGTGCAGTCTAAATAGTCACCACTTTTCGAATGAATAAGATTTTCTATTACCTCGGTTGGCATAACTGAAATATGATTCAAAACGGTATGTCCTTTACTTCATCAGGAAGATTTATGTCGATCCTCTCTGAATTTAATTTTTTTCCTGATTCTTTTATTTTCCAGTTTTTTTCACTCCACAACTCAAATTTTTGACCCATACCAATTAGAACAACTTTGGCTTTTTCTTTCAGTTGAGCATAATTCCTTAAGGGTGAAGGAAGAAGAATAGTCATACGATCAGTTATTTCAAAGTCGATGTAATGAGCATTTCCGAGAAAATTCCATTGCAGATTTCTTATCTCAGGGTTCAATCCAGAAAGTTCCTCAAATGATTCAGATATTTTTTTCCACAAGTTTCCTGGATAAATCAATAAAGAAGGATATTGAGGATCTCTAGTAACAATGATGGAGCCGCCAGCTAAATTTTTTAACTGGTCCTTGTATTTTGCTGGCATAGAAATTCTTCCCTTAGTATCTAAAACTAAACTGCTGAAGCCGTATATACCAGCCATATTTTGTCCCTATTCTGTACACTTATTCGTATTTTTACACACTTTTTCACACTTTAAAAGCGCTAAGGACAGTATTTATTTTATTTTTTTAGAATCTTAAGAAATTATATGAGGGAGCTGACCCGTAAGCCGGGTTCTGTTTTATGTAATCATTCATCTTGAATTTATGTCGCCATAAATCTCTAGCAACTTACCCGGATTCAATGCGGATCACATTATAGAATCCCTATTTAGTCTTGCTCCAAACGGGGTTTGCAAAGCAATATTCGTTTCCGAATATTCGGTGCGCTCTTACCACACCTTTTCACCCTTACCTTTCGGCGGTATATTTTCTGTTGCACTTTCCGTAATAGCATTGCTATCCCCAGGGGTTACCTGGCGTTTCATCCTGTGGAGCCCGGACTTTCCTCTGACTATGTCAGCGATTACTCGGTCAGCTCGGAAAGATTATATTATTTTTTTTTAAAAATGTTATAAATTTCTTTGGAATCTTTAGTTGATATTTTAGATATTATCTTAGAGATTTGTCTAAGAGATAGAAAAGGTTTCAATTCGTTGAATAAAATTCTCTCAAGATGAGTATCTATTAAAAATTTATCTTTAGATCCCTCTAAAAGTAATACCAACTCCCCTTTTTCAATTTCAGGAACTTCATCAATAATTTTTTTTAAATCCGAAATCTTTCCTCTATAAAATTCCTCATAAATTTTTGTCAATTCTCTAGCAATCACTATTTTGCGATCGTAATCAATTAATTGCTGAAAAGTTAAGAGCGTTTTTTTAATTCTCTTGGGAGACTCAAAAAAAATTTGCGTTTTACTATCTAAATTTATTTCTTTTAAAAAACTTTTTAACGCTCCTTCTTTTTTTGGAAGAAATCCATGAAATGAAAATTTTTCAGTTGAAAGGCCTGATGCAATCAGCGCGCTTATTGGTGAACTTGGACCTGGCACAGGCACTACTCTAATATTCTCCTTTAATACCGCTTTAATCAACTCACTCCCCGGATCAGATATTAAAGGCGTACCAGCATCAGATACCAGCGCAATATTCTGCCCACTTAAAATGTTTTTAACTAATGAATCAATTTTTTTTTTGGAAGAAAAATCATTAAACAAAGAGATCTTATTTTTAATATTAAATTTATCAAATAAAATTCTTGTCTTTTTGGTACTTTCTGCCAAAACAATATCCACTTGATTGAGTATTTCCACCCCTCGACGTGAAAAATCTTTTAAATTTCCAATAGGAGTTGCAACTAAATATAATGTACTTTTGGTGTTAATGATGTTTTCTCCTTTCAAAATATTAATTTATATTCTAATTATTACAGTATTATTTGGTTGTGCCTCAACAAATAATAAAGATTTTAGGGAATTTAATTTTAACCTCCCATCAAACAACATAACTGAAAAAATTTTTAGAGAAATTAAAAACATTTCAATGAGAAATAATGTTGAAATAATTCATTCTTTAAAATTGAACGAAGAAGAGACAACTTTTATAAAAGGTTTCCTTGCTAATTATTATTTAAGTAACAAATATTCTAGAAATACAAAAAAAGTTTTTTTTACAACCGTATCTGAAAAGATAAAAATCTGCAAAAGTAATAATATAAATTCAACCTATATTATTTTAAATAAAACTGTATACAAACAATTACAAGCAAATTGTAATCTACAAAAATCAAATACATATTTAGTCAATTTAGATGGAGCAAATATTTCTAACTCAAAGAGTGTTAAAAGTATTTCTATCAAAGATCAATTATTTTTTGATGATGCGAATATATTAGAAATAATAAAACAAAATAAATTCGTTTACGTCAGTTCAAAAATTGAAGAAATTGAAAAGTTTCATAACTTCGCAAAACAAAATAATTTTTTAATAAATAATAATAATTTGATTCTTCTTAAGGAAAATAATGATTTTGAAATTTTTATTGCAGAAGTATTTGGGAAGCAAGACAGTTTAAGAAGAAATAGAAATGTAGAGAAAATTTTAAATCAGGACCTTAAATTCATTTCAAGAAAGAGAAATGATATTGAAGCTATTATTCTTAGTGTAAATTCTGAATCCTCTAAAAGACTATTACCAGCACTTAAATTTAATCTTTTGCTTAATTTGAAGATTTTTAATATGCCAAATCATTATGATTCATGGAATAACACTTCTTCTCCTGCTGATCTAAACTTTTCAAAAGGGTTAGAATTTCCAATTCTCGTCAATAAAATAAATTTTGGAGATAAAGAGTTTTCTTCTCTCAGTTCAAATCAAAAAGTAGTCTACTCTTTAGGATTCGATATGTTAGGCGTTGTAAATGATCAAAACTATTTTGGATTTTTAGGTCAATATTATTTGAAAAATAACAAAATAAATTTAAAGCCAATTTCATTAAGTTTTTTTGAAGAAAAGATTCTTCAAAGCTTCTAGATAAGAAACTTTTCTTTCTCAGAATCGCTCAAACTTGATTTGAATGAATCTCTATCGAATATTCTTTCCATATAAGACTTTATTCCAATCGCAGCTTTCGAATTAGGTATTTTAATTTTATAAAAATCTAATCTAAACAGAATTGGACTAATGACAGCATCTAAAATTGAAAATTCTTCTTCATTAAAAAATGATGTATTTCCAAACAAAATTAAAGAATTTTTTAAATTTGTTTCCAATGAGTCCTTACTTTTTGTTTGTTCGTTTTTTGAAGAGTTTTCATTTTCAATTACATCCAAGTGATAAGAGAGGTCCTTTTCAAGCCTATTCAGTATCAATCTAGTTTGTGCTCTTGCAACTGGGTAAACTGGTAGTAAGGGAGGATGAGGAAACCTTTCATCAAGATACTCGACAATCAAGGATGAATTATATAAAGAAAGTTCTCTGTCAATTAATAAAGGTAAAGAGCCGTCAGGGTTAACGTCTAGAATTTCTTTTGGCAAATTTAAAGAGTCTAGAGCTTCTAAATCGCAAGAGATTTCTTTCTCTTCAAGAATTATTCTAACCTTGTGACTTCTATGACCTATTTCGTCATGAAAAAGGACCATGGAGGACCTATTTTTTAGTAAACTCATTGAAAATTTCTTTATTTAAGTTCCTTTTTATACTCTCTGTAAAGTAAAAAAGCAAAAGAGGTGAATAATAATAAGAAGAGAAGAACATAAACACCCATTTGTTTTCTTTCTCTTGCGGACGGATCAGAAACATAAACCAAGAAATTAGTTAGATCACTTATAACTCTATCAAAATCTTCTTCAGTTAGAGAGGTTTGAAGATCTTCAAGCACATGAGGCATTGAGACATTTTTATAAACCAGATTATTAACTCCATAAGGCCTTGAGGAGTCCAAATAATAACTTCTTAAATAGGTGTATATCCATTCTGGTTTTCTAACTCTTGCTTCAAGAGTTAAATCTGGAGGATAAGCCCCTAGCCAGTTTATTGCATCTTCTTTCGAAAGACTGATTTTCATAAGCTCTCCTGGCTTAGATCCATCATAAATTAGATTTTCAATATATAAGTCGATTGGAATATCCAAATCTTCAGCAACTCTTTTATATCTAGAATATTGCAACGAATGACATCCATAACAATAATTCATATACGTTGAAAGACCACTTTGCAATTCGGCATTATTAGAAATATTTACTGTAAAATCATCGCATTCTATGGAGCCACAACTGAATTCGTCTGCTCCGAAAATATTAAAAGCTAAGATTAATAAAAAAAATGAAAAAAACTTCATACGTTATGTAGGAACTCTTTCCGGTACTGGCTTACATTTTTCAAGCCTAGTATAAATTGGCATTAATAAGAAGTAAGAGAAGTAAATTATTGTGAAAACTTTTGCCAAAATATTTTTTATTTCTGTAGGTGGCACTAATCCAAGATAACCTAACACAAAGAAACTTACGACAAATCCAGCCAAGAAGATTTTACTGTATATTCCTTTGTAACGAATAGATTTCACAGGGCTTCTATCTAGCCATGGCAATGCCGCAAAAATTGCAATACCAGCTGCCATAGTTACAAAACCTAAAAATTTTGCAGTTAGGCCGAACAAAGAAAAATCTACTGCTCTCAACATCGCATAATAAGGAGTGTAATACCATGATGGCACTATATGTTCTGGTGTTGAAAGAGGATTGGCTGGTTCAAAATTCACTGTTTCCAAGATATAACCGCCCCCACCAGGAAAGAAAAATACAATTGCGCAGAAAAATATTAAAAATACTCCTAAAGCATATACATCATGAGTTATATCGTAAGGATAAAATGGCTTGGAATCTAATGGAACTCCATCATCATCTACATGTTTTTTAATATCAATTCCATCAGGGTTATTTGAGCCAATTTCATGAAGAGCAAGAATATGGAAAAAAACCACAGCAATAAGCATTATAGGTAGCAAAACAACATGAAAAGCGAAAAGCCTGGAAAGAGTAATTCCAGATATTAAATAGTCCCCTCTAACCCAAGTTGCGAGATCTTCTCCGATAAACGGAATTGATCCTAGAAGAGATATTATTACTTGAGCAGCCCAAAAGGACATTTGCCCCCAAGGAAGAACATAACCTGTGAAACCTTCGGCACAAAGAAGTACATATGTAACCCAACCACCCAGCCAAATTAACTCTCTAGGTTTTTGATAAGATCCATACATCATGCCTCTAAACATATGTAAATAAATCAGTACAAAAAAAGCTGAGGCTCCAGCAGCATGTAAATATCTCAGAAGCCAACCATATTCTACATCTCTCATTATGTACTCAACTGAAGAAAATGCTTCTTCGGCTGTATTTGTATAATTCATCATTAACCAAAGTCCTGTAAGGATTTGCATAACTAAAACAATGATTAGTAAAAATCCAAATAGGTACCAGAAGTTAAGATTCGTCGGCGCCGGGTATTTTGAAAGGTGTCTTTCAACTAAATCTGTAATAGGAAATCTACTATTTATCCACTGTAACATTATGAAACTCCATCTAAACCAATTACTAAAATATTATCCTTTGGAAAATAATGAGGGGGAACATCCATGTTCGTTGGTGCTGGGACTCCTGCATAAACTCTGCCCACCATATCGAATTTAGAACCATGACAAGGACAAAAAAAACCTCCTTGCCAATCTGAATCAAAAGCAACAGAGCCTGTCTCGGGGTAGTATTTAGGAGAACAACCCAAATGAGTACAGACACCTGTAATTACAGCAACTCCTTGCTTTCTTGACCTAATTTGATTTTCTACATAATCGGGCTGAACGGAATTAGCTCCATTAGGATCTGCAAGCCTGTCTAGATTAGAAGATAAAAGCTTAACTGTATTTTCTGTCATTTTTACCACAAAAATAGGTTTTCCTCTCCATTCGACGACTTTCATTTGACCTGGCACTAAAGAAGAAATATCGACTTGGACGGGAGCACCTGCCGCTTCGGCTCTAGCACTGGGCTTAAAAGCGCTAAGAAAAGGTATAGCTAGAAACACAGCTCCTACTGAGGCCATAAATCCAGTAATTAAACTTAAAAACTTCCTTCTTCCTGGATTTGGAGGAGATATTGGCTGAACCATTGAATTATCTTTTACTAAATTGTTTTGATTTTCTCGCTTTAACTAATCCAACTTTTTTACGTTCTACTTGTCTAGAATCTCTTGTTAAATAACCAGCAGATTTCAAGTCTTTCCTAAAATCAGCATCAAATTTTTCAAGGGCTCTTGAAATTCCATGCCTGATGGCTCCAGCTTGCCCAAAAGAACCTCCGCCAGAGACTTTTACGCTAATATCGAACTCATCAACAATATTAAGGAGAACCAAAGGTTGCATTACAAGTATTTTAGCAACTTCTCTTCCGAAGTAATCTTCTAAAGGTATATCGTTTACTAATATATTTCCTTTACCTTTACTTAAATAGACTCTTGCCGTGGAGGTTTTTCTTCTTCCTGTGGCATATGTAGTATCTTGCTTCATATCTAACCTAAGATTCTAGAAGTTCCGGATTTTGACCTATATGTGGATGTTCTGAGCCTTTGTAAACTTTTAGTTTTGAAATCATACTATTTGATAATTTATTTTTTGGAAGCATTCCTTTAACAGCTTTAATAATAATTTGCTCTGGTTTATCCTGCCTCAGATCAGCAACTGATCTTGTTTTCAGCCCTCCTGGAAACCCTGTGTGCCTGTAATATTTCTTTTGTGTCTCTTTATTCCCAGTAAGTCTAATTTTTTCAGCATTTATAATAACGACGTAATCTCCTAAATCATTATTAGATGTATACTGAGGCTTATTTTTTCCCATCAATATAGAAGAAACCTTGGAAGATAATCTTCCTAAAGTTTTATTCTCAGCATCAATAAGAAGCCATTTTTGATTTACCTCATTTGTTTTAAAACTTTTAGTCTTCATTCTTGTAAATAATGTCTTAGGGGCGTGAATAATAACTCAGAGAAGTTATAATTTCCAATCTCTATGAATAAAAAAAATGCTTTTTCTATTTCTCTTTGGCTGGTTTTAGGGCTTATTTCAGGCTTTGTTTTTTTAAACTTAACCTACCAGAAAAGTTTACCTGATGTTCTAGAAGCCGCCTCCCCTTCTGTAGTTAATATCTGGAGCATCAAAAAATGGAAAGCATGGCAAGAAAAATCTAATTTACTTGGAATTAAAAGATATCAACAAGTTATTAAAACAGGATTTTTCCCTAACGGCTCTGGAGTTGTATTAAATAAAGATGGAAAAATAGTAACTAATTTTCATGTCATAAAGGAGGCGTTTAAAAATCAACAACGTTTAATCATAGAACTTAATAATGGTGAGATAAGTGAGGCAATAATTTTAGGGTTTAGTGAGGATGCAGACATAGCTGTAATCCAAACTATTAACAATCCAAACTTAAAGCCAATTAAAATAAAAAAGAATATTGATGAGCTTAGAGTTGGTGAACAAGTTATTGCTATTGGGAATCCACAAGGCTTAGGTAAATCTTTTAGCATGGGAATTGTTAGCGCAATTAACAGACAATTCAAAAATGTGAATGGATCTTTCATTCAAACTGATGCATCAATTAATCCAGGTAATTCTGGCGGAGCATTAATCGATAGAAATGGATACCTTATAGGAATTACTAATCTCATCGAGACAACTTCAGGTGGCAGTCAAGGATTGAACTTTGCAATCCCAGTTGATGAAGTGCTTAAAATATATGACGAAATTATTAATTAAAAAGTTTTTTAATTCTTAATCCCACAGCCTTTGCATGTGCAATTAAACCTTCTTGATCTGCAATAAATCTTGATGTTTTAAGTACTTTCTCAAAATTTTTACTTCTTGAATCTTTTATCTGTGTAAAAGAGGAATTTACAAAAAAATCTTGAACGGAAAGCTGTGAGCTGAATTTAGTTGCTCCATTTGTCGGAATTACATGGCTGGGTCCGGCGCAATAGTCACCAAGAACTGCTGAATTATTTTGACCTAAAAATATTGCTCCTGCATAAAGTTCTTTGAGATTTACATCATCATAATCATTTAAAACTATCTGAAGATGTTCCGGATTGAATTCATTACAAATATCTTTTGCTTCTTTAAAGTTATCAACGTTAATTATTTTTCCGTATTTATTAAGTGAATGATAAGCATTAGAAGTTTCCCTAAATTTTAAATAATCAAAACAATTATTTATTTCTTTTTGCACTTCTTGATTTTTATTTGAATTTATCAAAACAAGAATACAGGTTGAGTTAGGACCATGTTCTGCTTGCGCAACTAAGTCTAAAGCTAACATTTCACTATCTGCAGTTTCATCAGCAATAATCATCACTTCTGATGGTCCTGTCATTCCGTCAATGCCTACTATTCCATAAACCTGCCTCTTAGCTTCAGCTACATAGTGATTTCCTGGACCAAAAATCTTATCAACTTTTTTTATAGATTCAGTACCATAAGTCATTGCAGCTATAGATTGAGCTCCGCCTAAACAAACTACCTCATCAACTTCTCCTACATAAGCCGATGCTAACATTAGATCTGTTAATTCTTTGCGTGAAGGGGGAAAAGAAAGCATAATTTCTTTGACTCCAGACATTTTCGCTAGCACAGACGTCATTAGCACAGAAGAAGGATATATGGCGTTTCCTCCAGGAGCATAAAGGCCTACCCTTTTTATAGGACGTGAAATCTGACCAAACTTTTCGAAAATCTCATCTTCTCTCTCCCAGTCTTGTTGGGGAATAGATTCATGGAACTTCTGAATTCTTTCTTTTAAATAACTTAAATTATTCTTTGTCTCGTCGTCAATGGAGTTGAATGCTTTCTCCATATGTTTCTTGTTGAAAATTAATTCTTTTAGATTTGAGATTTTTAATTTATCAAATTTTTCAGTATATTTTAGAAGAGCGTCATCTCCATTTTTTTTTACATTTTTAATTATTTTTCTAACGTCTCCTGAAACCTCTTCTAAGTCCTTCAATGGATCTTGTGTTCTTTGTAAAGAGAGAAATTCACTGAAAGTTAATTCGTCCAGGGTATTATCTTTCATTGAATCTCTTTAAGTTTTTTTTCAATCTGATTTATTCTTTCAAACTTTACTTTAAAAGATGACTTATTAACAATTAGTCTAGAACTAATTTCAGAAATTATTTCTATTTCATTTAGCCCATTTTCTTTGAGTGTTTTTCCAGTTTGTACTAAATCGACTATACAGTCTGACAATCCTAAAACAGGAGCAATTTCTATAGCACCTTTTAAAATTAGTAGGTCAAAATCTTTTGATTTAGACGAAAAATATTTTCTTGTAAATTCAGGATATTTTGAAGCAACTTTGATTTTTTTTTGATTGGGTATCTTTTTTTCAAGCGAAGCAAGAGACATTCTGCACTTACCAATACTTAAATTTAAAAGCTCATAAAAATTATTTTCTAATTTAGATTCAAATAAAATATCTTTTCCAACAATTCCGATATCTGCTGCACCATAATTTACAAATTTCGGTATATCCCAAGTCCTTAAAACTGCAAATTTAAGCCATTCTTCAGAAGAATCAATTATTAATTTTCTAGAATTTGTATCGAACTCTATATCAATCTTTTTAAAAAGTTCTTTTACTTCATCCAATAATCTACCCTTGGGCAAGGCCATTAATAAACTCATTCTGACACTCTCTCGATATTTGCGCCAAGTAGATTCAATTTTTCTTCAATCCGTTCATAACCTCTATCAATATGATAAATTCTATCAACTTTGGTTTGACCTTTTGCTACTAATCCAGCGAGCACTAAACTTGCAGAAGCTCTCAAATCAGTTGCCATAACAGGTGCAGCGGTTAATCCTTCAGTATTGCCCTCTATGTATGCTGTATTTCCTTCTAATCTTATATTTCCTCCCATCCTTATAAGTTCTTGAACATGCATAAATCTATTTTCAAAAACATTTTCTATAACTTTGGACTTACCTTTTGAAATTGAGTTCAAAGCAATAAACTGGGCCTGCATGTCTGTTGGAAAAAGAGGAAATGGAGCTGTCGATACATTGACAGGATTAGGAATTTTATCCATCTCAAGATTAATTCCTTCTTCATCAATTTGAATATTTGCTCCTGCTATTTTTAGTTTATCTAAAATTGTTTCCAACACTGAAGGGAGGGAACATTTAATTGAAACGTTTCCTTTTGTCATTGTGACGGCGGTTAGATAAGTACCAATTTCAATCCTATCTGCCATAACAGAGTAATCACAAGGTTCTAATGCATTAACCCCATTAATTTCAATTTTATCAGTTCCCTCTCCAAAAATTTTTGCGCCCATTTTCCTCAAACAAGCAACTAAATCTACGACTTCAGGTTCCTTAGCAGCATTGGATATCGTGGTTTTCCCCTTAGCAAGCACTCCTGCCATAATAGCGTTTTCAGTTCCAGTTACAGTCACGTTGGAAAAATTTATATTTCCTCCCTTTAGACCATCTTTTGCTTTAGCTTTAATGTAACCATCAACGATATCAATTTCAGCGCCTAGTTGACGCATACAATCGATATGCAAATTTACAGGTCTGCTTCCTATGGCGCAGCCACCAGGGAGAGCTACTTCAGCCTCATGATATCTAGATAATAGAGGCCCTAAAACCAAGATAGAAGCTCTCATAGTTTTTACCAATTCATATCGAGCCAATGGATTTTCTAAATTAGATGAATTTATCTCGAGGTCCATATTTTCATCAACGGTCATTTCAGCTCCCATAGAGCTTAGCAATTCAATCATAGTTGTAATGTCGTTCAAATGAGGAATATTTCTAATAGTCATTTTATCTTTCAATAAAATAGATGAAGCTAAAATTGGTAAAGCAGAATTCTTTGCTCCTGAGGCTCTTAATGATCCCTCGAGGCTTCTTCCCCCAGAAATTAAAAGTTTATCCATTTGTTTCTTTTGGCAGGTCCCAATTATTTATAGCGTAATTAATACTTTTATTACCCTCTAAAAATAAATTTATGAACTGTTTTCGAAAAATTGATATTAAATCTATGCCGTCGATGATTAAACCGATTATTTTCCAATTACCATTAATTTTTTTCATTTTATAAACGAAATCAATACTTCTGCCGGATAAATCGACCTTCAGCCTTACGATGGCATTATTCATATTTTCTTTAGGATGGTAATGAGAAACAATTTTTAAATCTTCATAATTTATCTCTTTAAGCGCAGAGGAATAAGATTCAAACAACGTATTTTTAAATCTTTCATTAAAGTTATCTCTTTGAGCTTCCGTGGCTTCATCATGAATTTTTTTTCCCATCACTCTCTTAGAAATCTCCATTGGGTCTATTATTTCCTTAATCGTTAATTCAAAACCATTTATAAAAGACTTATTATCTGAATCGATTAGATCTTCATTTTTGTTTATATAATCAAACAACTTATAATGTTGTTGATCTAAAAGAGCATTAAGATCGTTTTCAGATAATAAACTGGGAGGTATAAGAAACAGTAAAATTAAGAAGAATTTGCGCATCAAAAAAAGTTGCAATAGTTTATTATAAAACTCTGCGCTGCGTATATAAATAGAAATATGACTAAACAAAACTTAAATTATAATTTTTTTAAATCAGCAAAAAATACTTTCGCTAAAGAGATAAACTCTCTTTCAAAAATTCCTTTTGACTTAGATCAAAATATTTACAATAAGTTCTGTAAAGAAATTTTATCGAAAAAAGGAAATCTATTTCTTATGGGAATGGGTAAATCAGGAAATATTGCTGAAAAAATTTCTTCGACTTTATCATCGACTGGAACGCCATCGATATATATTAATGCAGCAGAAGCAAGTCATGGTGACTTAGGAGCTTTAACAAAAAAAGACATTTTAGTTATTTTTTCCTTTTCAGGTGAGACTGAAGAAATTCTTAAAATCCTTCCTAGCTGTAAGAAAAAAGTTAAAAGTGTTCTTTCTGTAACTGGAAACAAAAATTCATCTCTTTCGAAAAATTCGAAATTATCAATCACCCTAAACATTGACAAGGAAGCCTGCCCCATGGATTTGGCTCCAACTACAAGTTCAACTTCAATGTTAGTCTTAGGCGATGCTCTTGCAATTTCTTTATTAGAAGCTAATAACTTTTCACCAAAAGACTTTGCAGAAAATCATCCTGGAGGAAGTCTTGGAAAGAAATTTTACAAAGTCAAAGACCTTATGATTAAAGCGAAAGACATCCCAATTTTGTCTGGAAAAACTAAAATCAATGAAGCGATTTACCCTATATCTTCTAAAGGATTGGGTCTAACTCTAATCAAAAAAAATAATAAAGTTGTAGGTATTTTTACAGACGGAGACCTAAGAAGATCTATTGAAAGAAAAATAGATACAAATTTAATTTCTCTTTCTGAAGTAATGACTAAAAACTTTAAGTGGCTTGAAGAAAATGAGTTGATAACTAAAGCTATTTCTCATATGGAGAAAAATAAAATATTTTCTTTATTAGTTAAAAATAAAAAAGGGAAAATTGTCGGTTTGATAAGAATGCATGAAATACTAGAAGCTAAAATTATTTAATGCGAAAAAGTATTATTATTTATTCAATTCTGCTCGTTTGCTTAATTGGAATATCTCTTTTTTTAACATCAAACTTTTTGGACTCATCTAAAGTAAACCCTAACGAGGTTATTGTAAAAAACATTTTTCAAGCGGATGAGGTTAGCTTGAGAATTTCTTTTGATGATACTGAAATTGATTTTGTTATAAAAAGTGAAATGTTAAATAGCTTAGCAGATTCTGATTTTATGAGATTATTCAGTCCAGAGATTTATTTTGATAATAATAAAGATCTAAGCATTTTTGGAAAATCACAGAATGCAGATTTTTTTTATAAAGCTAATATTATTGAATTCAAAGAATCTACAAATTTTAGCGGAATTTTTAATGATACTGAATTTTCAGGCAGTTTGGGTAATTTAACAATTAATCTTAAAAAAAATACTGCTGAAATCTCAAAAGGGTTAGAACTATATCACGAAGGAAATATTTATTTAGCTGACTCAATTCTAATTGATTTGTCTTTAAAAAAGATTTTGAATAGTGTAAATGTGAGGTTTAAAACTTCCAATGATTGAAGCTGTAAACATAAGTAAATCTTACGGAAAAAAAGAAATTCTTAAAAAAGTTTCCATCCAGATAAACCTTGACGAAATTACAGGTTTGCTAGGCCCTAATGGGGCTGGCAAAACCACACTTTTTTATATTCTTGCAGGATTGACTAATCCAGATAGTGGAAAGGTAATTTTCAATAATAGAAAAATTAATTCTCTTTCTCTTAGCTCTCGCGCAGAAGAAGGTTTAGTATATTTGCCTCAAGAACCTTCGATTTTTAGAAATTTATCTGTAGAAGAAAATATTAAATCATCTCTGGAAACTAAAACTTCATCAAAAAAAGAATTAAATTCTAGAATTATTGAAATTATGGAAGAATTCAAAATCTCTTCTTTAGCAAAACAAAAAGGCAGAGAACTTTCTGGAGGGCAAAGAAGAAGAGTAGAAATTGCTCGTTCTATCGCTTTAAATCCAAAATTTATAATGCTTGATGAGCCTTTTGCAGGAATAGATCCTTTGGCAATAGACGATTTAAAAATGCTAATTCAGAAATTAAAGAAAAAAGGATTAGGAATTTTAATTAGCGATCACAACGTAAAAGCTACAACAGACATATGTCAGAAAATATTTGTAATTAGCTCTGGAAATATCATATCTCATGGAACATCCGAAGAGATTTTAAATAATGAAATGGTAAAAAAAGTTTATCTTGGAGATTCATTTGAAAATTAAAAAAGTTGAATTAACGTTAAAAAAAACTAAAAAAACTCTCCTTTTAGAGTTTTTACAAAAAATAATTTTAGAAGAAAATAAAAATGATCCTCTTACAGATGAAAAATTAAAAGATCTTTTTGAAAAAAAACATAATGTTTTAGTTTCAAGAAAGACTATTTCAAAATATAGAACAAAGCTAAAGATATCTTCTTCGCATGATCGAAAATTAAGATCATGAATGAAGATATCAAATCAGATAGTAAAAATTTAATTGCATTTCTTAGTTCTGAAAAATATGCAGAATCTAAAGATGTCCTTAATTCTCTTCCCGCCTATGAAACGGCACTTATTATCGAATCAAGTCCACCAAAAAAAAGAGCTCTGATTTGGCAATTGATAGAAGAAAGTAAAGAAGGAGAAATTTTAAAGAATTTATCAAACGATGTTAGAGAAACTGTACTTACATACATGGATCCTGAAGAAGTAGCAATTGTTACAAAAGATCTAGAGCCTGATGAGATCGCTGACATTTTGCAAGATCTTCCTGAACAGATCATGAAAGAAGTTATCGAAAAAATGTCTTATCAAAATAAGGATATTTTAGAAAGAGTATTGAAGTATCCAGAAGATTCGGCAGGTGGTTTGATGAATACTGATTTCATAGTGGTAAGGCCTTATCACTCTGTAGAATTGGTGCTTAGATATCTAAGAATAAAGAACTCTATACCTCTATCTACAGACAATTTATTTGTTGTAAGCAGAAATAATAAATTTAGAGGCGTATTGCCAATTTCAAATTTAATTACTAGCGCTCCAACTGAAAACATAAAAAATATTATGGTTGAAAAAAGTGCTTTAAACGCTGAAATTAAGTCTGATGAAGTAATCAAAATATTTGAAAGAGATGATTTGATATCAGCTCCTGTTATAGATGAAAAAAATAATTTAATTGGAAGGATCACTTTTGATGATGTCATAGATAAAATAAAATCAGATGCCGATGTCTCATTAAAGCAATTCTCTGGATTGAGTGGCGACACTTTCGAAAAAACCTCAGTTGCAATAAAAACTAGAGGAATTTGGCTCGGCATTAATTTATTAACTGCGATCATAGCCTCTTCTGTTATTAATCTTTTTAAAGAAACAATAGAAGAAGTAATTTTTTTGGCTGTATTAATGCCGATAATTGCGAGTATGGGAGGTGTGGCGGCAACTCAAACTTTAACCATAACAGTAAGAGGATTGGCATTAGGTCAAATCATGTCAACAAACTATTTATATTTGCTGTCAAGAGAAATTACTGTTGGAGTTGTAAATGGTTTTTTTTGGGCTCTTGTGTTGGGATTGATTTCATATTTTTGGTTTGGAGAATTAACAATAACCTTAATAATTTTATTATCTATGGTGATTAATTTATTTATGGCGGTGATTAGCGGGATGGGTATTCCAATATTACTAAAATTCTTTAAACTAGATCCTGCAATAGCAGGAAGCGTTATAGTCACCACTATCACAGACGTTGTTGGATTTATGTCTTTTTTAGGGTTAGCAACTCTATTTTATGGTTAATTTACATACGTAAATCTAATTCTGATAAACCTTAATATTCCATAAACAATTGGCCAAGTTATTAAAGCAATAAATGTTAAAAATATTACTTCTTTAACGACTTCGAATGAAAAGTTTAAGAGAAAAAAAATAAAAATTATTTGATAAATAAACACCATCGCTGCAACAATTAAAGATTGTTGAATTCTAAACAAAGCTCTTAACCTATGAAAATACCTTTGAATTAAGTATGAACTAATCAAAAAAATTAACACGTTCGACCCTAAAATAATGTCTTGAGATACATCTAAAATAAAGCCAGCTAATATAGCCCAAAATAAACCAACGCTTTTTGGTAATGCCATATTCCAGTAAATAAGACACATCAAAGTTAAAGGAATATTAAGAAATAGCGGAATTGAATTTCTTAAAATTATTTCAAAAACTGAAAAAATTAATATTGAAATGCCGATAGTAAAATAAATTGGAAGAGTCTTTCTTTTTTGATCTAGAAATTCAGTCATGGAGATACAAA
>CACESE010000008.1 GCA_902562135.1 uncultured SAR86 cluster bacterium | reverse complement strand
ATTTGATCTGTGTAAGATAAATCAGTAATCACTTCTTGATAACCTGACATTGAAGTATTAAAAATTATTTCGCCAACTTGAGGTTCAGTAGAACCAAAGATTTCCCCAAAAAAAGTTTCACCAGTTTTTAAAGTAAGTTTTCCTAATGTGACTTGGTTATTTTTCAAAGCTAAAAATTAAAAAAAATCGCGACAAAGAATCAAATCTTGGTATCGCGATAATTACAACTAATGCCGATTGCATTAAAAAATGACTATAATGAAATATAGTCGTTTAGTCCATGGATATATCAAAAGAAAATGATAAAAAATTCTGAAGAAATACAAAAAATGAGGTTAGCAGGCAAACTTGCTTCTGAAACTCTTGAAATGATTAGTGAATTTGTTAAGCCAGGAATTTCTACTGGCGAATTAGATAAGATTTGTCACGAATACATAACGGAGGATCTTAAATGTATTCCAGCTCCTTTAAATTATAAGGGCTTTCCAAAGTCTATCTGTACTTCCGTAAATCAAGTCGTTTGTCATGGAATTCCAAGTGAATCTAAGGTTTTAAAAGATGGGGACATCTTAAATATTGATGTAACAGTAATTAAGGACGGTTTTCATGGAGATACGAGCAAGATGTTTATGGTTGGTTCTGAAAAGCCTCACGCGAGAAAATTAATAGATATTACTCAGCGATGTATGTATGAGGCAATTAAAATTGTAAAACCTGGAGCTAGACTCGGAGATATTGGACATAAAATTCAATCAATAGCCGAAAAAAATCACTATTCTGTTGTGCGAGACTATTGTGGTCATGGAATTGGCAGAGTATTTCACGAAGACCCACAGGTACTTCATTATGGTATGCCAAATACAGGCTTAACCTTAAAGGAGGGAATGTGCTTTACGATTGAGCCAATGATAAATATTGGAAGTCACAAAACTAAATTGTCAAAAAATGATGGTTGGACAGTTGAAACTATTGATGGGCGTCTATCTGCACAGTGGGAACATACCATTTTAGTAACCAGTTCCGGTTATGAAGTTTTAACTTTAAGACAAGAAGAATCTTTAGAATGAATCATCTCATTAATAAAATAGAATCTTATCCATTCGATAAGTTAAGAAGATTGCTTTCCTCAGTTAATCCTAATAAAAAAAATAATGAATTAATAAATTTATCAATTGGAGAGCCAAAAAAAAGAGCGAGCAAAAAAGTGCTTAGTATTCTTGCTAATAATAAAGAACTTTTTTCTCAATACCCTCCTTTAGGAAGCATGAATATTCTCGTTTCGGCTTATAAAAGTTACTTGAGTAAACGATTCAATATAAAAGAAGTAGCCAATGATAATATTCTTAATCTTGGAGGCACACGTGAAGGAACTTTTTCAGTTATTCAATCGCTTTTTAATAAAAAAATTAAATCTAAGAAACCTTATGTACTTATGCCGAATCCCTTTTATCAAATTTATGGGGGAGCGACACTTCTTGCTGGAGGAATTTCAAAACAAATAAATTTAAATGAAGATAATGATTTTTCTCTTGATCTTAATTCAATAAACGAAAATATTTGGAAAAAATGTCAAATATTTGTCGCTTGTTCTCCTTCAAATCCTACAGGGAGTGTTTTAAAAGAAGATGAAATTAGGAAAATAATAAAACTATCAAGAAAATATGGATTCTATATTGTCAGTGATGAATGCTACATTGACATTTATCGCGAATCAAAACCTAAAAGTTTTATAGAAATCTCTTATGAACAGTTTAGAAATTTTAAAAATATCGTTTCACTTCATAGCCTATCAAAAAGATCAAATTTACCTGGTTTTAGATCTGGGATGATTTGTGGAGATAAAGAACTTATAAATAATTTTAAAAAATATAGATCTTTTCATGGAGTAAGCATTCCTCTGCCGATTCAAATAGCCAGTGCTGAAGCATGGTCAGATGAAAAAATTGTTGAAGATAATAGGAGGTTTTACAATGAAAACTTTAATCTTGCAGATAAAATATTAAATTATAAAGCTCCCGATGGCGCATTTTATATGTGGCTTAGAACTGATAATGGAGAAAAATTTGCTAAGACACTTTTCAAAGAAAAAAATATTATTTCACTTCCTGGAGAATATCTAGCAGTTTCAAGAAATGGAAAGAATCCTGCCAAAAACTATGTAAGAATTGCCCTAGTACATAATAAAAAACTAATTAAAGAAGCTTTAGATAGAATTGCAGACGTATTGTAGTAATTATGAATAAAAGTTGGACTGGCTTAGGAATAGGAAATAAAAACAAGAAAGGTGAATACCTAGATATGTATTTTCATCCTGATAATATCTATGATTCAGACAAGGTTATCGAAGAAGTTAAAAGTCATGAGCTTGTAAAAGTTTCTGATGATATCCCTCCTACAAACGTTCCTGAGGCATATTTGAAACTTCATTTAATTTCTCTGAGACTCGTCAAACCTAATCAAACTAATTTAGATGGAATTTTTGGAATTCTTCCTAATGTTGCTTGGACTTCCAAGGGGCCTATTGACGCAAATGAACTTTCAGAAGTTCTTTATAAAATTAAATTAGATAAAAAAACTATCAGAATTTTTTCTTTAGATAAATTTCCTGCTTTAACGGATTACATTGCTCTAGATGATGTGAGAATCGCTGACACTAGCAGAGTAAGATTGGGGGCTTACTTAGCACCTGGAACAACGGTCATGCATGAAGGATTTGTTAACTTTAACGCCGGCACTCTGGGTGAAGCGATGGTTGAAGGTAGAATTTCCCAAGGAGTTATAGTTGGTGAGAATTCAGATATTGGCGGCGGTGCATCCACAATGGGGACGCTTTCTGGAGGAAATGAAATAAAAATCTCTATCGGAAAAAATTGCCTTTTAGGAGCAAATTCGGGATTAGGGATTCCTTTAGGAGATCGATGTACTGTCGAGGCTGGTCTTTACCTAACCAGCGGAGCTAAGGTAGAGATAATAGATGATAAAGGACAAGTTATAAAAACTGCCAAGGCAAAAGAATTATCTAATAAACCTGATCTTTTATTTATAAGAAATTCTTTGACAGGTGCTATTCAGTGCAAAAGAAACCTTAATGTAAATAAACTAAATCAAGATCTTCATGACAATTGAAGAACCTGAAAAAATTAAATCCGCGGGATTTTTCAGAAGAATTTTAGCCCTTTTTTATGATTCTCTTTTAATAATTGGAATAATTTTTGGTTTTCTTCTTTTAATAACCCGCTTTTTTAATAAAACTTTTAATGAAAGTCCAATTGAAATATTTTTTCTTCAGGTAACTTATGTGCTTATAGGGGTCATATTTTTTACTTATTTCTGGAAAGTAAACAATGGGCAAACTCTCGGCATGCAAGTTTGGAAAATAAAGGTAATTCACGAATCCGATGGAGATCTTTCAACCGTAACTCTTTTGCTAAGGAGCTTATATGGTCTGGTTTTTAACTCATTATTTGGAATAAACTATATCTACATTTTCTTTAACAAAGAAAAAAGATCTTTAAATGATATTTTATCTAAGACAAAGGTCGTAAGAATAATTTAGTTTTTTAACATTCTAAGTCCGATGAATCCGACTAGTACAGATGGAATAAATATGGCTAAAGATGGCGAGATGTTATTAATAATCGCAATATTACCGAATATTTTCAAAATTAAATTAAATCCAAAAGCCATTAAGGCACCAAATAAGAGTCTTTCTAAGTTTTTATTTCTTTCAAATAAAAATAAAGAAAGTGCAACTGACAATAATATTATTGAAATGGCTGATAAAGGTTCAAGTAATTTTTTCCAAAATTCATAAGAAATTTTTTTCTTCTCTCTTTCAGGTCCAGTTTGACTCAAAATTTTGTATACCTGCGATAAAGGAAGTTCTTTAATGCCAAGGTCTTCGTTCAGGCCAACATCTGGAGCTTCATCCCAAAAATATTCTTCAAATTCTTTTTTAGTTATCAAGTCATATGCTTGGTTTAGCTTCCATCTTTTTTCCTTGATTTCAAAAGATTTAGCTTCAACAATGGATTGCAACTTTTTTTTATCATCTAAAAAATATAATTTAACGTTCGATCCAAAATTTTCTCCAACAGAATAATTTGCAAGTACATTGTTTTTTTGTAGCCAATCTGATTGGTTAATTGAACTTTGATTTTTATGTTTAATTCCCTTAGCAAACTTTTCTAATTCAGGAGTAACATATTCAAAACTGAAGAGAGTTAAAACCAAAATTAGAGCTATTGGTTTCAAGATATTCAATACATTGATTATTAATGACTTTCCTAAAATTTGAGCTGCTATCAACTCGCCTGAATCATTTAAAAATCCAAACGTTAATATTGCTGATATAACTGAACATAATGGAAGAATTTCGCATAATCTGCTAAGTGAGATATAAAAAATATAATTTAAAGCGTCAGAAAAAGAATAATCTTCATTCAAATCTTCCATTTCTTTTACAAAATTTAATAGAAAGTCCAAGGAAAATATTAATAAAGAAACAAAAAAAAGTATCTTTAAAGACTCTATAAAAAAAATTTTATCAATAGTATCCCCCAAAAGAAATTTCAACTTAGACTCCTAGAAAAATAAGAAATTAAAAAAAATAATTAAAACCAAAAAGAGGAAAAAAAGCTGAACAAACCACTGTTTTGAATATTTTTTAGCTATAACTGAATTTGATTCAATTCCAGAATTATTCAAACCTAATAAAAATAATGCTAAAACTAAATATATAGAATGAGTGATGGCAAAAATCTGTATTGGATCAAAAATTCCCTCTTCAACAAAAACTTTCTTCCCAACTACTAATCCATAATAAGATAAAAAAATTATTAACCCAGAAAATATTAGCAAAAATCTTCCATTCTCATACATTCTTAGACTTAATGGCACGGCAATTAATACAGAAATAATTAGCATCAAGCTTAAAGAAAACCTCTCAAGTATTTCTGCAAGATAAATTTTTGAATCAATGCTTTCTAGAAGATCAAACCAATTTTTAGTTTTTATATTTTCATTAGCTATGACTGAGTTTTTGGGAAACAAGAAAAAAAGATTACTGAAGTCTAAAAATATATTGTTGTTGTCCAAAGGGATAACAAGCTCCCCTTCTTTAAATATAATTTGATTATAGTTTTGATCTGACGAACTTGCAGTTACCTCTGCAGAATTAAGTATGTAACTTAAATCTTCTGATTCAATTTTTGCAAATATATTTTGAAATCCTAAGTCTGAAGCTCCCTCGGCATAAAAAATACCATTCAACTCTTCAATTTCATTTACTTTGCCCTCTCCCATTAGCTTAAAATTATCTGCAAATGACTGAGAGTTTGAAAGAAAACTCAATTGTTGGTTTGAAGATGGGGATATAAAAAAAGAATTAATAATTAAAAATAATGAAAAAACTAGTGAAGGAACTAAACATAAATAAATTATTTTTAAATTATTTACACCAGCTTGATTTGCAAAAATGATTTCATTAGTTTTTTTTAAATTGTAAATCGAAATCAAAGTACCTACAAAAATTGAAGTTGGAATAATTACCTCTAAAATTGAGGGAATAGAATATATTAAAACTAAGCTAACTAAGCTTGGATACAATTCACCATTGGCAGCTTTTTCTAAAAAATCTATAGACTCGTTAAAAAATAAAATGCCAAATAGAATTAAGAAAGTTATAAGCAACGTTTTTAACAGTTGGTTTAATATATAAAAAGATATTATTTTTGGCATAATAGTTTTTCAGTAATTATTAGATTTTATCTTACAAAAATAGTTTGGAGCAAAAATGAAAAAATTAATTTCCATCACATCAAATTTAAAAAAAATTGATTCTTTAAAGAACCTGAACTCTGAGTGTTTAGTTATCGGAATTAATGAAGATAGAAACCTTAATGAGTTTACAAAAATTCTTGATAACGCTTCATCAGGTTCTATTAAAAAATTGCTAAAAAGACAGGAATTAACTGGAAAACTAGGCAACCAATTATATCTTCCAGAATTGAATGGTTTTAAGGCAAATAAAGTTTATTTAATTGGGTTAGGGAAAAAGAATAAGGAGTTAAATGAAGACGAATTTTCCTCTTTTAGCAGCGCCTTATCTAAAATTACTATTTCAGCTGACTCTAAAAATATAGATATTTTCCTGCCTGAAATTAAAGTTAAATCCAATAACTCTTCTTGGGTTTTTAAAATTATGGCCAGAGATCTTGAATCAGGTTGTTATCAATATTTTTTTGATGGAAAAAAAGAACAACCAAAAAATAAATTAAAGAAAATAAATTTTTTAAATTTAGAAGGCAGCCAATCTAAACAAAAATTAGTTTCTGCAATAAAAGTCGGTCAAATCATTGGCGCGGGTATGAATACTTCAAAAAATCTAGCCAACACTCCTGCTAATATATGCACTCCGACTTATCTTGCTAATCAAGCGAAATTGTTGTCCAAGCATTATCCATCTATTAAAACTAAAGTTTTAGGTGAAAAAGAAATGAAAAAACTAGGTATGGATTGTTTGCTATCAGTAGGAAATGGAAGCGCACAGGAATCTAAATTTATTATTATGGAATATTCAGGAGGAGACAAAAAATCAAAACCTCACATAATTGTTGGAAAAGGAATTACTTTCGATACTGGAGGGATAAGCATTAAACCCAGCCCAAACATGGATGAAATGAAATACGATATGTCTGGTTCTGCCAGCGTCTTTGGAACTATGAGAGCAATAGGAGAAATTAAACCCAAATTAAATATTTTCGGTATTGTTGCCTCAGCAGAAAATATGCCAAGTAGCACAGCTACTAAACCTGGTGATGTTGTAAATACTCTGTCAGGTCAAACCGTAGAAATCTTAAATACTGATGCTGAAGGAAGACTGGTTCTTTGTGATGCTTTGACTTATGTTGAGAGGTATAAGCCAGCAAGTGTAATTGACATAGCAACTCTCACAGGTGCTTGTGTAATTGCTCTTGGTCATCAGGCTACTGGTTTATTATCAAATGATCAAGATTTAGCAGATAGTATTATGAAAAGCGGATATTCTAGTTGCGATAAGGCATGGCAATTGCCATTGTGGGATGAATATCAAAGTGATTTAAACAGTAAATATGCCGATATTGCTAATATTGGAGGCAGAGCTGGAACCATTACCGCAGCCTGCTTTTTGTCGCGATTTACTAAATCTTATAAATGGGCGCATCTAGATATTGCTGGCACTGCTTACGGAGGAAAAGTAGGCAAAACATCAAGCGGTAGGCCTGTTCCATTATTGACGGAATATCTATTGTCTAGAAAATAAATTTAATGAGTACCGTAAGCTTCTTAAAAGCTGGCAACACTGAAGAAAGAGCTATTGACTTTGTTTGTGAATTGACAGGAAAAATAGTGTACGAAGGTCTTTTAAAAGGTGACTTAAAAAAAATTAATATAAGATGCAGTGATGCCAAACAAGCATCAGTTTTAGACGATAGGTTGTGGGGCTATCCTGAGCAAATATATTTACCTCATAAATTACTTACTGATAGGGATTCCCAAGATTGTGAAGTCCTAATTTCTTATCCAGGATTAAAAAATGAAATTAGTTTTTATTATTTAATAAATTTAAATCCTCAAATTCCATCTAACTACAGTGATTTTAAAAAAACTTATCAGATTGTCATAACTGATAATTCAAACTTTCAAAACATCGCTAGAGAAAGCTATAAAAAATGTTTAGGTGATGGATTAAAACCCGATTTTGTAGAAGAAAATGAAAAAAATATTTGAGCCAAACAAAATCGAAAAAAAATGGTACTCATTTTGGGAAAATAATAATCTTTTTAGTCCAAAAACCTCATCCAATAAAAAAACTTTTAGTATTATGCTCCCCCCACCTAACGTTACAGGCAGTCTTCACATGGGACATGGATTTCAAAATACTTTAATGGATGTTTTGTCGAGGTATAAAAGATTAAAAGACTTTGAAGTGCTTTGGCAACCTGGAACTGACCATGCCGGCATAGCAACACAACTGGTTGTGGAAAGAAACCTCGAACAAGAGGGTTTATCCAGAGAAAAAATAGGTAGAGGCAAATTCGAAAAAGAAGTTTGGAAATGGAAATCGAAATCAGGCACAAAAATTTCTTCTCAACTAAAACGGTTGGGAGCATCACTCGATTGGAATAGAGAAAAATTTACTATGGATGACGATTTCAGTGATGCCGTTACCAAAGTTTTCTGTTCTCTATACGAAGAAGGGCTTATTTATAGAGGTTACAGACTTGTTAATTGGGATGTAAGTCTTAAAACTGCGATTTCAGATCTAGAAATTATATCTGAAGAAGAAAATGCCAAGATTTGGCACATTGCATACAAAAACAAGGAAAGATCAATTGTAGTTGCCACTACCAGACCTGAAACTATGTTCGGCGATGTAGCAATAGCAGTGAATCCGAACGATAAAAGGTATAAAAATCTTATTGGAAGTAACTTTGAAATTCCCATTTTAGGTAAGTCTATAAAAGTTATTGGCGATAATTATGTTGATAAAGATTTCGGAACAGGTTGTCTAAAAATTACTCCAGCCCATGATTTTAACGACTTTGAAATTGGTAAAAGACATAAACTTCCAATCGTTAATATTTTAGATAAAAATGGATTGTTAAATAAAAATGTTCCAAAAAAGTATCAAAATCTCACTCCAATTGAGGCTAGGAAAACTTTACTTACAGATTTAAAAAATTCAGGAGCACTCATAAAAGAATCAGATCACAAACATAATGTTCCAAGAAGTGAAAGAACCGGAGAAATTTTAGAACCAATGTTAACGAAACAGTGGTATCTAAAGTCTAAAAATTTATCTAAGGAGGCAACTAAACTAGTTAGAGATAAAAAAATTAAGTTTATACCTAACAACTGGGAGAAGACATATTTTTCATGGATGAATGATATTAGAGATTGGTGTATTTCTCGTCAATTATGGTGGGGGCATAGAATTCCAGCTTGGTATGATGATGAAGGTAAAGTGTATGTAGGAGTTTCGGAAAAAAAAGTTAGGAGCAAATACAAACTAAAAAAATCGATTAAATTAGAACAAGATAATGATGTTTTAGACACATGGTTTTCTTCTCAATTATGGACTTTTGTTACCTTGGGATGGCCCAAAAAGACAATACATCTAAAAAAATTTCATCCCTCCTCTGTTCTTGTAACTGGATTCGACATAATTTTCTTTTGGGTTGCGAGAATGATTATGGTTTCCCAGAAATTTCTAAAAGAAGTTCCCTTTAAAGAAGTTTATATACATGGACTTGTAAGAGATGGTGAAGGCGAAAAAATGTCCAAATCTAAAGGTAATATCTTAGATCCAATTGATATCATAGATGGAATTGAACTTGAGGACTTAATAGATAAAAGAACTGCTAATTTAATAAATCCTAACCATAAACAAAAAATTGTTGCTAGGACCTCTAAAGAGTATCCGAGCGGTATTCCACCTTTTGGGACAGATGCATTAAGATTTACTTTTTGCTCTCTTGCTTCTGGAAGTAGAGATATAAATTTTGACTTAAAAAGAGTAGAGGGCTATAGAAATTTCTGTAACAAATTATGGAACGCTTCTAGATTCATAATGTTGCAGTGTACTCAAAAAAATCTTTCAAAGGTTTCTTCTAAATCAAAAGAAGATATTTGGATACAAATAGAACTTGATAAAGCCTTGGGTAGTTACAGTGAACATATTGAGAACTATAGATTTGATTTAGCAACACAGGTTATATATGAGTTTGTTTGGGAAGTTTATTGTGATTGGTATATCGAATTCTGCAAAGTAAGATTACAAAATAAAACCTTGTCTAAGATAGAAAAAAGTCAAATATTGACTTCACTTGTTTGGACTCTAGAATCAATTCTGGTTGCCTTGCATCCCATTATCCCATTTATTACTGAAGAAATTTGGCAACAGCTTAAAAAATATCACAAGCTAAAAGTTAAAAGCATTTCTTTACGAAAGTTTCCTAAATCTAAAAATTCTAAGAAAAATTTTGACGACATCAATCTTATTAAGTCTGCGATAGTGGGAATTAGAAATTTTAGAGCAGAAATGAAGCTTTCTCCTAAAGTAGGAATTGAATTAAAAATGGATAAAAAAAATAAAAATTTTAAGATTTTAAATACTTATAAACTATATCTAGAGCAATTATGTGGGGTGCAAAGTATAGCTCATGCGACTAATCCTCCTCCCTCTTCAATAATTCTTGTTCCTAGAGATAAAATATTTATTCCCCTGAAAGGCCTGATTGATCCCGAAGTTGAGATATCAAGAAATTCAGAGAACTTGAATAAGTTAAATAAAAATTTGGTTTTACTTCAAGATCAATTGGGAAATAAAAAATTCTTAAATAACGCTCCAAAAATGTTAATAAAAGAAAGAAAAATTCAATTGAAAGAAATAAAGACTAAAATTTCTGAAACGAAAAATCATCTTAAGGTATTAAAAAAAGTATAATTTAATTATGTGGTTAAGAGGAGCTACAGCTGGAATCATTGTGAGTCTTTTAGCAGCGGGACTATACAATTTTTTATATCAAGATGCTTTTCTTAAGATCTTCTTTTTTATTTTCTTTTCTACCTATATATCAAGCATGATTATTGTCTACGGAAGACAGATCAAATACAGACTGAAAAGAGAAAAAGGAACAATTAAATGGTTCGATCCAAGCAAAGGTTACGGATTTCTAGAAAGAGATAAAGGTGGAGATCTTTTTATCCACTTTGCATCAGTCGACGTAAAAGATAGGAAAAATTTAAAAGAAAATACCAGAGTAAGTTATAAAGTTGTTTCTAGTATGAAGGGTCCACAAGCAAACGAAATCAAAATTATTTGAATTTTTTTTTCATATAAAACCTTTCTTTTCCTTGTTCTAGCAAAGTTTTATAAACGATAAATCCAAATTTTTGATAAAAATCTTTAGTTATAATTCTTGAAGTTAAAATCAAAGAAGAATTTTTAAATTTTTCATTAGAAATTTTGAAAATAAATTCCATTAAAATTTTTGAAACTCCCTTATTCCTATGTTTTCTTGACACAGAAAACCTTTGAAGAGACACGTCATCATTTGAACTTCGGTATAATCTAGAATAAGCAATTAGGTCACCATTTAAATATATAGTTAAATGAAGACTATCTAAATCAATTGTTTCGTCATCATAAACTTTATCGCCTAGACTTTCTGCCCTCAGGTCTTTAATTCTTTCAAAATTCTCTTTAGTGACATCAGAAAATTTTTCACACTTTTTAGTGTAAAGATCATCCATTAATCTTATTTGTTAGCTTTTATGGACAAGGATTTGGGCATTCAGAATGGATTTTATCTAATTCTGTTAATACGTCTTCAGATAACTTAGTTTTTTCACTTTCTATTGCTAGCTTCAATTGAGGCATTGTTGTTGCTCCAATAATATTTGAAGTAACAAAATCTCTTGAATTTACAAAAGCATTTGCCATAAGTGAAGGATCTAAATCAGATTGCTTAGCCAAATTTACGTATTTTTTTATAGCTGATTCTGCGCTTGGAGTCTCGTATCTTTGACCCCTTCCAAATAATTTAGTTCTGGAACCTTCGGGTAAATTCCCATCTAAATATTTTCCTGACAAGTAACCTTGAGCGAGAGGAGAATATGCAAGAAGGCCTACATCGCTTCGATGAAAAAATTCTGACATTCCTGTTTCATAATTTCTATTAAGAAGATTGTAAGCATTTTGGACTGATTGGACCCTAGGAAAAGATTTTTTGTCAGAAATATTTAAAAATTCTGATAATCCCCATGGAGTTTCATTTGACAGTCCAATGTGCCTTACTTTTCCCGTAGCGACCAATTGATTCAAAATATCTAAAGTCTCTTCTATGGGTATTGAATCAAGATCATAATGTTTATACAAACCGAGGCCGCCTCCGAAAATATTTAGTGCTCTATCAGGCCAATGTAATTGATACAAATCAATATAATCAGTTTGAAGCCTCTTTAAACTTCCTTCAATCGCCTCTTCAATATTTTTTCTATTTAATCTTGTTTCACCCCCTCTAAACCATTTCATACCGCTTCTTCCAGCCACCTTAGTTGCAAGGATAATATCTTTTCTTAGACCAGTTTTTTTGAACCAATTCCCAATTATTTTTTCTGTACTTCCTTGTGTTTCCGCCATGGGTGGTATCGAGTAAAGTTCAGCGGTATCGAAAAAATTGACACCTTGATCTACAGCATAATCCATTTGCTCGAAACCCTCTTCTTCTGTATTTTGCTGTCCCCACGTCATAGTGCCAAGACAAATTAAACTGACATCAATATCGGTATTACCTAATTTTCTAAATTCCATTTTTTACCCCCTATCGAAACTTATTATTTTTCTTAAAAAGAAAATTGAAAACCTTGAGATGCTCGCAAAAGATGACAAATGCATATGTTTTGTGAAGATAAGTCCATCTTCCCTTCCATCAGAAGATCTGTAATAATTTTTTCTTTTGCCAACATGGTTATAATTATTTTTTTTATAAAAATTTATAGCGCTAATATTACTATTTCTTACCTCTAAAAATATATCTGAAACACCTTTTTTGTTTAATTCTCTCTCTGATTCGTTTAAAAGAAGTTGCCCCAATCCTTGAGACCTATAATTAGGATGTATGGATATATTTAAAAGATGAGATTCTGTGAAGTTTACCGTGGAAATGCAAAATCCAACTAAAAGGTTGTCACTTAAGATAACAATATTTTGATAACTTGAGTTTATACAATCGATGAAACTGCCTATAGACCAAGGTGTTGGATTAGAAAGTGTTTCTATTTCCATAACTTTCTCTAAATCTTTAAATTCTAAAGATTTGAATCTAATTTTACTTTTTCCAGGCATTTTTTCTTGCTTTTGAACTTGAAATAAAATTGCTTAGGCCATTCGGTTTAATAATTTTTTTGTCTACGAAAAATTTTAGAATTTCAATTGAATCTTTTTCCTTAAAATTGAGTCCAAAAGCCATGGATAAAGAGAATAGAAAAGATGTTTCTTCTGGACTGAATTTTTTAACTTTTACTTTTACAACTTTATTCTTTTTGAATTCAAAACCACTTTTTAATTTCCATTTATGAAAACTTAATTCCTCTAAGATATACTCATCAAATTTCATTTAATTAATCCTATATAATATTTTAATCCAAAACAAAAAATAAAATTGAAAGAAATTATTAATAGCTCAGCTTCAAAATATAGTGCTTTTAAAAAAGTACAATTAAAACAAAGGAAATGGCCTGAAAAACAAATCGTAGAGCCTCCTATTTGGTGTAGCGTAGATCTTAGAGACGGAAACCAAGCATTAATCGAGCCTATGGGTATTGAAAAAAAAGTAAGGTTTTTTTCAATGCTTGTCGAATTAGGTTTTAAACAGATAGAAATAGGTTTTCCTTCGGCATCAGATACTGAATTTAATTTTGTAAAAGAACTTGTTAATAAAAAATTAATACCGGATGATGTTCAAGTTCAAGTACTTACACAAGCAAGAGAACATCTTATAAAAAAAACTTTTGAATCAGTAGCTGATTGTAAAAATGTAATTATCCATCTTTACAATTCGACCTCTACCCTCCAAAGAAAAGTTGTTTTTAATAAAGATAAAAAAGGCATAACTAAAATTGCTACTGATGGAGCCGAATTAGTAAAAAATCTTTCTTCTCAAATGAAAAATGTTAATTGGCAGTTTCAATATAGCCCAGAAAGCTTCACAGGAACTGAATTAGAATACGCCCTAGAAGTATGCAATGAAGTAAATAAAATTTGGGAACCTACTAATGAAATTAAAACTATCATGAACTTACCTGCGACAGTTGAACTATCGACCCCAAACATCTATGCAGATCAAATAGAATGGATGTCAAACAAGCTTCAAGAGAGAGACAAGACTATATTAAGTCTTCATCCTCATAACGACAGAGGAACTGCTGTAGCAGCAGCAGAATTAGGTTTGATGGCTGGCGCAGATAGAATTGAAGGCACCTTATTTGGCAATGGCGAAAGAACTGGAAATGTTGACATTGTATCTTTGGCTTTAAATCAGTTGACTCAAGGTATAGATCCAAAATTGGACTTTTCAGATATAAATAAAATTATGAGAGAAGTTGAATACTGTAATCAACTTCCTGTCCATCCGCGTCACCCTTATGCTGGAGACCTTGTTTTTACTGCCTTCTCTGGGTCTCATCAAGATGCCATAAAAAAAGGTTTTGATGCAATGAGAGAATCAAATGATCCAAAATGGGCGGTTCCGTATTTACCAATAGATCCTGCAGATGTAGGAAGAACTTACGAAGCAGTAATCAGAATTAATAGCCAATCGGGAAAAGGAGGAGTAGCTTACTTATTAGAAAAAGATCACGGATTATCTCTTCCTAGAAGATTACAAATAGATTTTTCAAATGTAATTCAAGAAATAACAGACGAAAGTGGAAAGGAAATTGAAGTTGATGAAATATGGGAAGAATTTAGGAAAAATTATGTCGATGTAGGGTCTAGCCTAAAATATATAGGCCATAGTATCAATTCTGATAATTCGGCTGATAAAGACCTTTCCGACACTCTTAATTTAAAAGTACGTTTTAATGGCAAAGAAGTTGAAGTCAAGGGTAAAGGCAATGGGCCCATTGATGCTTGTATTAACGCTCTAAGTGATTTGCTTGATTCTTCCATTAAAATTTCGGATTATCATCAACATGCAATATCTTCTGGGTCTGACGCATCAGCTGCAGCCTACATTGAAATTCAAATCAATGAAAAAGCTTTTTGGGGTATAGGAATAAATTCAAATACGGTGGCAGCTTCTTTCGAAGCTATAGTCAGTGGTATAAATAAATCTATGGGGTAGATTCTATCGAAATTATTCCTTTTTTTATCTTTAAACAAATATAGTTGCCTTTCTCTTTTGAACCCCAAATAAACTTCGGCTCTTTAGTTTTTTCAGAACTTACAAAAAATTTAGTTAACTCGTCTAAGGCAGAAGAGCTAGGGGAATTACAATTATTCATTTCTAACCATTGAAGAATCAGTATTTTTTGGTATTTGGAGTCATATTTTTTTAATTTATTCACATCGATGTTTTTACCATGGAGTATTTTTTTTAGTTCAATAGTTGTAATTTCTTTCAAAAATTCATGCGAAGATTTCTGATTTTCAATATATTTAGAAAGGCTTTTTCTATAATTTGGCCACCTTTCAGATATTTTTTCTATAACCTCGTTACGCAAAAAGTTTCTATCAAATTTTATATCTTTATTTGATTCATCTTCAATAAATTTTAATTTTTTTAGCTTAGCAATTTCATAGATTTCCTTTTTGGATAAGTTTAAAAAAGGCCTAACCAATAACCCTTTACCTAAATTTCTTTTAAAAGGAATAGATGAAGATCCCTTTAAGCCCGATCCTCTTAAAATTCTAAAAAAAAGTGTTTCGATTTGATCATCTAGATGATGCCCCATGAATAGAGTCTCATTTTTTCCAATCAAGCTTTGAAAGATTTCATATCTTTTCTCTCTCATAGCAGATTCTAAACTCGCCCCTTCAGCCTCAGCGATATTTAAAGAAAATTTTTGTAATGGATAATCGTGTTCAATGCAAAACTTTTCACAATGTTGTTCCCAATTATCTGAAAATTTTGAATATCCATGGTTGATATGAATTGCAGTAACATTGCAATTAACCTTTTTTGCAGCTTCGCAAACCTCTTTCAACAAAACTGTTGAGTCAACTCCTCCGCTGTAAGCAACATAGAAGTTTTTGTTTCTGATCAGATGAGGAGTTATCAGCGATCTAGTATCAATCAATTATTAAACCAAGCCATAAGACATAATTTTTTCATATCTTTTTTTTAAAATTTCTTCTATGTCTTGATTATTTAAATGAATTAAGTTTTTTTCAATAGAATTTGAAATTAGATTACAAGCTCCGCCTAAATCTCTATGCGCACCTCCCAGCGGTTCAGTGATTATTTCATCTATAAGACCAAATTTTATCAAGCTATCTGCATCGACCTTCATTGCCTTGGCAGCTTCATTAGCTTTGGATTTATCTCTCCAAACAATTGACGCGCACGCTTCAGGAGAAGCCACGGCATAAATTGAATACTCTAACATGCAAATATGGTCTCCAACTCCTATTGCAAGCGCTCCTCCAGATCCTCCTTCTCCAGTTATGATTACAATTATTTTTGTTTTTAAATTAGATAAAACACTTAAATTTTTTGCAATAGCCTCACTCATTCCTCTCTCTTCGCTTTCAATTCCTGGATAAGCCCCTGGTGTATCAACAAAAGTTATCAATGGTAAATTGAAATCCTCTGCAAGTTTCATCAATCTCTCTGCCTTTCTATATCCTTCCGGCTGAGCCATTCCAAAGTTTCTATTTAATTTATCTTCGGTGCTTTTCCCTTTTTCATGTCCAATTAATACAACAGGTGCGTTTTTAAATTTTGCAAGGCCTCCAATTATTGCTCTATCGTCTCCAAAGGTTCTGTCGCCGTGAAGTTCTTCAAAATCTGTGAAAATATTCTCTATGTAATCTGAAAAATGGGGTCTATGTGGATGTCTTGCCACTTGAACTTTTTGCCAAATATCTAACTTACTATAAATTTCTTTAGTTACACTTTCAATTTGAGTACTAATTTCTGAAATTTCTTTAGAAACATCTGTTTCTTTTTTTGTAGACGTTTCAAGATTCTCAATTTTATTTTCAAGATCACTTATAGGTTTTTCAAATTCTAAATAGGTATATGCCATTTAATGTCTCAGGAAATATTGTAAATTTATGTTTTTTGTCCCACAGGTCTTTTTTAAAAGTTCAAAATTATCATTTGTTAGGGAAATATTAAAGTTTTCCTTCAAGTCCATTTCAACTTTTCCATCTTTAGTATGATAATTTAATTCAACTGGACAACCTTTGGATATAGATTCCTTTGAGAAATTTTTTAAATTTTTAATTAATCTCTCAATTTTATCAGGTTGATTTTCTGAAATATTTATTGATAGTTTTCTAGCAAATTTTATTCTTGCTTGCTCGAGAGAGTGTAACTGAGTGACCCTCATTTTTTTTGACAAACCAAATTGCTTTATTTTATCTTGATCCTCTTCTATTACCTCTCCATCAGCTATTACAATTTCGTTTCCATTAAAAGAAATATTTGAGTCATCTAAGACTTCTTGATTGATAATTAATTCTATTCTGTCTGAATTGTCATCTAAAGTAGCAAAGACAATAGCTCCTCGCCTAGTTTGAATTCTATTGTGTGAAATAATAACTCCACATGATCTTTGATGGCTTTTATTAAAACTTAAATTTTTAATCCTAATAGGAGAAATTTGTTCAATCTCCCAAAAGTTTTCCTCCACTGGATGATATTGAAGATAATATCCTAAAGACTCAAACTCTAACCTTGATATTTCTGTAGAGTATGAAATATCGTCAGATTTTATGTTTTCTTCCAAAGAAAATTCTTGAACTCCGAACATGTCTGTTTGACCATTTTCAAGATTTTCTGATTCTTGTCTAGCGAGCTTGAGTATGTCTTCCATTTGATCTAAAAGTTTAAATCTTTCTTTTGAAAAACAATCCATAGCGCCACTTTTTATCAAAGGTTCAATACAACGTTTATCTACTTTTGATAAATCAACTCTAAAACAAAAATCTTTTAAATTTTTAAAATCACCATTTTTCCTTTCTTGAGCAATATTTTCTATTGCCGAGTCTCCAACTCCTTTGATGGCCCCAAGACCAAATAAAATATTTTCTTCATTTAAAGATATAAAATTCTTAAAACTTTTATTTATATCCGGAGGAACTATTTTTAAACCTAAAGAAAGCGAATCATCTATAAGAATTTTTATTTTGTCAGTGTCATCTAATTCAGAAGATAATGCAGATGCCATAAATTGAGATGGATAATGAGATTTTAACCAAGCAGTTTGGTATGAAATAAGTGCGTAGGCAGCGGAGTGTGACTTGTTGAATCCGTATCCTGCAAAAGTTTCAATTTGATCCCATAAATCTTCAGCTACTCTTTTTACTTTTTTATTTTTTTGAGCCCCTTCTATGAAACTTTCTTTCTGACTTTCCATAACTTCGGGAATTTTTTTTCCCATGGCTTTTCTTAAAATATCAGCTTGTCCTAATGTAAAACCAGAAAATTCTTGAGCTAATTGCATTACTTGTTCTTGATAAACTATGACCCCAAATGTTCCATTGAGAATTTTTTCTACATCATTATCTTTTGAATAATCAATGGTTTCGTTACCATTTTTCCTATTTATATATGTATCTACCATTTTCATCTCTAGTGGTCCCGGTCTGTATAAAGCAATCATTGCGATAATGTCTTCAAATGAGTTAGGCTTTAATTTAATAAGATATTCTCTCATTCCTCTTGACTCCATTTGAAATACTGCTGTAGTGATGCCGTTTTGGAGTAATTCGAATACTCCCTTGTCGTCTAATTCCAATTCGTCTAAATTTATTTCATCTAAATTGATAGATTTTCTAAAAGCATTTATTTGGGTCAGCGCATTATTTATAACAGTTAAAGTTTTGAGACCTAAAAAATCAAATTTTTGTAGACCCACTGCCTCGATATCTTCCATACTGTACTGAGTAGCATAATTCTGAGGCCCTCCGTCATTATGTGAGTCCGCATCAAGATATAAAGGGGAAAAATCATTGATTTCAGAAGGAGCAATTACAACACCTGCAGCATGCTTCCCAACACTTCTTGTGGTACCTTCTAATTTTAGAGCCATGTCAAAAATTTCAGATGCATCCTCATCAATTTTCAGAATCTGCTTCAGATCTTTATTTTCTTTTATAGCCCTTTCTAAAGTCATTTCTGGGCTAAATGGTATAAGTTTTGCAATTTTATCACCCAAGCTATATGACTTTCCTTGAGCTCGAGCAACGTCTCTTACCACTGCTCTTGCTGCCATCGTACCAAAAGTACAAATTTGAGCTACTGCATGTTTACCATATTTATTAGTAACGTAATCAATTACTTTTTCTCTGCCATCCTTACAAAAATCAATATCAAAATCAGGATTACTAATTCTGTCGGGGTTTAAAAATCTCTCAAATAAAAGATCATACTTCATAGGATCTAAACCAGTAATGCCAAGAGCATAAGCTATAAGTGATCCCGCTCCTGACCCTCTTCCGGGCCCAACTGGTACATCATTTTTTTTTGCCCAATTTACAAAATCAGCTACGATCAAAAAATAACCTTCATAACCCATTTTAAGAATAGTCTCTAGTTCATAATTGAATCTATTCAAATAACTTTCTGGTAAATCATCCAATATTTTAGATTTTGTTTTTTTGAGGATTCCCTCTTCAGCTAATTTTCGCAAATAATCCGATTCTGAAAGTTCTTCAGGTGTGTCAAAATCTGGTAATACATAAATACCTGTTTTGATTTCTAAATTACATTTTTTTGAAACTTCATAGGCATTGTCTAATGCTTCTGGAATGTCCTTAAAAATAAGCTGCATTTCTTCATACGATTTCAGATATTGATCTGGTTGATAATCTCTCTTTCTTCTTGGGTCGCTCAATACATACCCAGACTGAATGCTAACTCTAGTCTCATGAGGTTCAAATTCATCTTGATTTAAAAATCTTACTTTATTTGACGCAATTAAAGGAATGTCTGAAGATTTTGAAATTTCTATAAGAGATTTATTACATTTCTCTTCATCATCAAATCCAACTCTAGTTAATTCCAAAAAAAAATTATCTTTAAAGATATTTTGGAAATATCTAGCTTGTTTTTCAGCTATATCGAATTTATCTGCCAAAATAGAATTAGCGATTTGACTATTTAGCCCGCCAGTAAACACAATTAGGCCATCTTTGTGTTTATCTAAAATATCTAAATTAATTAGACACTCTTTATTCCTCTTTCCTTGAGTATTTGCGTAAGAGATTAACTTCATTAAATTTTTATAACCATCTAAGTTACTAGCTAACAATGTTAATTGCCCCTTAGAGTTTTCTCCTTCAAGTATTATTTCCGATCCACAAATTGGTTTGATGCCATTTTTTCTCATAGTTTCATAAAAATTTATAAATCCAAAAAGATTTGAGTTATCCGTGATAGCTACAGACTGAAATCCTAATTCTTTGGTTTTTTGAGCTAAATCTGACATGTTAATAAGCCCATCATTAATAGAATATTCAGTATGGAGGCTTAGGTGACAAAATTTATTCATTAATTTTTTTTACTGGTCCAAAAGTTTTTCTATGTTCATTTATTATTCCATAAGTATTAATTGCATCTATATGTTTTTTTGTTGGATAACCCTTATGAGATCCAAAATGAAATTCAGGATAATTTGCATCTAGTTCTTGCATAAATTTATCTCGATAAACTTTTGCGATAATTGAGGCAGCCATTACTTCCATAATTAAATTATCTGCTCTTACTAAAGATGTTACTGGGCAATTTGCCTTAAAACTATCAACTCCATCAACGATAATCTCACTTGGTATAATTTTAAGGCCTGAAACTGCTTTTTTCATTGCTAAGATACTAGCTTGTCTAATATTAATTTCATCTATAATTTTTGATGAAACTACTCCAAAAGAAAAACATCTTGCTTTGGTTTTTATTTCCTTAGAAATTTTAATTCTTTTTTTTTCTGATATCTTTTTAGAGTCATCTAAACCAAAAATTTTTTGTTCTCCAAGAATTACTGCCGCTGCAACTACGGGGCCGGCAATGCAACCTCGTCCGACTTCGTCTACGCCTGCAATTAAGTTCATAAGAAGGTTAAATGGAATTCAAAACATCAAAAAATTTAGATTTATCCCTATTAATTAACGAGTTATGAAGTGATACGAAATCTAAAGACATCTGATTGTTATCTTCATTCATCAGTTTATCCAACTCTATTATTAAATTTTTTTTATTTACATCTGTCTGAATTAATTCATTAACTATCTTTTTTTCACTTAATATATTTGGCAGAGAAATAAATTTTGTTTGAATTAATTTTGACAAAATAAAATAACTTATTAGATTTGTTTTATAAATTACTATCATTGGCGTCTTGCACAATGCACCTTCCAAAGTAGCAGTCCCTGAAGTAACGATTGAATAATCACAAGCCGACAATACTCGCTGAGAGTCACCATAGGATATAGACAAATTTTCAAATTTTTGAAGTTTGGATTCAAAATTAAATTTTTTTGATTTTTCCGTTAAGTTCAAAATAAATTTTAATTTTTTATTTTTTTCTCGATAGTGTTCAGCAAGTTGAAAGAAGACTTTAATATGATTTTTAATCTCAGAATCTCTGCTGCCTGGAAGCAAAGCGACATAAACTCCTGACTTATCTAAATTCAATAAGTCTTTATAATTGTTTTTATTTATCTCAATTTCTATATCTTCAGCTAATGGATGTCCTACAAAATTTGACTTTATGTTAAAAGCCTCAAGAATTTTTGTCTCGAACCTATAAAGACAAAAAATGTGATCTAAATAGTTTGAAATTTTTTTTAATCTATTTTTTCTCCATGCCCAAACTTGGGGAGAAACATATTGAATTGTTTTAACGCCTATTTTCGATTTAAGTTTTTTTGAAATGCCTAAGTTAAAAGATGGGCTATCTATGCCTATAAAAAAATCTGGTCTTTCTTGAATGAAATATTCAATAAGCTGTTTTCTTCTTCTTAATAAGTTATTAATCGATAATAAAGGATCTATGATTCCCATTTTCGATATTTCTTCATAAGGAAATAAAGATTTTAGACCTCTATCTATCATTCTATCTCCGCCCAGCCCTATGAACTCAATATCCTTATTACAGTGAAATAAAGAATCCATTAAATTAGAGCCTAGAATATCTCCTGATTCCTCTCCAGCTGATAAGGCTATTTTCACTTTACAAGCTACCTAATTATTCCTCTATCAGAAATATTGATAGAGTTTATTAATAAATCAATCTCAGGTATTTGGTCGAATTTATTAATAATTTCTTTTTTTGCAGATTCCAATGACATTTTTCTTAAATATAATATCTTGTATGCTTCTTTCAAAGAATGAGAAACTGTTTTAGATAGGTTTAATCTTGAAATTCCGGTTGTGTTTAATCCTCTTGCTTTTGCAGGATTTCCACTTACCCTTATAAATGCAGGAACATCCTTAGAGATTGCACTTCCCATGGCTGAAAAACTAAAAGCCCCTATGTTACAAAACTGATGAACAAGACTAAATCCTCCTAAGATAACACCCCTTTCTAATCTAACGCATCCTGCAATAGCAGAGTTGTTAACCATCACCACATCGTCTTCAATTATGCAATCGTGAGCTACATGTACATACGCCATTAGTAAATTTTTAGATCCAATAATGGTTTTCGAATGCTCTTGAACTGTACCACGGTTTATTGTGACACCTTCTCTTATAGTATTGTTGTCTCCAATTTCTAGAAAAGTTTTTTCATCATTATATTTTTTATCCTGTGGATCTCCTCCAATACTGGAAAAAGAAAAAAACTTATTATTTTTTCCAATAGTTGTAGGTCCTTCAATTACTACATGGGAGCCAATGGATGTACCAGACTCTATTTCAACTTCAGGGCCTATTATAGAAAAAGGCCCCACATTTACATTTGAATCTAATTTTGCAGATTTATCTATTATTGCCGATTTATGTATCATTACTTAGGCCTGTCAGCACATAATATCGTTGCTGAGCAAACAAAATCTTCCTCAACTGAAGCTTGGCAATCAAACTTCCATATTCCTCTTTTATTTGATACTTTTGTGGATTCTAAGATTAACTTATCTCCAGGAATTACGGGTCTTTTAAATCTTAAATTATCTGCTCCAACAAAGTAATACATTGACCCTTCATCAGGAGTCTTATTCATTGTTTTAAAACCTAAAATTCCAGATGCTTGCGCCATTGCCTCTAAAATCAATACCCCTGGAACAACGCTTTTTTCAGGAAAATGGCCAATAAAGTATGGTTCATTGTTAGTAATATTTTTGTATGCCTTTATATATTTATCTAGTTCAATTTCAATAACTCGATCTACTAATAAAAAAGGATATCTATGTGGCAGGTATTTTCTAATTTCTTCTATATTCATCTCTTTTTTCTTTCACTAACAATTTTTTTTAACCAATCTTTATGTTCCATCAAAACCGAGCCTCCTGAATAAGTCCCTTTTTTTTCAACACTATTAGTGACGAAAGTCATAGGGTAGATTATAACCTCATCTGTTATGGCAATATTATCTACTATTCCACATAAACCTCCGATCATACAATTTTTACCAATCTTCACGCTACCAGCAACAGTCGTATTTGCGCCTATTAAAGTATTCTCGCCTATGACACAGTTATGAGCTAGATGAATTTGATTATCTAATTTAACACCATCTCCAATATCGGTTTTCCCTAGAGAGGCTTTATCTATTGTACATCCTGCCCCAATTTCAACAGAGTTCCCAATTTCAACATGGCCTGAATGAGCAATTTTTTCCCATTTTTTACCATTTTTTGCAAAGCCCAAGCCATCTGATCCAATTACTGATCCTGAATGTAAGATGCAATCTCTTCCAATGAAAGTGTTTGGATAAATTGAGACATTAGAATTAATAAAAGTATTTTTCTTAATTTTTGTGCCTGATCCTATAGTAACATTTGATTTAATTACTACTCCTTCTTCAACTAGTACATCTTTTTCAATGTGACAATTAGGGCCGATATGACAATTGGAAGAGATTTTTGCGGACTTATGAATCACCGAACTTTCATCTATGAAAGGCAAATAATCATTAGATGGTTCAAATATTTGACTTAACCTAGCGTATGAAAGATGGACATTTTCTGAAAAAAGTTTATTTTTTATAGAATTTGTATCATCGTTTTTTTCAAGTAATACTATTCCAGCATTAGTTTCTTCAAGGTCTTTTTTAAATTTTTTAGAATAATAAAAAGAAATATCGAATTTGCCAGCTTCTTTTAAATTTTTAATAGAATTAACCTTGTAATTAGGATCCCCTTCAAAAGATAAGTCTAACTTTTTAGCAATTTCACTAAGCTTAAACTCTTTATTGGACAAAATAAAAAATTATTCTTTACTATTAGCTTGATTTAATAATTCAATAACTTCTGGAGTTATATTTATCAAAGGATTTGTACGATCGTATGCTAATAAGGCCTGACTGTTGAATAAAAGAGTGATTTTCTTTGCCACGATTAAATCATTTACAACTTTTTGAACATCTGGCCCTTGATTAGCTTGAAGTTTTTGAACAACTTCATTTTCTAAAGTTTGCATTTTCTGAGCTAAAAATTGAATATCTTGATACAAAGATTGTGCTTTTTTTAATTTTTCAGATTGCTCTTCATCTGACATAGTTGAAGAGTCTTTATTGAGTTCTTCAGCGATAGCCAATCGTTCTGAATCTTTAAGCTGAACCTCTTCCATTAACTCTTTATAATCCTCTGATTCTCTTAATTCGTCTAAACTCGTTCTAGCTAGATCAGTGCCTAAAAAGATTGCTTGATAATCTATAACAGCAACTCCTTCTAGATTTGCAAAAGTAGGCACGGAAAAAACAGTTAATATTATTGATGAAATAAAAATAATTAATTTTTTCATTAGCTTTCTCCTAAATTTAAATAAATTATAATCCAGTTTAACCTTTCAAGAGAGTCTTTTTCTAGAAGAATTTTTTAAAATTGATTGCCAATTTCAAATTGAAAAGTTTCAGTTTCATCGAGTTCATCGTCTCCAAATACTGATGAAATTGCAAAAGACATCGGCCCTAAAGCAGTAATCCAAGTTACTCCAAGACCTAGAGAGTATCGTAGTTCTGACAAATCAAATTCACTACAGTTTGTTTCATAAGACTTACATTCTTCGCTGAAGACATTACCATAATCTAAAAATACAGAACTTCTTACAGATCTTGTATCTTCTAAGAAAGGAATAGGAAAAATTAAATCAAATCCGCCTTCTAAGGAATAAGTTCCTCCAACAGGTCTGTTATATCCGCTAAAGAAATTGTCATATACTGCCCTTGGACCAAGAGAATTTTGTTCAAAACCTCTTACAGAGTTCAAACCGCCAGCATAAAAATTTTCATATGGAGGAGCAGTTTCAGTATCTCCATAAGCAAAAAGCCCACCTAATTCTGTCCTAATTGAAAAAATAAAATTATTTGATAACGGTCTAAAATATTTAAATCTATGTGAAAGTTTCCCATAAGTAAGGGAGCTTCCAGGTATAGCAACTGAAGCAGAAATCACATTCAAAGTTCCGGCGGTTGGAAATAACCCTCTATTCAATGAATTTCTTGACCATGAAGCGCCCAAAGTTAAGGTTTCAAATTTTGAGCCCTCTGAAGATATAAAGTCTAAAAGTTGACGTGATGAGAGAAAATCGCTTTGTAAATCTGTTTGATCTAATGCGACTGAGAGACTCAACTGAGAAATTTCGTTAATCGGAAGAACAAATTGAACAGAACCGCCAAAAGATTCTGTATTGTAAGCGGATATATTAAAATTAGAATAGTCACTCGATCTGAGATAAGCTCCATAACCCAACCCTACTCCATCAGGACTAAAATAAGGGTCAAAAAAGTTAAAAGAAAGATTTGTTTGCCAGTCGCTGTAATTTATTCCAACCCCAATACTGTTCCCAGTTCCGAATGCATTACTTTCTGAATAATTAGCGCCAAGACTGAATCCATACGCTCCATATCCTAAACTTCCAGCAATAGACCCTGAGAATTCTTCTTCAACTGTGAATTCAATATCTACTTTATCTTTTTCTCCTGATACCGGAATCTTCTCAAAATCAACTTGCTTAAAGAAACCTAACCTATCCAGCCTTAATTTAGATCTTTCTATAAGAGAATTTGACGCCCAAGCTCCTTCCATTTGTCGCATTTCTCTTCTAAGCACAATATCATGTGTTCTTTCGTTTCCTGAAAAATTGATGTTTCTTATGTAAGTCCTTTGTCCAGGTTCAACAAAGAAAATTACATCAACTAAATTATCGTCAACGCTTCTAATATTTCCAGATACTTCAGAAAAAAGAAATCCTTCATTATTTAATAAGTTATTTATTGAATCTTCAGAAAACGTAATTAATTCTTGCGAAAATACAGAATTATTTTCTAAAAAAATTAGACTTTCTAATACTTGTTCATCTATGGGAATATCTCCTGCAATCGAGACTTCATTTATTTTATATATTTCTCCTTCAAAAATATCCACAGTTATAAAAAGCTCTTGTTTATTTTCTGAAATTGTAATGATTGAATTATTCACAGAAAAATTAAGGTAACCTCTATTTTTATAAAACGACTCTAAACTTTCTAAATCCCCTCTTAAATTTTCTTTTGAGTAAGGAGTATTGGTCCTAAATATTGATAACCAAGATCTTGGTCTTAATTTGAATACTTTTTTTAATTCTTCTTCAGAAAAAATTTTATTCCCAACTATATTAATTGAATTTAATTCAGCTGTTTCTCCTTCTTCAATATCGACACTGAGCTTTACTCTATTTCTAGGCAGTTGTTCACTTGAAACATTTACAGAAGCGCCATATTTACCCTGAGACACATATTGCCTTTCCAGCTCAGAACTAAGATTTTCAAAAACTGACCTCTTAAAGAGAGCGCCTTCAAAAATTCCTGAATTCTGCAAACCATCGAGTAAATTATCAGTTTTTATGGCTTCATTTCCTTCGATTAAGATTTCATCGATAGTAGGTCTTTCTGTAAGATTAATTAATAACGCGTTTCCATCTCTACCTATATTTATATCGTCAAATTGACCCGTAGAAAAAATAGCCTTAGAGAGCTCAACGATTTCATCTTGTCCAATGGAATCTCCTATAGAGTAAGGTATTTCAGCGAAGATACTCCCTGCAGAAACTCTTTGCAGCCCGCTAATTCTTATGTCTTCTATAACCCATGTAGAAGAAATCGATAGCCCTGAAAAAGTAAGGAGTATTAGTAATAATATTTTATGTAGACTTATTTTCACTAACTAAGCTCCCGATAATCTTGAAATATCATTTATAAAAACAAAAATCATCAAAAAAATTACCATAGAAAGACCGGCTCTGTAGACAAAATCTAAGGTTTTTGGTGATAATGGAGATCCTTTGATTTTTTCTATGGTTAATAAACAAATCTGACCGCCGTCTAGGATAGGTATAGGAACTAAGTTAATTACGCCTAAACCAATACTAACAAAACTCATTAACATCAGAAAAGAGTAAATTCCTCCATATAAGAGAGTATCTCCTGCGAACTGACCAATCATTACCGGACCTCCTAAATTTTTAGGAGAAACATAACCTGTTATCACTTTATACAAAAAAGTGAATGAGTCTCTTATTGTAGAATACGTTTTTATTACCGCATTGGTAAATGCTGAATGGAGAGCATAAGATTTAAAAAATAACGCATCTTCAGAAATTCTATTTGCTGAGGATATCCCAATTATCCATCCAGATTCTGAAAACCTAGGAATAATGCTTTTCGAAATTTCTTCACCATTTCTTATAATTGAAACTTCTAATGGCATGCCCATGGAATTCGTAATTTCGTCTTTTATCTCACCCCAACTTGAAATTTTCTTTGAATTAATAAGTTTTATAACGTCTCCAGGTAATAATCCAGCATCGCTAGCAGGACTATTTTCAATGACATCGCCAATTTCTGAACTTATAGGTACTCCAATGCCTAAATCAGCTAAGAGATCTTTTGGCTCCTCGTTGATAAGCCAATTTTGAATTGGAATCATTTTTTCCATGTTAATTCCTTCAGAATTAACAGAAAAATTTATAATTCCGGTATCTCCTAATCTTCTTGAAAGAAGCATTTGAACGTCAGCTCTACTCTCAACATCCTTTCCATCAACTTTTTGAATAATATCTCCTTCTTGAAAATTTGCTATAGATGCTTGACTGTCAGGTAATATGTATCCAACTTTTGAAGACAATGCTGTTGTTCCAAATAAATTTAAAATAGTGAAAATTAATATCGCTAAGAGGAAATTTGCAAACGGACCTGCGAATAAAATTAAAACTTTTTGATAATACTTTTTAGAAGCAAATGAAGCATTATCAGAAGAATTATTTTCTTCTAATATATCTTCGCCTAACATTTTTACATATCCGCCAATAGGCAATAAGCGTATATTGTAAGAAGTATCGTCTTTGCCAATCCAACTTTTTATGCTTTTTCCCATGCCAATAGAAAAATCTAAAATTTTTACTTTAAATAATTTAGCAATATAAAAATGACCTGCTTCATGGACTGCTGTAATAACCATTATTAAAACCAAAAAGCCTAGAATATATGAAAGTATTTCTGTCATTCTTAATCTAAAAAGTCAGAGGCTAAAGATTTAGCTTCTTTATCAATCTCGAGTAAATCTTCTACGTTTAAGTTAATTTGAGATTTCCTCCCTTCAAATATGTTCATAGTATAATCTACAGCAGTAAAAATTGAATTGAACTTAATTTTATTATTAAGGAAATAACTAACAGCTATTTCATTTGCTGAGTTTAAAGCAACAGGGATACTTTCGTCTCCATTCAGGGCTCTGTAAGCAAAATCTATAGAAGGAAAATCTGAAACTTTATAATCAAAGAATTCTAACTTGCTGTTTTCAATTAGGTTTAAAGGTTTTGAAAACGAATTTATTTTATCTGGGTATCCTAACCCATAAGCGATACATATCTTCATATCAGGTGATGACAAAGAAGCTAAAGAAGAACCATCAATATTTTCTACTATGGCATGAACAATACTTTGAGGGTGGATGAGGACTTTAATTTGTTTTGGATCTAAATCAAACAACCAGCGCGCTTCAATAATTTCTAAAGCCTTATTCATTAAACTTGCAGAATCAATGAGATTTTTTTCTCCCATATCCCAAGTAGGATGATTCTTTGCATCCTTAATTGAAACATTTTCTAAATCAATTAATTTCCTACCCCAAAAAGGTCCTCCAGAACAAGTAATAAAAACGTTATTTACATCTTTCCTATTAACATTTCTTAAACATTGATGAATGGCGCAATGTTCTGAGTCTATAGGAATTATAGTTGCACCATATTTTTTAGCTTCCGATAAGAGTTTTTTTCCAGCTACTACAAGGGGCTCTTTATTGGCTATTAGTATTTTCTTGCCTGCTTTTATGGATTGCAAAATAGATTTAATTCCTACCAATCCAGAAAAGGCAGCGATAACAATATCTATATCCTTATCTGACAATAATTCTTCTAGGTTATTAGAGAAATTTATATCCAGATTACTTTTTACTTCATTTTCTGAAAATACTCCTTCTGACAGAAATATATTTGAAACATTAAACTCTTTTGCTTGCTCTAAAATTAATTTTTTATTTTTTCTCGCTACAAGAGACTCAGTCTGATAGCCGACATTTCCTTTTATAACTTCTAATGCTGAAGTACCTATCGAGCCAGTTGAACCTAAAATTAATACTTTTTTCATACGCTTATTAACGAAATCAAACTAAAGAAAATTGGTAAACAAACTATATGACTATCGACTCTGTCTGAAATGCCCCCATGACCTGGAAGAATATTGCCAGAGTCCTTTATATTTTGAGAACGCTTAAATTTACTTTGTAAATAATCACCACAAATACTTGCTATAGAAGAAATCCAAACAAACAGAATGAAAGTCAACAAACTTATTTCAAGTTCAAAAATGTAAGAAAAATATAAAAATATTATTGCGGTACAAAAAACTGCAAGAAGATTTCCTCCAATAAGGCCCTCTAAAGTTTTATTAGGGCTTGTTTTTGGAAATATTTTTGTTTTACCTATTTTTACTCCTACATAATATGCTCCAGCATCAGTAAGAGCTGATATTGAAATAGCAAGAAAGAATAACTCTCTCATCTTTTCAAAAACCGGCAAAAAGAAAAATGTAAGAAGAGTAAAAAAAATTTGAATCCAAAAAAGTCCGTTAAATTTCTTTGTAACTTTGATCAATTCATATAAAAGAAAAAGAAATACTAATATCATTACAGACAAAAAAACTTCTTTGCTAGAAAATAAGACTAAGATTGAAGCGGCTATTGCTAAAAAAATTCCTGTAACTTCTCTTCTAAACATTTCTTAAGACCTTAAACCAAAGTTTCTTTTTCTTCTTTTATATTCGTCTAAAGCTTTCTTAAAATCTGTATTTTTAAAATCAGGCCACAATTTTTTTAAAAATATTAATTCTGAATAAGCTGCTTGCCAAATTAAAAAATTACTTAATCTTTTTTCATTGCCTGTCCTAATAACTAAATCTGGATCTGGAAAGTTGGATGTATCTAAATAAGAACTTAACAAATCTTCATTAATATTTTTTTCTTTAATTTTTTTTTTCGAGAAATCCTTAGAAATTTCCTTGATGGCTTGGACAATATCCCATCTGCCTCCATAGCTAATAGCAATATTAAGATTCATTTTAGGCTCGTAGTCATTTGTTAAACCTTTAGTCTTTATAATTTTATTAATGATCACTTTTTCTAATCTATTAATATCTCCAATGAAGTTTACTCTTACAAAATTTTCAATTAATCGAGGAGTTTCCTCTTGCATGGCCTTAACAAAAAGTTCCATCAATGCTTTAACTTCATTTTTACTTCTTCCCCAATTTTCAGTACTAAAAGCAAAGAGTGTCAAAAATTTAATTTTATTTTTTACAGCAAACTCAATGGCGTTCCTTGCTGCTTTTACTCCTGCTTTGTGACCTTCTTTTTTTGGTATTTTCTTATCTTTAGCCCATCTAGAGTTACCATCCATGATAATAGCTACGTGAGCGGGTAAAGAGCGCATACTATATTTCTAAAAGATCTTTTTCTTTATCCCTTAATAAAGAATCAACTTTTTCAACATATTGATCTGTTATGTCTTGTATCAGAACTTCTCCTCTTTTGAGATCGTCTTCAGAAATTTCTTTTTCATTAAGATACTCCTTTAGCAGCCCATTCGCATCTCTTCTTTGATTCCTAATTGAGACTTTGGAATTCTCAGCTTCCGCTTTCGCTACTTTGATAAGATCTCTTCTAGTTTCTTCGGTCAAATCAGGAAGAATTACTCTAATAGTGTCTCCAGATGTTATTGGTTGCAAGCCTAAATCAGACTGTTGAATAGCTTTTTCAATAAGAGGAACGTTATCTTTTTCCCATGGAATTATTGCAAGTGTTTTTGCATCTTCAACAGATATATTTGAGACTTGTTTTAAGGGGGTTGAATTTCCGTAATAATCTATCTCAATTGAATCTAAAAGAGATGTATTTGCCCTTCCGGTCCTGATCCTTTTTAAAGAATTTTCAAGGGCTTCCAATGTTTTAAGCATTCCGATTTTTGCTTCGTCTCTTATCTCGTCAATCATTTTTCAATCTCACCAAAGTTCCGATTTTAGTATTCTCATTAGTAATTGCTTCTAATATTGCGCCTTGAGAATCTGCATTAAAGACTCTTACGTCTAAATTATTATCTCTACAGAAACATAAAGAAGTTTGATCCATAACTTTTAAATTTTTAGTAATAGCTTCATCAAAAGTTAAAAAATCATATTTAATAGCTTTTTTATTTATTTTTGGATCGTCAGAATAAATACCGTCAACGGTTGTTGCTTTTAGCATTATGTCTGAATTGAGCTCAACAGCCCTCACACTTGCAGTTGAGTCGGTAGTAAATAATGGATTTCCCAATCCGCCGACTAAAATAACTATCTTATTTTCAATTAAAGTTTTTTCAGCCTCTTCCTTACTGTAAGCTTTGACAAAGTTTCCTATTGCAAAAGAAGAATATAGATTGTTTTCGCATTCATTAGAGGACAAAAAATTCGAAAGAGCTATACCATTCATTATGGTTGATAACATTCCTATGTAGTCAGCAGAAACCTGATCAATTTTTAGAGAGGTGAGTTCTCTTCCACGATATATATTCCCGCCGCCAAGTACTAAAGCTATTTGTATATTTTTTCTTTTTGCTTCAACAAGAGATTTAGCCAAGCTTTCGAATGTTTTTTCATCAAAGCCTTTTTCTTTGGTTCCAGAAAACCACTCTCCACTTACCTTTAGGAGAACTCTTCTAGCTTTTTTCATTCTTATTTTTCTAATTGAGATTTTACTTCTTCAGCAAAATCCATTTTTTCAACTTCTATTCCTTCTCCCAATTCATATCTGAAAAATTTAAGGACAACATTGTCATTTTCTCTAACGAGATCATCCACTTTTTTTGAAGGATCTTTTACAAAAGGTTGACTCAATAACGAAACTTCTGATTTAAATTTTTCTAACCTTCCAAATACCATTTTTTCTATAATTTCTTCAGGCTTGTCTGAATCGGAAACTTGCGCATCAATTATTTCCTTTTCCCTCTTTAATAAATCTTTATCTAAATCTTCTGAAGAAATTACTAGGGGAGCTGAAGCTGCAATATGCATTGCAATGTCTTCTCCTAAAGCATCGTTTGCTTTTGAGAGAGATACGATAGAACCTATTTTGTTGTTTCCATGTACATAAGAATAAATAAAGTCTGATTTGATTACCTCCCTTCTTCTTACTACTATGTTTTCGCCTATTTTTTGAATCAATTCTTCCCTTTTTTCTTCTAAATTTTCTTCAAGTAATTTTTCCAAAGAAAGCTCAGGATTTTTAATGCAATAATTCAGAGATTCATTGCAAAAATTTATAAAACTCTGGTCCTTCGCTACAAAATCTGTTTCACAATTAATCTCCAAAATAATGGCAACTCTTTCTGACGGATCGATTCCAGATAAAATTCTTCCCTCAGCTGCTGTTCTTGAAGATTTTTTTTCTGCTTTAAGCGCACTATTCTTCCTCAAATTAATAATAGCTGCTTCTATATCTCCATCCGATTCTATTAATGCTTTTTTACACTCCATCATCCCGAGGCCGGTTTTTTCTCTAAGCAGTTTTACTTCGCTAGCTTTTATTGTCATTTATAAATCTCGAGTTATTTTTTTTATATATGTTTATTTTTTTAAATCATCCTCATTTGAAATGTCAATTTCGTCTTTTTCTTCAAAAGATTCAACTAACGATGAAGTTTGATCTTCATCTTCAAGAGTTTGAGCAGTTTTTTCTTCTTCGCCCTTACGAACAATTACAGGTCCATCTCCTGAAACAATACCTGTTGCTTTCGAAGCACCTTCTAAGCAAGCATTTGAAATTATCCTAGTTAATAAAGAAACAGATCTTATTGCATCATCATTGCCAGGAATTATATAGTCTACACAGTCTGGATCGGAGTTAGTGTCAACGATACCAATTATGGGGATTCCCATTTTTCTAGCTTCAGAAACTGCAATTTTTTCATTCTTTACATCTACAACAAATAAAGCTTCAGGCAGGCCGCCCATATTTTTTATTCCACCAATTGACCTTTCTAGTTTATCCATTTCTCGTTTGATACCTAAAACTTCTTTTTTCGTGAGGCTTTCAAACTTTCCTTCCTCCTCCTGAGTTTTAAGAATTTCAAGTCTTCTAATTGATGCTCTTACGGTCTTATAGTTTGTAAGCATCCCCCCCAACCAACGATAATTTACATAAGGCATGTTGCATCTTTCAGCCTCTTCTTTAATCACTCTGCTCGCAGCTCTTTTTGTTCCCACAAAAAGAATTCTGTTATTTGATGCAGCTAATTGAGAGCAAAAATCTATCGAAGGTTTTAAAAGTTCAAGAGTTTTTTCTAAATTTATTATATGAACTTTATTTCTATCTCCAAAAATATAATTTTCCATTTTTGGGTTCCAGAATCTTGTTTGGTGTCCAAAGTGGACACCTGCTTTTAGCATTTGTTCAATGGAAATATCCATGAAAGCTCCTTTTAATGTAAGCCATATAGGCTTGGGTTAATCTTCCCTGATAATAAATATTTAACTAGATTTGAGCTAAACCTAGCACCCAAATATTTTTTTATATCAAGTGCAAATTAGATTTTTAACAATCTGAGAGTGGATTTAAACACAATTGCTTAAATCAACAAAGGAAAAATTAAATATTGCCCAGAGAATACAATCCAGGCTTTTGAGTTTTGATCCAATGAACTGCGGTAATTGCTCCCTGTGCAAATATTTTTCTTGAATTCGCTCTATGAGTAATTTCGATTGTCTCATTAGCCATATTTAATTTAATAGTATGAATTCCTACAGAATCTTCATCTCGAATAGACTTTACAGAAATTTTAACCTCATTATTTTTTGATTCTATAAGGTTTCTTAGTTCAATGGCCGTTCCTGAAGGAGAATCAAGTTTGTTTTTGTGATGAGTTTCTATAATTTCAATAGAATTTGCTAAGTCATCAAGTGGGTAGAAATTAAGTATTTTTTTTACTAAATTTATACCGACGCTTAAATTAGGAGCGTGCATAATTGGCACTATCTGAGAAAGTTCTCGCAAGATATCAATTTGCTCTTCGCTATGGCCAGTGGAAGCCAAAATTAGGGGAACTTTTTTAGATTTACAATATTTAACAATTTCTTCAAAGAATTTTGGTGAGGACATATCCATAAGAACATCAGCAACTTCAGTCTCTGCTAAGGAGTCTTTCAATGTTAGCTCAAAATCTAAGTCGGTAAATTCTGAAAATTTTTTTCCAACGTTTACATTGTTTTTCGATGAAATACATTCCATCAAATTAATCGAAGGATAGTTTTTCGTCTCCTTCAAAAATTCCATGCCAAGCCTTCCTGACGCTCCACACAAAACAATATTGATACTCATCAGAAACTTTTTAAAAAATTTTTTGCACTTTTAAACCACTTTTCAGTTAATGGTAAATTTTCATTTTTAGAAATTGATTTTTTAAATGCTTCCAATAATTTTTTTTGCTCATTATTTAATTTGATTGGTACTTCAACTAGCACTCTTACGAGTATATCTCCTTTTGAACCTCCTCTTAAAGGTTTAATTCCTTTTCCATTTAATCTGAAAAGTTTATGACTTTGTGTGCCTTCAGGGATTTTAAATTTTACTTTACCTTCCAAAGTAGGCACTTCAATTTCTGCTCCTAAAGAAGCATCAACAAAATTTAAAGGAACTTCACAGTAGAGATGTTTTCCATCTCTTTCAAAGATTTCATGACGATTCACTTTAATTTCAATAAAAAGATCGCCATTACCTCCTTTTCCTGCGTCGCCCTCTCCAGACAATCTGATTCTATCCCCAGAGTCCACTCCCTGAGGAATATTTACGGATAGAGTTTTATTTCGTTTGATATACCCAGACCCTCCACATTTTTTACAGGATGGATCATGCATCTCTCCTTCTCCCTGACAATGAGGGCAAGTTTGTTGCATAGAGAAGAAGCCTTGTTGAGATCTTATCGCTCCTTGGCCACCGCAATAACTACAAGTTTGCCAATTCCCATCACACCTATCAGTTGATGGAATATCTAATTTAATTATCTTCCCAGAGGCGGCGTCTTCAAGAGAAACCTCTAAACTGTAACTTAAATCTGAACCTCTTCTTGATCTAGACCCTCTGGATGAACCTCCTCCAAATATATCTGAAAAAATATCTCCAAAAATGTCACTGAACCCCTCAGCTGCACTTTGAGCATTATTAAAAGATGAGTTTACTCCCTGATGTCCAAATTGATCATAAGCTTGTCTTTTTTGATCATCTGACAATATTTCATAAGCTTCTGATAACTCTTTGAATTTCTCAGCTGCTTTTTCATCTCCAGGGTTTCTATCAGGGTGATACTTCATCGCAAGCTTGCGATAAGATTTTTTTAAATGATCTTTAGAAACAGAACGGTCTACTCCCAGTACATCGTAGTAATCTCTTTTACTCATAGATGTTGGAAGATAGATTAATTTTTATTTTCTTCTTTTACCTCTTCAAAATCTGCATCAACAGCTGAGTCATCTGAGTCCTGTGGCGAGTCTTTAGCTTCCTCCGATGCATTAGACTGTTGCTCTTGATAGAGTCTTTGGGCAAGTGAAGAAGAAGCATCTGCTAATGCTTTGGTTTTTTCTTCGATAAGTTCTTTATCTTCGCCCTTCAAGGCTTCTTCCAAAGCGACAATGGCTTCTTCTATTTGACTTTTCTCTTGATCTTCAACTTTGTCGGCTGATTCTTCAAGGGTTTTTTTGCAACCATGTATAAGAGTATCTGCAGCGTTTCTAGCCTGAACCATTTCTTCAAATTTCTTATCTTCGTCGGCATTTGCTTCAGCTTCTGCAACCATTTTTTCTATCTCATCTTCTGACAATCCTCCAGAAGCCTGAATTGTTATAGACTGCTCTTTATTCGTAGCTTTATCTTTTGCTGACACATTCAAAATACCGTTTGCATCAATATCAAATGAAACTTCGATCTGAGGCATTCCTCTAGGTGCCGCTGGGATTCCATCTAAGTTGAATAAGCCTAATTGTTTATTTTCTTTAGCTTGTTTTCTCTCGCCTTGAACCACATTAACGGTAACAGCCGTTTGGTTATCTTCTGCGGTTGAAAAAATTTGAGATTTATTAGTTGGTATCGTTGTATTTTTTTCAATCAAAGGGGTCATAACTCCGCCCATAGTTTCAATACCTAAAGTTAATGGAGTTACATCCAAGAGAAGAATATCAGTTACATCCCCAGATAAAACTGCCCCCTGAACGGCTGCACCTACTGCAACAGCTTCGTCAGGATTTATATCTTTCCTGGGCTCTTTTCCAAAGAATTCTTTTACCTTTTCCTGAACAAGAGGCATACGAGTTTGACCGCCAACTAAAATTACGTCATTTATTTCAGATGGTTTTAATTTAGCATCCTTGAGAGCAACTTCTACAGGCTTCAAACTTTTAGCAACCAAATTCTCAACTAACGATTCTAATTTTGATCTAGTAACTTTTATTAATAGGTGCTTTGGCCCAGAAGCATCCGCAGTAATATAAGGAAGGTTAACTTCAGTTTGCTGATTTGAAGACAGCTCAATTTTTGCTTTTTCAGCGGCTTCTTTTAATCTTTGTAAAGCAGCTGGATCTTTCCTTAAGTCGAAATTTTGCTCATTTTTGAACTCTTCTACTAAGTAGTCTATAAGCGCTAAATCGAAATCTTCTCCTCCTAAAAAGGTGTCTCCGTTAGTAGAAAGGACTTCGAATTGTTTTTCACCATCAATTTCAGCCAGTTCAATAATCGAAATATCGAAAGTTCCTCCACCAAGATCAAAAACTGCAATTTTTTGATCTCCTGTCTTTTTATCAAGTCCAAATGCAAGAGCTGCTGCTGTAGGTTCGTTAATAATTCTTTTTACATCTAATCCAGCGATTTTTCCTGCATCCTTTGTCGCCTGTCTTTGTGAGTCATTAAAATAAGCTGGGACAGTTATCACTGCTTCTTTTACTTCATGGCCAAGATAATCTTCTGCAGATTTTTTCATTTTTGCCAATACTTGAGCGGATACTTGTTGAGGAGCTAGATCTTCACCGTTTGCGTTGACCCAAGCATCTCCATTCTTAGCTTTAACTATTTTAAAAGGCGTCATCTCTTTATCTTTAGTGACCACTTCGTCATCAAATTTTCTACCAATTAACCTTTTAATTGCATAGAGTGTGTTTTCTGGATTAGTTACAGACTGTCTTTTCGCGCTTTGTCCAACTAAAGTCTCTCCATCTGTATAAGCAACAATTGATGGTGTCGTTCTTCCACCTTCACTATTTTCTATGACTTTAGCCTGATCTCCCTCCATGATTGCCAAACATGAGTTAGTTGTTCCAAGATCAATACCTATGATTTTTGCCATTATTACCTCTTTAATTAGTTACATACGTTAATTAAGGGCAATTAAAATTATTTCAAGTATTTTTTTACTTTTTATTCACTACAACCATTGCAGGTTTTATAACCCTATCTTTGAACTTAAAACCCTTCTGAAAAACTTCCAAGACGATATTAGGTTTTTCTTTATTATTTTCAGTTACTGACAATGCTTCATGCTCATTAGGGTTAAACTCTTCGCCTTTCGGATCAATGACTGAAATACCATTTTTTTCTAAAGCAGATATTAACTCTCTCACAATTAACTCAATACCTTCTGATGGAACTGTTTTATTTTCTATGTCTTGGTTATCTAAAGTTCTAAAAAGATTATCAATTGAAGGGATTAAATCTTTAACAAGATTCTCACTGCCGTACAATCTAGCTTTAGCTAGTTCATTTTGGGAAATTCTTCTTAAATTTTGTAATTCTGCTTGAGATCTTAGAAATTTTTCTTCTATTTTCTCTACTTCAGATTGCTCATTTAAAAGTTCAGAAACTTCTTCATTTTCAGTCTCTGTTTTGCTATTTGAATTTATTTCAGATTCAATTTGTTCTTTTTGAAGTTCTTTCTCTTCGTCAGAATCAATATTTTTTTTATCAGTCATTATTTGGAATAGGCTCTACATAAAGGACCAATTTATGATCTACTATTTTATAACCACTCTCTGCAGCAAGCTTTTCCTGTTGTTCCTCTATAATTTCATTTGTAAATTCGATAACTTTTCCAGTTTTTAAACAAACCATGTGATCATGATGATCATTAGGAGTAAGTTCGTAAACTGAATGACCATTCTCAAAATTTTGTTTCAGCAAAATTCCCGCTGATTCAAATTGAGTAAGCACCCTATACACGGTAGCTAAACCGACCTCATCACCTGCCTCGACTAATTTTTTATAGACTTCATCTGCGCTAAGATGCCTATCATCAGATTCTTCAAAGATTTCAAGAATTCTTATTCTCGGTAAGGTAACTTTTAGCCCTGCTTCTCTTAAGTTTTTATCTTCTGCCATATATCTTTAAATAGTATAATTTAGTTAAATTTCAAGATGTTAAGAAAATTAATTTTATATTTTTTAGTGTTTATTTGCATTATCGGCTGTGCAGATAGGTTTTACAAAGTTCCTATAGCTCAAGGCAACATTATTACTAACGCAATGATAGAGCAACTCGAAGAAGGCCTGACTAATGCTCAAGTACAATTTATTATGGGCTCGCCAGCAATTAAGAATGTATTTAATTCTGATAGATGGGACTACATTGGCACTTTAAGCATAGGAGACTCTGCAACCACAAATGTTCACTATGTACTTTTCTTTGAAGACGGAAAATTAAAAAATTGGGTTGATTTGCTAAATTAAATAATTCCAGGAATTACTGCCTTTCTTTCTTTGGGATAATCTTCAAACTCTTTCAAAAGCCAATTGTGATTGGAAAGGGCTCTGGGGAAAAGATTTGCTAGTGTCCAAAAGAAAAAAACAAATCCCGCTAAATTCATAGTCATTAATGCCCAGCCCAGCCATTCCAAAAATTCTCCAAAATAATTTGGGCAGCTAATCTTAGAAAATAAAAATCCTCTTGGTATAGAATATTCCCCATGGCTTGTTTTTTTTAAATTCATCATGATTTCGTCAGAAATTATGTTAATAACCATTCCAGAGAAAAAAACTGCTATGCCTAAAATGAACCAAATACTAAGAAGCCAGCTTTCTTCATAATCTATTAAAAAAAATATCCAGGTACCTTGAAAAAAAACGTTCACTAAATTGAATCCGAATGCTGAAATAGCAATTTTCAGAGGCATTTTTTTTAAATTAGTTTGAGCGCGGATCGGCCAAATAAAACTTCTATTAAAGTAGTGCAAGCAAAATAAGAAAGTTAAAACAATTTGCACATAATTTTCATAGTCTCCAAATATTAAAAAGAATAAAAGCATTAGATAAAAAGCTGGTGATTCCATGAGAATCCAACCAGTTTTAGAGCCTAAAAAATATTTAGAATCTTCTTTTATATGCTTTCCATATGGAGCGGGTTCCTTCAACAAATAAAAAAAAGCAATTAAACCAATTAAGCTCCAAGTAAATAACAAATAGTAAAGAATCATCAACTCAATGCGTATCCAAAAATCAGTAGTACTGATAATGGGGCTACGATTTTTAGACAAACACTAAAAATTTTTGAAATATTTCCAGACAAGCTAAGATCTTTTTCTAGTTCAACTTTAGGAATAAAAAAGCCTACCAATAGACAAATAAGTAATCCACCTAAAGGAAGCATGAATTGATCTGTTAAAACCGTGGTCCATTCAAAAAAGTTCAATCCACTAATTTCATAATTTGCCCAAATATTGTCTGAAAACACTGTGCCCAATCCTATAAACCAAGCAATGAGACCCAAAATTATGACACCTTTAAGCCGTGAAAATATTTTTTCTTCTTCAATCCAGGCAGTGAAAGGTTCTATTAAAGATACAGAAGAACTTAAAGCAGCAATAGAAACTAATATAAAAAATATGGAATGAAAAATTGTTCCAAGCGGCATCGAATGAAATGCAACCGGTAAGGATTCAAATAATAGCCCTTTTCCAACGAAAGCTGAGAGCTCAGGGTTGCTAAAGACTATAGGAAATATTGTAAATCCTGCTAGCAAAGCAACTAACGTATCAAGAAATATTACAATAAGAACTGTTTTACCGATCATTTGCTCCTGAGGCATATATGCTCCATAAGCCATGATTGATCCCATCCCGATACTTAACGTAAAAAAAGCCTGACCCATCGCAGTAATTACTACTTCTGGTGTAATTTTTGAAAAATCTGGATTAAATAAAAAGGTAAAAGTTTTAATAAATTCTCCAGTGATTGAAGAATAAATACAAAGAACTATAACTAAAAAAAACAAAATAGGCATAAGGATATTGATAGCTCTGCCAATTCCATCCACCACCCCTTTACCTACCACATAACATGTCACACCAATAAATAAAGAGTGCCAAAAAATCATAGTAAGTGGAGAACTTTTAAAATTTGAATAATGTTCAACAGAATACTCTGCAGGATTTAACTCAGAAGCAGGAATTGAACTAAAAATATATGAAGCTGCTATTCCTGCAATGACGCTGTAATATGAAAGAATTAAAAGACCGGCTAAAGCTCCTAACCAACCAAGAATTAGCCAGAGTTTATTTAGGTTGAAATCATTAATTATCCTTTTGACTGAATTAATAGGGCTTTTTCTGCCATATCTTCCAATGTAAATCTCAGCAATCATAATTGGGAGTCCTAAAAGCAGAATGCATAATAAATAAACAATTACAAAGGCGCCTCCTCCGCTCTCGCCCGCAAGGTAAGGAAATTTCCATATGTTTCCAAGACCTACGGCGGCGCCAGCCGCTGCTAACACAAAAGTCCAATTACCTTTCCAAATTTTACTTTGATCCATTATTAATCTTAAGATTTTTAAATATTTAATATTTATACTTACTCAATGTCAAAAAACAAAATTAAAAATTTAAAACCTGTTATAGAAAATAGACAGGCTAGATTTAATTTTGAACTCACAGAAAACTTCGAAGCAGGCATTTCTCTTAGCGGATGGGAAGTAAAAGGCATACGAGCAGGACAAGCCGACATGAAAGATAGTTATGTAATGATGAAAAAAGGAGAAGCATGGCTAATTGGTATGAACATTAACCCTTTAAACGAAGTTACTCATGCTGTAGATCCAATCAGAACAAGAAAATTACTTTTGACAAAGTCAGAGCTCTCAAAAATATTCAAAGCAACACAAGAAAAAGGATTAACTTGTATTCCTACAAAGCTATTTTGGAAGGAAAACTTAATAAAAATAAAAATTTCTTTAGGTAAAGGTAAAACAAAATTCGATAAAAGACGTTCTTTGAAAGAAAAAGAATGGAAAAAAGAAAAATCAAAAATTAACAATCTTCCTAGTAACTTTAAATAAATCAATTAAAATACCGCACCACGGGGGCGAAATGGATTAGACATTTATTTTTGAACCTAAAAGGCATGTCGAGCGGATAACAATCTCGTAAAAAAAAGTTATAAAACATTTAGTTGGCAATAAAGCAAACTACGCACTAGCTGCATAATTCAGCTAGCTTTCTTTACCAGATACCTATTAAGGTTTAAGAAAGTCATTCAATAGGTTGCTTGAGAAAATTTTTCTGGGATTTTCTCAAAAAGATTTACAGAATATATTTTATTTATCCTGCTCATCGGAGAAATAAAAAAGAAAATAATAGATGAATCTAAACATGTAGAACTTAAGGGAATGGATGAATGGACGCGGGTTCGATACCCGCCGCCTCCACCACTAATTTAAATTTAAAAAAAATTGAGCTTTATATTTTTAATCAGTAAAAGTTATAACTAATATCTTATTTAAATTCTTATTTGGAAAATTTCAAAAATTTTTATATCTTATCTATATGACTAACCCGCTTTTAGATGATTTTAAAAATTCTTCTGGGATACCTCCTTTTGAAGATATAAAAACAATCCACTATAAACCAGCTTTTCTAAAGGCGATTAAAGACCACAAGAATGAAATTGACTCAATTATTTTTAATAATGATGCGCCTAATTTTTTTAACACAATTAACTCTCTAGAAAATGCCGGTTCACTTTTATCAAAAGTGAGTAGAGTTTTCTTTAACCTTTTGTCGGCAAATTCATCAGAAAGTCTTCAAAATATTGCAAACGAAATTACTCCTTTATTATCTAAACATAGAGATAGTATTTCGCTTAATCAAAGGCTTTTCCAAAGAATTAAAAAAGTATACGAATCAAATGAAGATTTAAGTGAAGAGCAAAAAAGATTAGTACAAATTACGTATGACAGTTTTAGACTTAACGGATCTGATTTAAAAAAAACTGAAAGATCTTCTCTAAAAAAAATAAACCAAAAGCTTTCCTCTTTAACGCTAAAATTTGGACAGAATACTCTTAAAGAAACAAACGAATTTAGCTTAATAATAGATAAACAGTCAGATTTAAAAGGGTTGCCTAAGGATTTGGTCGCACAAGCTAAAATTCAAGCAGAAAAAGAAAATTTAAAAAATGTTTGGCTGTTTAAAGCAACAAGAGAAAATTTATACCCTTTTCTGACTTTTTCAAAAAACAGGACCTTAAGAGAAAAAATTTATAAAGGCTATGTAAACAAAGGAAAAAATTCTAATTCAAACAATAATGAACAAATTCTAATAGAAATTAGTTCATTGAGAGAAGAAAGAGCCAAACTCCTAGGTTTTGAGTCTCATACTGAATTGGCACTTCAAAATACAATGGCTGAAAATAAGAAAAACGTTTTAGAACTTTTAGACAATGTTTGGGGGCCAGCTACCATTAGGGCGCAAGAGGAAATAGATGAAATTCAAAACCTCATCCAAAAGGAAGGAAACAACTTTAAGCTGAAACCATGGGATTGGTGGTATTACTCTGAAAAAGTAAGAAAATCAAAATTTGATTACTCAGAAGAAGATATGCGCCCTTATCTATCGTTAGGAAACATACAAAAAGCTGCCTTTACTACTGCAGAAAGACTTTTTGATATTAAATTTAAAGCCATGAAAAAATTTCCCAAATACCATGAGGAAATAAAAGCTTATAAAGTGTTAGATAACAATAATAAAATTGTTGGTATTTTTCTGACTGACTATTTCGCAAGACCTTCCAAGCAAGGAGGCGCATGGATGACAAGCTATCAAGACCAAAGCAAAAATAAAGGTATCAAGCATCCAATAGTAATTAACGTATGTAATTTTCCTAAACCGACCAAAGATAAACCTACTTTGCTAAGCTTTGAGCAAGCAATTACTCTTTTTCATGAATTTGGTCATGGATTGCACGGTCTGTTATCAAACGTCACCTACCCTTCATTATCAGGAACATCTGTTCCAAGAGACTATGTAGAATTCCCATCCCAAATGATGGAAAACTGGATTAGATCTCCTAAAGTTTTAAAGGAATTCGCTCTACATTACGAAACAGGCAAAAAAATTCCTCAAGACCTTTTGAAAAAATATGAAAAATGTCAAAAATTTAATCAAGGATTTGCTACTACAGAATATTTAGCTGCATCTTATTTAGATTTAGCCTGGCACTCCAATAATAGAAAAATCATAGACATAAATAAATTTGAAAAAAAACTTTTCAAGTCATTAAATAAACCCAACGAAATTGATAGTAGATATGGAAGTACTTATTTCAATCATATCTTTTCTGGAGGCTATTCGTCCAGTTATTACAGTTATATGTGGTCAGAGGTTTTAGATTCTTCTGCTTTTGAAGTTTTCGAAAAGAAAGGGTTATTCCATAAGTCTTCAGGAAAAAAATTAAAAGAATTGGTTTATTCTTCAGGTAATTCAAAAAACCTTATGGATCAATTCATAAAATTTAATGGAAAAAAACCCGATCCTAAAAGATTACTTCAAAAAAGAGGTCTTGCTTAAACCTTAAGATTATTTATCTGAAATAGTTGACAAAACTTCTAGCAAACCTCAATATTGCCGCCTCATGGCAAATATTCAATCAGCAAAGAAAAGAGCTCGACAAACAATTAAAAAAAATGAGCTCAAAAGCTCTCAAAGAGCTTCTGTAAGAACAGCAATAAAATCAGTAGAGCAAGCTATTGAAGCTAAAGATAAAGGAAAAGCTACTTCTTTATTTATCAAAACTCAAAAGTTAATAGATAAAATGACTAATAAAAAAGTCATAACTAAAAACAGCGCATCCAGGCAAAAATCAAGGTTAAACAAAAATATCAAGTTACTCGGCTAACTTTATTAGAGTTCCAACTTCTTTCTCTAACAAAATATCCATCAAAATATTATCCGTTCTGCCGTTGGCTATATAAATTTTGTTATTTTTTTCTAAAAAGTTTTCTGCAGCTAAAAATTTAGTTTTCATTCCTCCTCTACCATATTTACCTGAATCTCCTAACTCAATTTCTAAATTATCACTATCACTAAAATTTATTTTTGTTAATAACTCAGCTTCTTCATTGGATGTAGGATCTTTATCATATACTCCTGCTTGATCCGTGAGGATGATTAAAAGTTCGCTTCTGATTAATTTAGCTACATTTCCGCTTAACTGATCATTATCCCCAAATTCAATTTCTTCGGTTGATACTGAATCATTTTCATTAATGATCGGTATAGCGCCTAAATCTAAAATATTTTTTATACTTTCTTTAATATTTTTTGATCTGATAGTGTCTTTAAAATCTTCGTGGCTAAGCAAAACTTGTGCCGCAAATAGGCCTAGGGATTTAAATTCATCTTGGTAAGCATTTATGAGACCGATTTGTCCAACAGCTGATAATGCTTGAAGTTTTTCAACATCTTTTGGCCTATTGGTTAAATTCCACGCCTTCATGCCACAGGCTATAGCCCCAGAAGATACCAACACTACCTCGTGACCTAAATTTCTAATCTTATCGACTTGGACTGAAATTTTTTTTAAGAATTCTTTATCTACAATCTCGGATTCTGAGGTCACTAAGCTGGATCCTATTTTAATTACAATTTTCATAATCTATTTTTTTAAACACCATTCTGAGATATCGTTGACTAATTCCTTTATACCATTCTTAGAGATAGAAGATATGTTATAAATTTTAATTTTAGGAAAATGAGATTCTATAGATTTTTTTAATTTTTTCGATTTTTCGTAATCTATGTCATTTTTATTAAGAACAATCCATCTATCTGTTTTGAAAAGTTTGGAATCATAAAGTTCCAATTCCTTTTCAATTTTTTTGATATCTTGAGATATTTTGTTTTCATCTAAAACACTAATATCAACTAAATGTAATAATAATTTTACTCTCGATAAATGCTTTAAAAACTTAAATCCTAGACCGGCTCCAGAAGATGCGCCAGAAATTAATCCGGGAATATCAGCGACTACAAAAGACGAAAAATTATTTTTAACTACTCCAAGATTTGGCTTGAGAGTTGTAAAAGGATAGTCTGCTATTTTAGGTTTAGCCGAGGAAATAGATGAAATGAAGGTAGATTTTCCTGCATTTGGTAATCCTAATAATCCTACATCTGCTAAGACTTTCAATTCTAATTTTACTTGCAACCTCTCTCCTTTTTCTCCGTCAGTTGTTTTTCTTGGAGCCCTATTAGTTGAAGATTTAAAGCGTGCATTGCCCATTCCTCCTTTGCCCCCACAAGCTATTTCAAAAATTTCCTCATAGGAAGTAATGTCGCAAATAATCTCATCTGTTTCTTCATTGATTATTTGTGTGCCAATTGGTACTTTTAGAAAAGTATCAGGCGCATCTTTTCCATGTTTATCTCTACCTTGACCATTGCTTCCATTTTTAGCTTGGTGCCTAGTTTGTAATTTAAAATCTTGAAGAGTAGTTAATGATTTTTCTGCTTGGAAAATAATACTCCCTCCGCGGCCTCCGTCTCCTCCATCAGGACCGCCCTTAGGAATAAATTTTTCTCTTCTAAAGCTCAGACAGCCATTACCTCCTTTACCAGCAATTAGCTCAATAGATGCTTCATCTATGAAGCTCATAGTACTACTCGGTTGGGGTAATGTTTACGAATTGTTTCAGACTCTTGCCTTTTTTTACGAAATTAACTTCGCCAGAAAGTTTTGCAAATAATGTATGATCTTTTCCAATTCCGACATTTTCGCCAGGGTGAAATTTTGTTCCTCTTTGTCTGACAATTATTGACCCAGCGCTAACTTTTTGACCGCCATAGGCTTTAACTCCTAAAAACTTAGGGTTTGAATCTCTTCCATTTCTGGTACTTCCACCAGCTTTTTTGTGCGCCATAATTAAATTTTAATTGAATCTATTTTAACTTTAGTAATTTTTTGTCGATGTCCTTGTTTGCTTCTATAATCTTGTCTTCTTCTCATTTTAATTATCACGACTTTTCTATCTTTTTCTTGTGAAATAACTGTTCCGATAACTTTTGCGCCGGTCAATAAAGGCGCTCCTACTTGAAGTTTGCCATCAGTTTTCACAGCCAATACCTCTTCAAATTCTACTTTTTCACCTTCTTCAATATTAAGCTTTTCGATAGCAATAATTTCGCCTTCTTCAACTTTATGTTGTTTCCCACCTGTTTTGATAACCGCGTAATTCATATCTAATTAACGAAAGGAGTGCATATTATCTAATTAATACAATACTCGCAATCTTTTCAAATGCTGTAATATATAAATGTGAGTTTGAAATTTACGCAAGAAAATCATTACGATAAAGAAAAGCTATTACTTTGTTCGCAAGGAGGTTTATTTGGCACAGAAAATGGAAAGTTGCCAAATAACGAAATGTTGATGATAGATAGAATATCTGAGATTAATTCAATTGGAGGAGACTTTGAAAATGGCTTTCTTAAAGGCGAATTAGACATAAATCCTGATCTTTGGTTTTTTGACTGTCATTTCACTGGCGATCCAGTTATGCCTGGATGTCTTGGCTTAGATGCTATGTGGCAATTATTGGGGTTTTATTTATTGTGGGATGGAAATCCAGGTATCGGAAGAGCCCTAGGAGCTGGGGAGGTTAAATTTTTTGGTCAAGTTTTACCTAAAGCTAAGCTTGTAAGATATGAAATTAGTATAAAAAGAATAAGAAAACAAAAATTAGTAGTTGGCTTTGCCGACGGTAAGATGTTTGTTGATGATAAAGAAATATATAGTGCAAAAAATTTGAGAGTAGGTTTATTTAAAGATCCATCTAACTTCTAAAATGAATAAAAAAAGAGTTGTAATTACTGGAATTGGAGCAATTTCTCCGATAGGAAATAACATAGAGCAGATAGATGAATCTTTAAAAAAAGGTAAAAGTGGAATTTCTTTTCAGCAAGAATACAAAGATATTGGTATGCGATCTAATATCGCAGGTTCTATTGATGTTCCTCTTTCTGAATTGATAGATAGAAAACTTATGAGATTCATGGGAGAAACTGCAGCCTATTCATTTTTAAGCGCAGAAGAAGCTATAAAAGATGCAAATCTTAAACAAGAAGATTTTGATTCTAGATTGGGAATAATTGCTGGTTCTGGTGGAGCCTCCTCTAGAAGTCAAGTTGAAGCAGCAGATATTTCAAGAAAAAAAGGAGTAAAAAGAATTGGGCCTTACAGAGTTACTCAAACTATGGGAAGTACAGTTTCAGCATGTCTTGCAACTTTTCTTGGAATCAAGGGTATAAATTATTCTATATCATCTGCATGCTCTACTAGTGCTCACTGTATTGGCAACGCATATGAACAAATTATTCTTGGTAATCAAGATGTTGTTCTTGCTGGCGGTGGAGAGGATGAACACTGGACTCAATCAATGATGTTTGATGCTATGGGGGCATTGTCCAGCAAATTTAATGAATTACCTGAGAAGGCTTCAAGGCCCTTTGATGAAGACAGAGATGGCTTTGTGATTGCTGCTGGAGGCGGTATGGTAGTTCTCGAAGAACTAAACCATGCCTTGAATAGAAATTCTAAGATTTATGGAGAAATAGTTGGTTATTCAGCTACTTCAGATGGGGTAGATATGGTCTCTCCTTCTGGAGAAGGAGCAATTAATTGTATGAAAAATGCACTTAGTATAAGTAAGCTAAATACAGTAGATTATTTAAATGCTCATGGAACTTCAACGCCTGCTGGAGACCCAACAGAATTGATTGCTATAAAAGAAGTTTTTAAAAATCCGCCCATAGTTGGATCTACTAAATCTCAAACAGGTCATGCTTTAGGCGCTGCAGGAGTTTTGGAGTGTATTTATAGCTTACTGATGATGCGAGGCAACTACATTGCAGAATCTATCAACATAAATTCCCCAATATCTGAATCTCAGGGCATCGAGCTGTCTAAAGAGTTAAAGCAACTAGAGAATTTTTCTTCATTTATGTCAAACAGTTTTGGATTCGGCGGAACCAATGCTAGTTTAGTAGTAAAAAAATACTCTTAGAAAGGGATTTCATCATCAAAAACTGGAGGTTCCTGAGATTGCATTTCAGGAGAACTATCTTGTTGCCCATCCATACTATTTCTAGAGCCTAGCATTTGCATTTCTCTTGCTACTATTTGTGTAGAGAATTTTTTTTCTCCAGTATTTTTGTCTTCATATGAATTCGTTTGCAACTGTCCTTCCACATAAATTGAAGAGCCTTTCTTTAGATACTCTCCTACAACCTCCGCAAGCCTTCTAAAAAAGACCACTCTGTGCCATTCAGTTTTTTCACGCTTTTCTCCAGATTGCTTATCATTCCAAGAGCTAGAAGTTGCAACTGAAATAGTGGCGACTGCATCCCCTCCTGCGGTATATCTAATTTCCGGATCAGCCCCTAGATTACCAAGTAATATAACCTTATTTATACTTGCCATTATTTTCCTGACTTTGATGTCATAATTATTATTGTTTGATTAAATACTAAGTTTAAAGAAGATTCAAATAAATGAAATACATAAATGTAAAAGGTGCAAGGCAACATAATTTAAAAAATATTGATATTGCAATTCCTAGAGACAAATTAACTGTGATTACTGGCTTGTCTGGATCAGGAAAATCATCTTTGGCATTTGATACACTTTATGCTGAGGGTCAAAGAAGATATGTTGAGTCTTTATCGGCTTATGCTAGACAATTTCTCTCAGTGATGGATAAACCAGATGTAGATACTGTCGAAGGTCTATCGCCAGCAATTTCTATCGAACAGAAGTCAACTTCACACAATCCAAGATCAACTGTGGGTACTGTTACAGAAATTCATGATTATTTAAGACTTCTATTTGCTAGAACGGGAACCCCCAAGTGTCCTGATCATGGAATTTCTTTGGAAGGTCAAAGTATTGATCAAATTCTTAAAAATATTCTGGAAAACTTTGAAGATGACAGAATTTTAATTCAAGCTCCTTTAATTAAAGAACAAAAAGGTGAACATTTGGGACTCTTTGAAGAGTTAAAGGTCAAAGGATACGTAAGACTGAATGTTGATGAAAAAATCTTCGATATTTTAGATCTGCCAAAGTTAGAAAAGAATAAAAAGCACAACATAAGTATTGTCGTTGATAGGACAACAGCGAAATTTGAGAATAAATCTAGACTTGTACAATCTATTGAAACATCACTTACTGAAACTAACGGCTTAGTAGATATTGTCTCGGCAGATAATCCTAAAAAGAAAGTATCATACTCAACCCAAATGGCTTGCTCGATTTGTGGCTTTAGTATTCCTGAGCTTGAACCAAGAATCTTTTCTTTTAATAGCCCCTCAGGAGCATGTATGTCTTGCGATGGATTAGGAACAAAGGCAGAAATCGATATCAACAAAGTTGTATCAAAGCCAGAATTTAGTTTAAATCAAGGTGCAATCAGGGGATGGGATATCAATCATATGTATCGGCATTACCTTCTAAGATGTGTCAGTAAGCATTTTAATTTTTCATTAGACGACCCTTTTGAAGATCTACCAGAAAATATAAAAAAAATCGTTTTAGAAGGTAGTGAAAATGAAGATGTTGATTTTAGCTATACTTCTAAAAGAGGCAGACGAATAGAAATTATCAGACCTTTTGAAGGAGTACTTAAAAGAATACTCAGAAAATATCAAGAGTCCGATTCTTCTCTTATAAGAGAAGATATGGCTAAGTTTATGACTCTAAAGCCATGTTCCTCATGCAATGGTACTAGACTTAACGAAACTGCTAGAAATGTTTTCATAAGCGATTATTCCTTGCCCAAAATATCTGAATTAACAATTGAGGAAGCTTTTCTCTTTTTTAAGAAACTTAAACTTAAAGGGGCCAAAGGAAAGATTGCTGAAAAAATTATAAAAGAGATTGTAGAAAGATTGAATTTTCTTGTAGATGTTGGTTTAAATTATCTTAATCTTTCTAGAAGCGCTGAATCATTAAGCGGTGGCGAAGCTCAGAGAATTAGGCTGGCAAGTCAAATTGGCGCTGGGCTTGTAGGAGTAACATACATCTTAGATGAGCCTTCCATAGGACTACATCAGAGAGATAATTCAAAACTACTATCAACTTTAAAAAAATTAAGAGACCTGGGTAACACCGTGGTCGTTGTTGAACATGATCAAGAAACCATAGAGGCGGCAGACCATATCATTGATATTGGCCCTGGTGCTGGGGTACATGGTGGAGATGTTTGTTTTTCTGGACCATTCAGTAAATTAGTTACAAATAAAAAGTCGTTAACAGGAGACTATATTTCAGGGAAGAAGAAAATTGAGATATCAAAGAATGATTTAATTAAGTCTGAAGAAAATATTGAAATAATAGGTTGTTCTGGCAATAATTTAAAAAAAGTAGATTTGAAGATTCCTCTAGGGAATCTTGTTTGCATTACAGGAGTATCTGGATCTGGAAAATCTACTTTAATAAACCAAACCCTGTTTCCAGCTATTAGTAATAGTCTTAATAAATCAAATCTATTATCTCAACCGTTTGAAGAGATTAAAGGTCTGGAATTCATTGATAAAATTATTGATATTAGCCAAAGCCCAATTGGAAGAACTCCAAGATCAAATCCTGTAACTTATACAGGAATTTTTACACCAATTAGAGAATTGTTTGCAGAAACTCAAGACGCAAGGTCTAGAGGATATAAACCAGGGCGCTTTAGTTTTAACGTCAAAGGAGGTAGGTGTGAAGCTTGCGAGGGGGATGGAATGATAAAAGTTGAAATGCATTTTCTGCCTGATGTTTATGTAAAATGCGATGTTTGCAATGGCGCAAGATATAACGAAGAAACTCTAAGTATTAAATATAAAGGAAAAAATATTTCTGAGGTTCTAAATCTTACTGTAGAACAAGCTTTAAAATTTTTTGACGCTGTTCCAATAATAAAACGAAAACTTGCCACTTTAAATGATGTTGGACTTGGTTACATAAGATTAGGTCAATCAGCAACAACTCTTTCTGGTGGAGAAGCACAAAGAGTTAAACTGGCAAAAGAGTTATCTAAAGTTGCTACTGGAAGAACAATGTATTTATTAGATGAACCTACAACAGGATTACATTTTCATGACGTATCCCTATTACTAAAAGTCTTAGCTAAATTAAAATCTCAAGGTAATACAATAGTTGTAATAGAACACAATTTAGATGTTATTAAAAATTCCGATTGGATAATAGATATTGGACCAGAGGGCGGTAAAAATGGTGGCGAGATTATTGCTGAGGGAACAAAAAAAGAAATTAAAAAATCAAAAAAATCTCACACTGGAAAATTTTTATAATTAAGACGTTTCTTCAGAATTTTCCTCTTGTTGATTATTTACGAGTTCGACAAATGCCATTGGGGCCGCGTCCCCTACTCTTGGAGCCATTTTAATTATTCTCAAATATCCTCCTGGACGCTCTTTGTATCTTGGTCCTAAGTCAGAAAATAGTTTTCCAACTGCATCTTTATTTCTAATTTTAGAAAAAGCCAGACGTCTATTGGAAACGGAATCATTTTTTGCCAAAGTTATTAAAGGTTCTACAAAACCTCTAAGCTCTTTAGCTTTAGGCAAAGTTGTTTTTATAGCCTCGTGTTCTATAAGAGATATAGAAAGGTTTTTAAACAATGCCTTTCTATTAGCACTGTTTCTTCCAAATTTTCTTCCAGTTTTAAGATGTCTCATTAATTTTCTATATTTGATGGTGGCCAATTATCAAGTTCCAATCCAAGAGCCAAACCTCTTGCAGCAAGAACATCTTTAATTTCGTTAAGTGATTTTCTGCCTAAATTAGGAGTTTTTAACAAATCAGATTCTTTTCTGGAAACAAGGTCACCAATATAATGAATTTTTTCAACTTTTAAACAATTTGCAGATCTAACTGTCAATTCAAGCTCATCAACAGGTCTGAGCATAATAGGATCTACTGGAGGAGTTTCATCTTCTTCTTCTTCCTCAGTTTCGAAACCTAATTCAGCAAATGCCATTAATTGTCTTTGAAGTATAGTTGCAGCCAATCTTAAAATTTCTTCAGGATCAATTGTTCCGTTTGTTTGAACATCCAAAGTTAATTTATCTAAATCCGTTCTATTTTCTACCCTTGTGTTATCAACTTCATAGGAAACCCTCTTTATGGGTGAATATGAAGCATCAAGTTTTAATAACCCTATTTCTTTATTTTCTCCAGTTTGGGCAGCTGAATTATCGACAGGTACATAGCCTCTACCTTTTTTAATTTTAACAGTCATATTTATTTTTCCATTTTCCGCTAATGTAGCGATTTTGTGATCAGGGTTTACTACTTCAACACCTGCAGGCAGATCAAAGTCTCCCGCAGTTAGATCACCTGCTCCTGATTTTTCTACTGCTAGCTCAGCTTCTTCTTGGTCTAATAATTTCACACTCATCCCTTTTAGATTCAGGAGGATATTAATGACATCTTCTTTGACTCCATCAATAGTTGAGTAATCATGTAAAACCCCATCTATCTTAGCTTCGATCACAGCTGCTCCTGGAGTTGAAGAAAGGATAATTCTTCTTAGAGCATTACCTAAAGTATGGCCGAAACCTCTTTCTAAAGGTTCTAAAATAATCTTCGAATGATTTAAATCAATTTCTTCTACTAGAATTTCTTTTGGTGTAAGAAAGTCTTTTATAGCATCAAAGTTATCAGTCATAATTTACCTCAGTTTTTAGTGTTATCTTGAATACAATTCAACAATATAATTTTCATTAATTTCGTTGCTTAATAATTCTCTAGTAGGGATTGAATCAAATGTCCCTGAATAATCTTTGTGATCAACAGAAATCCAATCACAACTTTCTCTAGAAGCGAAAAGCTCTATTGCCTGATTAATTCTTTTTTGGTTTTTACCCTTTTCACTTATCGAAACTTTGTCTCCTTCGTTTACTATGAATGAAGGTATATTTACAGTAGATTCATTTACAAGTACTGCTTTATGAGCAACTAATTGTCTTGCTTCGGATCTCGTGGATGCAAATCCCATGCGATAAACCAAATTATCTAATCTAGATTCTAAGAAGATCAAAAGATTGGTACCAGTTTCTCCTTTTTGGCGAGCTGCAAGCTTATAATAGTTCCTAAACTGCCTTTCAAGCACGCCATATATTCTTTTCACTTTTTGTTTTTCTCTAAGCTGAATTCCGAAATCAGACAATCTCCCTCTTCTAGCCCCATGAGCTCCTGGTGGGTTTTCAGACCTTATTTTAGAGTCATAAGACCTATAACCACTTTTTAGAAAAAGATCTGTTCCTTCTCTCCTAGATAACTTATTTTTAGGACCTCTATATCTAGCCATTTAAACTCTCCTCTTTTTGGGGGGCCTACATCCGTTGTGAGGGATAGGAGTTACATCTGAAATTTTTGTTATTTTTAAACCGCATCCATTTAAAGCACGCACAGCTGATTCTCTTCCTGAACCTGGTCCTGAAACTTCAACCTCTACAGTAGTCATGCCTAAAGCTATGGCTGCTTGACCAGCTTTATCAGCAGCAATCTGAGCAGCAAAAGGAGTGCTTTTTCTAGAACCCTTAAAACCATTTGCACCAGAACTAGACCAAGCTACTGTATTACCTTGTTTGTCAGTGATATTTATAATAGTGTTATTGAATGTTGCTAAAATATGAGCGACACCTTCATTAGACACCATTTTCGATTTTTTCGTTTTTGTAGTTTTATTTACCATAATAATTTTATCTTCTAATTGGCTTTCTAGGGCCTTTTCTTGTTCTGGCATTAGTCTTAGTTCTTTGGCCTCTAACAGGAAGCCTTTTTCTATGCCTAATGCCTCTATTTGTACCAAGATCCATTAACCTTTTTATATTAGTACTTACTTCCCGTCTTAAGTCTCCTTCTACTAAATAATCAGAAACAGTTTTTCTTAATTTTTCAATCTCTGTCTCATCTAGCGCTTCAATTTTGGTGTCGTGTTTAATACCGCTTGTAGCACAAATTTTTAAAGCCGTTGTTCTTCCAATCCCGTAAATATGAGTTAGAGAAATCCATGCCTGCTTTCTATCTGGAATATTTATTCCCGCTACCCTAGCCATTACCCTTGCCTCTGTTTATGTTTTGGATCCGTTGGGCAAATAACAAAATTTACCCCTCTTCTTTTGATAAGTTTGCAATCTTTACAGATCTTTTTTACTGATGCTCTTACTTTCATAAATTCTATCTTCTATAACCTTTTAAATTTGCTTTTTTCATTAAAGATTGGTACTGACTCGATAAAAGGTGTGATTGTACCTGAGCCATGAAGTCCATTACCACTACTACTGCAATTAAAAGTGAAGTTCCGCCTAAATAAAAAGGTGCGTTTGCTGAAACTATTAGAAACTGCGGAGCCAAACATATAAGGATCATATATAAAGAACCCCATATAGTTAATCTAGACATTACATTGTCTATATAATCAACTGTATGATCACCAGGCCTAATACCGGGGAGAAACCCGCCAGATCTTTTAAGATTGTCAGATATATCTTTAGCAGGAAATTGAATAGCAGTGTAAAAGAAACAAAAATAAGCTATAAGTACTGCAAAAACTACAACATATAATGGCTGACCTGGACTTAAGGCCAAAGAAACCTCTTGCAACCACTCAAAACCTTCATTTTGACCAAACCAAGAACTCATAGAAGCAGGAAATAAAACCAAGCTACTGGCAAATATTGCAGGTATAACTCCAGCCATATTTACTTTCAGCGGCAAATGAGAAGCTTGGCCCATATTCATTTGATTTGGGTTTCTCCTAGCATAATTTACTGTAATTCTTCTCTGAGCTCTTTCGATCCAAACAATGAAAGCTATAGCCAAAATTGCAAATAGTGCTATTAGAAGTAAAAGAATCAAGCTAATTTCGCCTTGACGAGATGCTTCAAATGACTGACCTACCGCACTTGGTAATCCTGAGACAATACTTGCAAAAATAATTAAAGATATGCCATTGCCTATTCCTCTCTCATTTACTTGCTCTCCTAACCAAACTAGGAACATAGTTCCTGTCACAAATGAAATTACAGCTGTGACGATAAATCCTGTTCCTGGATTAACAGCCATGCCTTGAGATGAAAGAGCTATGGCAAAACCAATTGATTGAAATATTGCTAATACCAGAGTACCTAGCCTTACGTAAGCGGTTCTTTTTCTTCTTCCTGACTCTCCCTCCTGTCTAAACATTTTTTTTAAACTTGGGGTTGTTGCTTCCAAAAGATTCATCACAATTGCTGCAGTAATGTAAGGAACTACATTCAAAGCCATAATACTCATTCTCTCTAAAGCTCCCCCAGAAAACATATTGAAAAGTCCCAGAAGAGTTCCTTGGTTTTGATCAAATAAAGATGAAATTTTTAAGGGGTCTATTCCAGGAACCGGTATATGAGTTCCAATTCTATAAATAATAATCGCTAAAAGAACAAATCTTAGCCTGGACCATAGCTCTTTCAACCCATCCGACTTAAATCCTAATGCTGACATATTATGTTATTTCTCCACCTTTACTTGTAATTTCCTCTCTAGCAGCTTTTGAAACTTTCAAACCTTTAATTTTCAAAGATTTTGTCAACTCGCCTCCCAAAACTACTTTAACTTCTTGAATTTTATTTTTTATTATTTTCTTTGACTTCAATGAATCTAAATCTATTATTTCTAAATCTAATTTTTCAAGATCTCTTATTTTGATATGACATTTAAAATTTGCCTTCTTAGAGGTAAATCCGAATTTGGGCAACCTTTGTTGAATTGGCATTTGCCCTCCTTCGAACCCAGGTCTAACTCGACCTCCAGATCTAGCCTTTTGTCCTTTATGCCCTCTCCCAGAAGTTTTTCCTGATCCTGAAGCAGAACCTCTACCAACTCTCTTAGAAGATTTATTTGATGCTATGGAATTTAATTTATTTAAGCTCATACTAATCGACTATTTTTACTACGTGATTAACCTTATTAATCATGCCTCTATTTTCTGGGGAATCCAAAACTTCTACAACGTGGTTAATTTTTCTTAACCCCAATCCTTTAACTGACTTTTTATGAATATCTTTAATGCCAGCTAAGCTTTTAATTTGTTTAACTTTTATCTTACCCATATCTTTTTTAGGCATTATTTCGACCTCCTAATGCTTACT
>CACESE010000007.1 GCA_902562135.1 uncultured SAR86 cluster bacterium | reverse complement strand
GCATCACACCAGTCTTTCACTTTTTCCAACTTTCCGAGCGCAAATGCTGCTTTTATCAAATTACCTGTAATTTTACTATTAACAACTTCATATGAAGAGCCGATAAATGAATCCACCTTAAAGTAATTAGAATATCCCTTTACAATAAAATCTAAAGATCCTGAAGCAATTAATTTATAGTCATTTTCATGTTTTTTTAATAACTCGAAAGTGGTTGAATCAATAAGTTTTTCTTTATGTGTATTGATAAACTCTTTAACTAATTTATCAAGATTCTCTATACCCATTCCTTTCAAAGGGTTGAGTAAAAAAGAACAATATTCATCAAAATTAAGATTGCCTGCTCTATAGTCTTTTTCAAATTCTTTTATTTTCTCTAGATAGACCTCTTTTTTTATAAAGCCTTTTTTAACAGTGAACTTGGCCCAATGAAATTCACTATCACCACAAAGCAAAGTATCGTCTAAGTCAAATATTGCTAAGCGTTTCATATAAAATGTCTCAATTCTTTTAAAGCTTCTCTATAGGCTTCCTTCTTAAATTCAACAATTTTTGTCATAGGATACCAATAAGAAACCCAATCAAACATGTCAAATTCTGGAAAATCGTGACAATTTAAATTTATAGAATAATTATCGTCTTTTATTTTTAATAAGAACCAAGTTTGTAATTGTCCCTTAAATTTTCCTCCCAATACTTTTGATCTTATCGATGAAGGAATATCGTATTTAATAGCATGTTTAGTTTTTCCAATGATTGATACATCAAACCTTTTCAGCCCAACTTCTTCATAAAGTTCTCTATACATTGCTTCTTCAAGAAGTTCGTTATTGTCGATTCCTCCCTGAGGAAACTGCCAATTCTCAGTTCCCTTTCTACGACATATTAAAACCTGCCGATTATTATTCATAACCACCATGGCAACATTTTTTCTGTAACCTTCCATTTTTTTAATTAAGAATCTTAAATTTGAAGGAATTTGTCTCTTGCTCATTAGCAGTCTTGTCATAGACTACTTCTGTTACTTTTACTTGATCGTCTCTGCTTATAGTGATGACTGTGGTTGATCTGGTCCCATAAATTTCTGAAGTTATAAACCTAGAATTAAATTCTTTTCCATGGTTTCTGATATGGACGACTTCTCAATTATTTCCTCTCAAGGAGCTGAACATTTTGATCCAGAATTAGTCGTTATTGGGAACAGGGCGCTTAATACAGAAACAGAAAAATTAAAAAATGCTAAAGAAGACTTTAAAAAAATTTTAAAAAGTAAATTTTGTCATAAAGATTTGATTGATCTCATGCAGTCACCAAAAAAAATCTTTAACTAAGTCTCCCCTAGATAGAAAATTTTGATTTTCTCTTAACTTATAAAACTCTCTTACATTGGTGACGGCAGCAAATTTTCCTTGGTTTGAAATTCCAAGCCATGTTCCTTTTTGCTCAAGATCTTGACCAGCTAACAGTCCTTTTGTCTCATTCCACCAAAACATGTTTTTAGTTTTTCTTTCATAGAATTCGTCTCTATTTGAAGTGAGAACAAACTTATGATTTCCATCCTTCGGCTTTGAAAATAAAATTAAACACATAGTAGAAGATAGCAAAGTTTATCAGAGCAAAAAGATAAGAGATAATGTTAATTAATGATTGAAATATTCATATTTTTAACAATCCTAGGTATCTTCGCTGGATTAATTTCAGGTTTTTTTGGGATCGGCAGTGGCGTAATTTTGGTACCTGCATATTTCTTTCTTTTTAATTATCTTAATTTTTCCGAAGAGATAATTCCTCTATTAGCTACTGGAACTTCTATGACGACAATGGTTTTGGTAATTCCTAATGCTGCTTACACACATTATCTCAACTCTAATGTTGACTTAAATATAGTCAAAAAAATGCTCTTATTTGCTTTTGTTTTCACTATATTTGCCAGATATTTAGCTCTTAATATGGAAAGTTTAACTTTGCAGCTCATAATAGCAGTTTCATTAATTCTCGCCGCATTTCAAGTTGCGGTTGACATCAAACCAAAGGAAATAAAACCAAAAATAAATAATCTTGAATTAGCTTTAGCATCTTGTGGAATTGGTTTAGTTACCTCTTTGGTGGGTATTGGAGGAGGTATATTAATGGTTCCATATTTTACTTTCAGAGGATTATCAATTCGTGAGGCTATTGGTACTTCTTCTGTGATGGGCTTAGTTATAGCTATTTCAGGAGCTATTGGAGCTTTTGTATTTGCTCCAACGGAGGCAGAAAATATAAATTGGATGGCAGGTTCAACATATATTCCTGCAGCCGTAATTGTAGGATTATCGAGCATTTGGTTTGCTAAAATAGGGGCTAATATCTCTAATAATACTTCTTCTGAAAAATTAAAATTAGCTTTTGCAATTGTTGTAATTATTTCAGCAATTAGAATTATTTATGATTCTTTCATATGAGTTTAACCATAGACCCAATAGCCTTCTTCATTCCTATTCCTTTTATAGGATGGTGGCCTATTTATTGGTACGGCATTAGCTGGGTATTAGCAATATTAACAATTCACTGGGTAGCAAAAAAAACAATCCCTTCGACGGCAAACTTTTCAAACCAAGATGTTGAAGATTTTCTCTTTTACGGAGTTTTAGGAGCAATAATTGGAGGAAGGCTTGGGTACATGTTCTTTTATGGAATAGAGCAAGTTATTGAAAATCCTTTTTCAATACTAAAAGTTTGGGAAGGTGGTCTGTCTTTTCACGGAGGGCTTTTAGGAGTCCTAATATCTTTTTTTATTTTTTGTAGAAAACATAACATCTCTTTCTTTGAATTTTCAGATCATGTCGCTCTTAGTTTTCCATTGGGATTAGGTATTGTAAGAATTGGAAATTTTTTAGGAGGCGAGCTATTGGGGAGGCCAACAGACGCGCCTTGGGGAATAGTTTTTTGGAGTGACCCCTTGCAATTAACAAGGCATCCTTCACAAATATACCAAGCAATCCTAGAAGGCCCTATATTATTTTTGATATTGTATTTTCTCTCGAGAAAAGATATTCCAAAAATGACATTGTCAGGGGCATTTTTAATTTTATACGGTGTGTTCAGAATATTCACAGAACAATTTAGAACTCCTGATTCGCATATAGGTTTCGATTTATTTGATATCATTACACGTGGGCAGCTGTTATCTTCTCCAATGATTTTAATAGGCTTCACCTTATTAATTTTAGCTTTTAGAAAAAACAAAAATGCAGCAATATCTTGATTTAATGCAAAAAATTTTAGACGAAGGAGTCGAAAGATCGGACAGAACTGGGACTGGAACAAAAAGTATTTTTGGCCATCAAATGCATTTTGATCTCAATAAGGGCTTTCCTTTGGTAACGACAAAAAAGATTCATCTTAAATCCATAATTCATGAATTAATATGGTTTTTACAGGGCTCTACAAATATTTCTTATCTTAAAGAAAACGGTGTTTCAATCTGGGATGAATGGGCTGATGAGAATGGTGAGTTAGGTCCAGTATATGGCGCTCAATGGAGATCATGGCCTAACCCGGGTAAAGAGCCAATTGATCAAATTTCAAATTTAATAAATGGTATTAAAGAAAATCCTTATTCAAGAAGGCATATTGTCAGTGGTTGGAATCCAACCTTAATAGACGAAATGGCGCTTCCACCATGTCATACCTTATTTCAATTTTATGTTGCAGATAAGAACTTATCATGTCAGTTATACCAAAGAAGTGCAGACGTTTTTTTAGGAGTGCCCTTTAACATAGCCTCTTATGCTCTTTTAACTCATATGGTAGCTCAAGTCTGTAATCTAAAAGCTCATAAATTTGTACATACGTTTGGCGATACTCATTTATATTTAAACCATATAGAACAGGCAAATCTTCAACTAACCAGAAATCCAAAACCTTTGCCAAAACTTAAATTGAATACCGAGATAGATAATATTTTCGAATTTAAATATGAAGATATTGAAGTCATAGATTACGAATCTCACCCTCTTATTTCTGCCCCCATAGCTGTTTAATGAAACTCACAGCGGTAGCGGCAATATCAAAAAATCTTGTAATTGGTAAAGATAATTCATTGCCTTGGAATATACCGGAAGACCTTAAGAGGTTTAAAGAACTGACAACTGGAAGTCCGATTGTAATGGGTCGTAAAACTTTCGAATCAATTGGTCGTCCTTTGCCAAATCGTATGAATATTATTTTAAGCCAAAAAAATTACAAATCTTTGGATGATGTAAAAATTTTCAATAGCTTGGAAGATTTTTTAAAATTTTGTAAAAATTTAAGAAAAGAAGTTTTTGTCATAGGAGGTTCTGAAATATATAACGCACTTGAGCCATACTGTACAAAACTGGTAATCACACATATTCAGGAAAAATTTGATGGAGATGCTTTTTTTACGATAGATTTAAGCAAATGGAGTGAGATCTCCTCTGAAGAATTTTTCGACAAAAGTAGCAAGCTTAATTGTGAAATAAAAACTTATATCAGAAACTAACTATTTTCTAAATCTTTTTTCCTTTGCTCGAGAATTTTTACTCTTTTCGCTTCTTGTTCAGTAAATGTTAACCAAGTAAGTGCTTGTTCTCTCAATTTGTCTTGTTTTTCTTCTTTCTTTTTTTTATCTTTTATTTGAATGTCTGTTAATCTATCTAAAGCTTTGCGAAAAAAAATTGTTGCATCATCAAAATTTTGTTGCTCGTAAGAAACTTGGCCTAGCAAAATATTTACCGTGACCGGATCTTTGAGTTTCCCTTTTTCTAATCCCAATTTTAAGGAATCTTTAGCTAATTCATATCTATCAGTAGCCAAATACAATTGACCTAAGAAAACAAACAACTCTCCTTCCTCTGATTTCTCAGCAGCTTCCTTGTAAAGGGGTTCTGCTTTTTTTAACTCTTGTGACATGTGCCATCCTTGAGCCAGCATTTTTAAGTTTTTCTCTTTTCTCTCTACAAACTCTTCATCAAAACCATATTGCAAAGCTTTTGCTGCTTTATAAGGCGCCTCAGCTCTCATCAGAAGCTGATATAAAGCAATGTATTCAGATTCCTTGTTCAGAAGTCTCTGATCATGAGCAGCTTCTAAAGCAGAAAGTTGATTGCTCTCTTGATTTAAATTTCCATAGAGAGAAGAAAGTTGTACCCAGTATCTTTTCTTTGGATAAAAATCAACCAACTCCTTGTATAAAGGAAGCATCTCATCAGTTTTTTGTGCATCATTGTATAGGGCTAGAAGCAAAGTGTAAGTAGATTCTCTTGGTTTTGAACTATTAGCTTTAGCAACACACATTGCAGTATTAGCATTTTTCAATGCTAATTTCTTTTCATTTAGCTGCCAATGAGCTGCTGCCATAATATCAAATCCTGTAGAGCTAGGATTAGCCTCAATTGTAAGCCACTCTCTCATTCGCTCAATCGCTTTTCTATATTCTTCTTTAGAATACGAAATTTGAGCCAAGCTAAAAATAACATTTGCTTTAAGTCTTGGATCAGCATCTTCAATTTTCAGAAAATTAAAATAATCTTTTTCAGCTTCTCTCAATTTATCCTGACTAAAATGAACATAGGCAAAGTAATACCACATTTGCGCTTTATCTTTATCTTCAAGCGCGTCATCAATTTTCATTTCATTTAATATTTCTAGAGCTAATTCCAAATTATCTTCTTCTAAAGAAGGATAAAGTCTTTTTAAGTATTTTTGAGCTTTTTGACTTGGCAGCTTCGCCACCATTCTTTTTGATTTCTTAGCAATATCATACCCCTTAAGACATTTGTCTAACGTATACCCAGGAAACTTGAATTCTCTTTCTTTTGTTTCTTGAGCTAATAAGGATGCGCTTAAAAAGAAAATCGAAAATAAGACTAACAGAAATTTAATTTGCTTCATTACATCATCTCCAAACAGTTTTCAGGCACATATCCTGGTCCTTTGCCTTCGCCTTCTAAAATAAAAGTAATTCTTTGTCTCACTCCTTCAACTGCAACTGCAACCCCGTCTCTTATTAGAGGTTTGTATTTATATCTTAACGCAGCTCTTGTTGCAGCTCTATCAAAAATTCCAGGAGGATTTGCTTGAACTACAACTGGCTCTGAAACTGCTCCAAGCGGAGTTACGGTGTATTCCAATAATACGCATCCCTCTATGCCTCGTTCAGCAGCTCTCCTTGGATATTGTGGAGGAACTTGAAATATAGGAACGTATGATCCATCAGCAAATACGCCCTGTCTTTTAGCTTTGAAATTAAAATTCAAATTTAATGCATCATCAAAATCTTCAACTGTATCGATATCTACATCTGGCGGTAATTGATCTGGTTCCGGTTCAGCTTCTTCAGGTCTTTCAAAACTGTCGATTAGTTCAAGATCTTTAGGCGGCATTACGATATCAGCAATTTTTCTAGTTTTAACTTCATCTAACGATACGTCACCAGTTGCAATTAAAACTGCCATAAGTATTAAAGAAGCTAGAGATACCGTAGTACCAGCAGCTGCAGCAAGACCATATTTTTGATAAATATTATCTAAGTCAGAATTTAAAAACTTATTAATCATTTAAAAATTAGGTTCTGAAGCAATCGATATATCAACCACCCCAGCTTCTCTAACTTCGTCCATAACAGCTACAATTTTTTCTGCGGTTGATTTTACATCTGCTTGTATAACTACCGAGCCTTGAGGATTTTCAGCAATCAATCTAATTACATTCGCTTTGACTTGCCTAACATCGATTCTCCTTCCATCCATATATATCTCTCCTGCAGCACCAATAGCAATCAAGATAGCAGCATTCTCAGTAATTTCGGAAGTTTCAGAATCTGGACGATTAATTTCTAAACCTGGTTCTTTAATAAAGTTAGCAGTAACGATAAAGAAGATTAATAAAATGAAAACTACATCCAACATTGGGGTAATATTCGGTTCTTCGGTTTCTTCTACGGCCTGGTTTATTAGTGATCTTCTCATAATGTATTACTCGTATGTTAGTCGTTCAGATAGTAAGTCTGTTTTCTTTTTTACATTGGTATCTAGCCACCTGGCAGCAATACTTGCTGGAATAGCAGCCATCAAACCCGCCATAGCTGGTATTGTAGACCTTGCAACGCCTCCGGCCATTGCTTTAGCGTCTCCTCCTCCAGTCACAGCTAAAATATGAAAAACCTCAATCATACCAATTATAGTTCCAAGCAACCCAAATAGAGGTGCTAAGGCAACACAGACCCTTATAAATTCTATATTGTTTTTAATTTGCTGCTCCGCTTTGGAAATTAACATATTTCTTATCATATGACCTTCCCAAGATTTATGAATTTTGACATTTGACCATTCTTCGATGGTGTCTCTTTCAACATAAGGATGGATAAACTGAAAATACCAAATTCTTTCAAAAATAAAGAACCACATAATTAAAATTAAAAAAGGCTATCAATAAAACAACACCGCCACCTTTTTCTAAAAACTCAAAAAGGATGGATTGCAGGTTATAAAACCAAGCCATAATTTAAGCGGATGATGATTGTTGGGTTTCTTCAGATCTAGCAGCCACCATTCCAGTACTTTGTTCCTCAAGAACAGAAAGTATCCCTTTAGAGTAATTGCTCAATGCAGCTGCCATGAAAGTAGTAGGAATTGCACTCATAAGCCCCAACATTGTTGTTACGAGAGCCTCAGATATTCCTCCGGCCATTGTTTTTGGATCTCCAGTTCCAAACAGCGTTATTGCTTGGAAAGTGTTTATCATACCAATGATAGTTCCAAACAGACCCAATAAAGGTGAAATTACAGAAATCAATCTCACAACCCAAATGTACTGATCGATTGATTGTCTTTCAACAAGAATTTGTTCAGCTAATTTTAATTCAAGTGTTTCGGTATCAGTTTTATTTTCTCTTGCCACAGCAAAAATTCTAGATAAAGGATTGTCGCTTGTTTCTTCACCGCTGACTTCTTTTTTAATTGCATTATTAATGGTGAAAAGTGAGTAAAACCTCCAAGCAAAAACTCCTGTAGCTATTAAGAAAAGTAAAATAATTGTATAACCAGTGATTCTTCCATATTGAATTTGCTCAAAAAAAGATGGTAAAGAAATCAAGTTGACTAGCAAGGCACCGCCTTGAGGGCCAGTTGGATCAATTGCAAATTGCACAAAACCTGAGTCTTCATCGAAAATGTCATAAGAGCCGTCTAAAAATCTACTAGGTTGTTTCGGTAATGTCTCGTAGGCGCCTCTACCAGTCAAATAAGTTAAATACTCTCCTTCACTGACTACGTTGAAGTTCCCAATTCTTACTACTTCCTCTTCCGCAGCATCACCATTATTATCAATAACTGTTGCAGTGAATTTTTCAACACTTCCTGAAGCAACAAGTTCTCTGGAAAGTTCATACCATAACCTTTCCAATTCTTCTATGGTTGCAACACTGACACCTTCACCCATTTTCTTCGCGAGGTCTTCTAAAAATAACTCTCTATCGGTTCCAAATTGACCCGAAGTTATTGATGTTTCAAAAGTTGCCTGAGTATCTGAAGCTACTCCCTGCAAATGACCAAATGTTTCATAAAGTGAACCCAATCTAGTCTTCAGTTGGTCTTCCAAAAGTGTCAGCTTCGCATCGTTGTCTTCAAATGTTGCTTCTAACCTAGATGCTTCAGCTTCAAGTCTAGCTCTTTCCGCTTTTGCATTAGCTAATAAAGTTGCTTGTCTATTTTTTTCTTTAATAAACCTAGCCTCTCTTTCTGCAGCTTCCTCAGATTCGGCGAATCTACCTTGTTTTACTAACTCAAGTAGCTGATCAAGATCTAATGCTATATTTTCAGGCTTTTCTTGATCTTCTTGAGAAAAAAATAACCCCAGAAAAGATTAATGAGAAAATTAATGATATTTTTAATAAGCCTTTCATTGAATTACCTCCGCAGCAGGTATAGGTAACTCAAGCATATCGACAGTCTTAAGTTTTTTTGCCATTGAAATGCCATCTCTTACAGGTCTTTGATATCTTCCTGGTAAGCTTTCCCAAGAATTAGTTTCTTTGTTCCATATCCCTGTTTCATCTAAGTCAGTTGTTTGGTAAGCCAAAACCATTCTGCCCACTCTAAGAATATTTACCTCTCTATCCTGACCATCAATAATAATAGTGTCTTTATAAGTATCAATTTTTCTTCCATACTCAGCTTCTACATTAAAACCTTCTAAAACTTGTCTTAATTTTTCTGCCGGCGAAACAGTTGGATTATCCAGAGCGTCTTTTATAAATTGAAGCCTTTCAGTTCGCTCTCCTTTTCTAAAAGGTAAATCTAATTCAACAAATTTTGATAAACCTTCATGCATTCTCCTTGATAAAGGAGGAATTTGCCTCTGAAGAACTGCAGCATATTTCATGGTTTCTTCTATTTCTTCCATTCTAGCTATTTGCCTTCTTATCTGTTTCTTTTTCTGAGCGTTATATACTTTTAGACCTTCTATCTGTTTAGTTACCCCCTTGTACTCTGAAGCATCCTTGTCTGTTTTAGTTTGAGCTGAATCTATTTTTACTTGGGATGCGGCTGCGTTATCCGCTCTTACTTTGTTTTCTTGTAAAACTGGTTCTACTTGGGAATTTAAACTGATTGAAGAAACAAAAATAAATAAAGCTAATATTTTAGTAATACTTGGAATTTTCATTAATCTCATTTTCTTCACCTACAAAAAAAAGGGAATTAATAAAAAATTTTTATTCAAATTGCCCCTTTCAGTCCTCACTTTAAGTAAAATAAATTTATCTTGCAACAATTAATATACTTAATAGGAAAACAAAAATTTTAACTGTTATTTAAAAATAAATCTAAAAAAAATGGCAACCATACAAACAAATGAATTCAGAACTGGAATGAAGGTGATCATAGAAAATAATCTATGCGAAATTTTAGAACATCAATTTCATAAACCTGGAAAAGGACAAGCGGTAATGAGGGTTAAATACAAAAACTTAATTTCTTCTCAAGTTTTAGATAAAACTTTTAAGACTGGAGAAACGATAGAAAAGGCTGAATTAGACATAATAAAAATGCAATTCTTATATTCAGAAGAAAAAAATTTAGTTTTTATGAATTCAATAAACTTTGAACAAATGAGCGTAGAAAAAAAAATCTTTAAAGATAAAGTTAAATGGATGAAAGAAGGCGAAGAATATGAAATGTCAATGTGGAATGATCAAATAGTAAATGTTGAAATTCAAAATTTTATTGAATTAGAAATTTCTGAAACTGAGCCTGGCTTCAAGGGAGATACTTCAACAAATACTCTAAAAGAAGCCACTTTGGTAAATGGTGTTGAGATCAAAGTGCCCCTTTTCGTAGAGCCTGGAGACATTGTAAAAGTAGATACTCGAAATTGTGAGTACCAGAATAGAGTTAATAAATGAAATCTGATATTAGAGAAATAATAATTGCTTCTGTAAAAAAACTAAATTTAGAAGAGATTAACGACTTTGATATAACAAGGCCAAAATTAAAATCTCATGGAAATTTCAGTTCAAACATTGCGTTGGTTTTAAGTAAAAAATTGAAAGTTAAGCCTCAAAAAATAGCTGAGGATATTGTCAATGAATTCCCAAAAAAAAATTGGTTAAACAAAATAGAAATTGCTGGTCCCGGCTTTATAAATTTTTTTTTAACAGAACAAGCACAAACTGAATTTTTAAAAAGCTTTTTATCTGATGATTTTTCCTTATTGGAAACTGAAAAAAACCGTAAAGTTTTAATTGAATATGTTTCTAGTAATCCTACTGGTCCAATTCATGTCGGTCACGGAAGAGGTGCTGCATATGGGTCTGCTTTGGCAAAGCTATTAAGGCTTACTGGAGATGAAGTTTTAGAAGAATATTATATAAACGATAGAGGTCTTCAAACGGAAGTATTAGCCTTGAGTGTCTTTTTAAGATATCAAGAGTTATTTAATTTAAAAATCTTTTTTCCAAATGACTGCTATCAAGGAGAATACGTAAAAAAATGTGCAAAATCAGCAAAAGAGTATTTTGGCGACAAGTTTCGGTTAAAAGAAAGTTTAGAAAGCCTGGAGTCGTCTGATATCAATCTGATCTTGAAAGAAGCTTATGAAAAAACTTCAAATTTTTCGGAGCTTACAAACTTCTGTATTTCCTATCAAATGAAGGAAATCAAAAGCATTCTTTCAAAATTTAAAGTTGAACATAATAGCTGGGTGAGTGAAAAATCACTTTATGAGAGTTCCGAGAGTAGCGCTCTTTTTGAAAAGACATTAAGTGAATTAAAAAAAAACAACTACACCTATTTAGAAAATGATGCGCTTTGGTTTAAATCTAAAGAATTTGGTGACGAAAAAGACAGGGTCTTAATTAGAAATAATCAAGATCCAACTTATTTTGCTTCGGATGTTGCTTATCATAAATACAAATTCGAAAGAGATTTTGATCAATTGATTAATATTTGGGGAGCTGACCACCATGGTTACATAGCAAGACTAGAAGGAGCTTTAGACGCATTGAATTTAAAGTCAAAAAAAATTAACGACTCTAATCATACAATTTGTATCACTTATTAAATCAGGAGAGCACGTTAGTATGTCGACAAGAAAAGGGGAATTTATTTCTCTAGAAGAACTAATACAAGAAGTTGGGGTAGAGGCTGCGAGGTTTTTCTTTTTGGCTAGAAAAAGTGATCAATCTTTAGAATTCGATATTGATTTGGCAAAAAGAGAAGACAAAAATAATCCTGTTTATTACATCCAGTATGCTCACGCAAGAATATGTAGCCTTCAAAAAGAATTGCAAAAAAGAAAATTATCTATCGATAACGTAAATGGTTTAAAAACTTTAAGTCACGTTTTAACCGATTCTGAATTTGAAATAATCAATGAAATAGAGCAATTTCAAGATGTGATTAGGCAGTGTAAAAAAGATCTCGAAATACATCCATTATGTTTTTACTTGAGAGATCTTGCCTCAAAATTTCATTCTTATTACAACGCGAATAAATTTATTGAAGAAGAAAAAGACTTAAGAGATGCTAAATTTGTTGTAGTTTTAGCAATTAAAAAAGTCATAAAAGAAGGCTTAGGAATTCTATCAATAAGCGCACCAGAGAAAATGTGATTTTAATGGAAAAAAATATACAAAAAATCTTTAATGCAATTAAAAAATTAACTAAAAATAATAAAAAACAAAGTTTAAAACTTATTGCGGTAAGCAAAAAAAAATCTACTAGTGAAATCTTGGAAGCCTTAAGTCTAGGTATTAACAACTTTGGAGAAAATTATCTTCAAGAATCTTTGCCAAAAATAACCGAACTAAAAAATAAAAATATTACGTGGCACTTTATTGGAAAAATACAGTCAAATAAGTGTAAGGACATTGCAGAAAATTTTGAGTGGGTTCATACTTTGGACCGTTTAAAAATCGCGAAAAAATTAAATGAATATACGCCTTTAACTAAAAAACTTAAGGTGTTAATTCAGGTGAATCTAGATCATGATGAGAATAAAGGTGGTATTAAGAAAGAAAATTTAGACGAAATGATAAGAAATATTACAAAATTGAAGAATTTAGATTTTAGAGGGTTAATGATCATGCCAAGCGCAAAGGCTAAAGAGGAAGAATTGAGATTTCTTTATAAAGAAGCATATTCACTCGCTGATAGTATCAAGAATAAAAAGCATAACTTGGAACTCTCTATGGGAATGACTAATGATTTCAAAATAGCCATTGAAGAAGGATCATCTATGATAAGAATTGGTACAGGTATATTTGGTGAAAGATAAAATTAATATAGGATTTATTGGTGCAGGCAACTTAGGTCGTCATGCCATTTTGGGTTTGATAGATTCATATGAGATAAATGTCTCGGATCCTATGCAAAACCAAGAGATTTTAAGTCTAGGCATAACATACATCTCTATTGAAGAGCTTTGTAAAAACTCTGACGTAATTTTTTTGACAATCAAGCCAAATATTTCCGAAGAAATTCTTAGCAAAATTTCTGATTACATAGACGATAAGTTGATCATTTCTTTCATTGCTGGAATGTCTTTAAAAAAACTTGAAAAACTTTTATCTTCAAAAAATATTATAAGAGCCATGCCCTCTTTAGGAATTAGTAATGGCTTAAGTCCTATAGCAGTTTGCTCGAATCATGGAGTGGAAATATCTTCTGGAGAAAAAATTCTTAATAAGTTAGGAAGATGCATGGAAATTGAAGAATCAAAGTTTGACGCCTTCACCTCAATTTTTGGCGCCGGACCGGCATATATAAGCTACCTAGCTAAGTTGCTATCTGAAATTGCATCCAATAATGGCTTTGAGAATTCAGAATCTCTTATAGGAGACGTGCTAGGCGGAACTTATGAAATTCATAACTCAAAAAATAAGCCGTCGTTCGAAAAAATAAAGTCTATGGTTGCATCCAAAGGCGGAGTCACAGAAGCGGCTTTAAAAAAAATTGAATCCTCGGGAATGGATGAGGTATGGAAAGCCGCAATAGAAGATGCCATTGAAAAGTCAAAAAAATTAGGGGGTAATTAATGGATCCTTTGTTTGTATCATCTGTAATATCAAATTTACTTTCGATACTTTTTCTTATTTATGGACTATTCAGGTTCTTTGAATTAAGTTTTTTAAATCCAATAGTGAAATATTCTTTTTCTATTTTGGAGCCTTTTACCAAACCCTTGAGATTGATCCTACCAGTTGTATTTAAAATAGATTTATCCAGCCTAGTTTTATCTATTTTTTTTAAAGGTTTATCTTTTTATCTGTATTTAGAAAGTCAATCTTTAGAAACAAATTCTATTGAATCTATCTCTTGGTCATTTTTAAGTGTTTTATTAACGATATCCTTAATCCTAAGATATTCCTTATTCATTTCGATTATCGGTAGTTGGATTGCGCCAACTAGCAATAATGCTTTTCTTATTATTTGTCATGGTATCACTCAGCCTCTATTAAGACCGTTCCAAAGATTTACTGCAATGGGGGGTATAGATTTTTCTCCAATTATTGTTTTTTTTTATTTTGATACAAATAGATAGATTGATTCAAAATTTTAGGTTCTATCTAGAATTACCAGGGTTATTTTGATGGTTAGTGAAAGTTTAGGAATCATTGAGCCACAATTTTTTAAATTTGAAGGCGACTTCGAACTTGAATCTGGAAAAATTTTAGAAGGATTCAATATAATTTATGAAACCTATGGAAACTTAAATGAAAAAAAATCTAATGCAATCCTTATTTGTCATGCTCTGAGCGGGAATCATCATGCTGCAGGTTACTCTAATGAAGAAAAGAACAAAGCTGGTTGGTGGAATGAATTAATTGGTCCTGGCAAAGCTTTTGATACTAATAAATTTTTCATCGTTTCATTAAATAATCTGGGGGGTTGTCATGGCTCTACTGGTCCTAGCTCTGTCAATCCCAAAACATCTAAAATTTTTGGAAAAAGTTTTCCTCTAGTAACTGTTAAAGATTGGGTTAAAAGTCAAAATTTACTAAGAAAGCATCTCGGAATAGATTCCTGGCATGCAGTTTCTGGAGGTAGCTTGGGAGGAATGCAAGCCCTTCAATGGGCAATTGATTTTGATAAACATATTAAAAAAAGTATCGTAATTGCCGCAGCTCCTAAACTAAGCGCACAAAATATAGCTTTTAACGAAGTCGCAAGACAGGCTATTGTGACCGATCCTGATTTCGACCAAGGAAGTTTTCATCCAAAAAGGGGTTTGGGTCTAGCTAGAATGTTAGGTCACATTACCTATCTTTCAGAAGAGATGATGAAAGAAAAGTTTGGCAGGGATCTAAAAAAAGAGAAATATGAATATGGTTTTGACGTAGAGTTTGAAGTTGAAAGTTACTTAAGATATCAAGCTGATACCTTCTCCGACAAATTCAATGCTTATACTTACTTATTGATGACAAAAGCTCTTGACTATTTCGATCCTGCAAGAGGTTTTGAAAACGATTTAAATAAAGCGTTAGATAGAACAACCACTGATTTTTTAATATTATCTTTTTCGTCGGATTGGAGATTTGCTCCTGAACGTTCAAAAGAAATTGTAAATGCCTTAATCTCATCTAAAAAGTCTGTCAGTTATGCAGAGATAAAAAAGCACGCAGGGGCATGACGGATTTTTATTTCCTGATGAAAGGTATGTAAATTGTATAAAAACCTTTTTAGAAAAATGAATAGTATTTTAAATGCTTGGATTCCAAAAAACTCAGAAGTATTAGACCTAGGCTGTGGTGACGGGTCGTTGCTTGCAAGTTTAAAAAACAAATTAAATGTTTCTGGGTACGGTGTTGATATCTCTGAAAAGAAAATTCAACTTTCTTTAAGTAGAGGGTTAAATGTAATTGAACAAGACATTGACGAAGGATTAGATAATTTTAAAGATGCCTCATTCGATATTGTAATAATGAGTCAGTCCATTCAAGCTTTAAAAAAACCGGAAAATGCTTTGAAAGAAATTGTAAGAATTGGTAAAGAATGCATCGTCAGCATCCCTAATTTTGCAAACCTTAAGTGTAGAACGCAACTTGCCTTGACAGGCAAAATGCCAGTTTCCAATGCTCTGCCATACGACTGGTATTCGACTCCAAACTTACACTTGTGTTCGTTGAAAGATTTTGAATCGCTTTGTAAAAAATTAAACATCAGAGTTATCGAAAGAAAGCTAAGCGATAGTAATGGTAGATCATCTTTTCTAATGAAAACTTTTCCAAATTTATTTACAGAAGTTGCTCTCTATAAGTTGAAGCAAGAAGATTGAAAATACTACTGGCAACAAATAATCTCGGTAAGATTAGAGAGTTTGAATTTTTATTCAAGCATTCAGATTTTAAATTAATACACTTGCGTGAGTTTTCTGATAAAGAAATACCTGAGACAGGAAATAGCTACGAAGAAAATGCTTTTTTAAAAGCTAAAGAAGCTTATAGGATAACTAAGCTGCCAGTACTTGCTGATGATTCTGGTCTAGAAGTTGAAAGTATTGATAATAAACCTGGTATTTTTTCAGCTAGGTTTGCTGGACAGAAAGCGAATGATAATAAAAATAATGAAAAATTATTGAAAAAACTTCAGAGTAAATCTAATAGAACAGCTAAATACGTATCTGTTTTATGTTTTTATAACCCAAAAGAGAAAATAGAAATTTACACCTATGGAGAACTCAGAGGGTCTATTGGTAAAGAAGAAAAAGGCTCACAAGGTTTCGGTTATGACCCTCTTTTCAACTTAAAAAATACCAAAAGAACTATGGCTGAAATTTCATTTAAAGAAAGAATGAACATTAGTCATAGAACGCAATCAACAAGAAAAATGTTAGCCGAACTTAATAAACTTCAAAATAACTGATTTTTCTCTTTTCAGCCAAAGCAATCTTTTCATACTTGGTAATTGAATCTAATTTCTGGTCAGCAGCCTCTTTGTAATTTTTAAAAACTTTTTTTTAAGTAAATTTCTATTTCGTCTGCATAGTCTTGCCAATCGGTTTTGATTCTTAAAGTCCCGTTTTCTCTCATTATTTTTTTAATATTCATTAAAAAATTTTCCGAAATAAGTCTTCTTTTATTATGTTTTCTTTTAGGCCATGGATCTGGGAAAAAAATAATAACTTCATCAAAACAACTGAAATGATTGTTTTTTTCTAAAACGTCAACAGCATCTCCTAATATTACTTTTAAATTATCTATTCCTTCGGTTTCAGCAATATTTAAAACTTTTGCCACTCCCATTTCATAAACCTCTATTCCAATATAAAAAGAGTCAAGATTTTGTCTTGCGTTTATCAGTAAATTTTCTCCATCTCCGAACCCAATTTCTAAAATATTCTTTTGCTCAGGATTTAAAAAATTAAAATTTTGAAAATCCTTGTCTTTAAAAAAAAATTTTAGTGGGTGAAGTATTTAGAAGATTTTTATTTTTTTTTGAAAGTCTATTCCGAGCCTTGACATAGCTTTTTACAGTTCGTTTCAAGAGTTTATTCTTCCTTTTGTAGGAGAGCTAGGTGACCCGCTGTTTCTTTTTGGAATTCTTCCTGCCAAAAAAGCTTTTCGTCCAGCAATTGTTGCATTCCGCATCGCCTCAGCCATCATAATAGGATCTTTTGCACCCGCAATTGCCGTATTCAACAACACTGCATCGCAGCCAAGTTCCATTGCTAATGAAACTTCAGATGCAGTTCCAATTCCAGCGTCCACAAGAACAGGGCAAGCTAGTTTTTTGACTATAGTTTGAATTGCATCTGGATTAACTATCCCAAGACCTGAGCCAATTGGTGCAGCCAAAGGCATAACTGCACAACACCCTATATCCTCTAGCTTAAGCGCGTAATCTATTTCATCTGTGCAGTAGACCATTACTTCAAAACCATCGCTTACTAACTCTTTAGCAGCTTCAAGCGTTTCGTCCATTAATGGCAACAGAGAATGGGGGTCTGATAAAACTTCAAGCTTTACTAAATTTAAATTTGAAAGCATTTCTCTGCCCAATCTAGCAACCCTTACTGCGTCAGATGCACTAAAGCATCCTGCAGTATTAGGAAGAATTGTAAATTTTTCTGGTGAGATGTAATTTAAAATGCACTCTTCTCTTAACTTAGAATCAATTGCAACCCTTCTAATTGCAACAGTAACTATTTCCGCTCCTGAGGCTTCAATTGCTTTGACAGCGACTTGTTCATTTTTATATTTACCAGTGCCTACTAAAAGTCTAGATGAAAAATCTTTACCTGCAATCTTCAGTTTATCTTCAGACAATTAGCCTCCTCCTATCGCCCTGACTAATTCAACCTTATCATCATGATTAAGCAAATAAGATCCCCATGAATCTCTAAAAATAATTTCGTCATTAATTTCAACCGCCATAAACTTTGTGGAAAGATCCAACAATTCAAAAAGCTCTAAAACTGAAACCCTCTTAGGCAATTCATATGATTCGCCATTTAAGACTATGCTTAATCCATTCATAAAAATTTAATATTTAGGAAATATAGCTTTTGACTTTTTCCATAGCAGCTTTTTCAATCTGCCTAATTCTTTCAGCGCTTACGCCATATTTATCTGCTAATTCATGAAGAGTTAACTTTTGGTCCTGCAACCAACGATCAATTAAAATTTCCTTACTTCTGGAATCTAAAGCTGACAAAGCTTTATGAAGAAGTTCATGGCTATACTCCTCAGAGTCCTCTCTTTCAATTAAATCCGCTGGATCTTTCGTTTCATCTGCTAGAAAGCCTGCAGGAGAAAAAGAAGCTTCTTCATCATTGGCTTCAGTAGGAGGATCAAAAGACATGTCAGTAGATGAAAGTCGCGACTCCATCTCTTTTACAGATTTTTCGTCCACTCCTAATTCATCTGATATTGTCTTTATCTCATCATCGGTTAACCAATTTAATTCTTTTTTTTGACTTCTTAAGTTAAAAAAGAGCTTTCTTTGTGCTTTTGTAGTTGCAACCTTAACAATTTTCCAATTTTTAATTATGTATTCGTGCATTTCCGATTTAATCCAATGAACCGCAAATGAAATTAGCCTTACACCAACTTCAGGGTTAAATTTTCTAACTGCTTTCATGAGGCCTACGTTTCCTTCTTGAATCAAATCAGCTTGAGGAAGCCCATACCCTGAATATCCCCTAGCAATGTGAACAACAAATCTAAGATGGGCCATTACGAGTTGTCTTGCAGCCTCTAAGTCATTTCTATAGTAAAGATCTTCCGCAAGACGTTTTTCCTCCTCAGGAGTTAGGATAGCTATATTTTGAACGGATGAAAGATATGCTTCCAGGTTTTGACCTGGTGCTGAAACGTCCATAGGTTGTAATTCTTTACCCATATGGTTAATTTTATCTCAAAATTAAAATTATATACAAAGTAGATTATTGCCAAAAAAGGTACAATTTTTAAAATTTAGCTATTTTTTTTATTTTCTTTGTATTTTTTGAACTAGCTAATGCAATAAAACCATTTATTTTTTTAAAAAAATCGTACTTATAAACCTCATCCTTAGTATTTTTGAAAATTATTTCACCGCCCAGTGATTCTAATATAGCTTGTCCGGCAGCTAGATCCCATTGATATACAGGACCAAATCTAGGGTAAACATCACTTGCGCCGACGCAAAGATCGCAAAACTTTAACGAACTTCCTTTTTCGATAACTTCAACTTTCGGATAAGTTTGTTTAAGGTTTTTAAAAAAATTTTTTTCATATTGATTAGAATGGCTTTTACTCACACTTACAACGCATATTTCTGAAATAGATTTTGGATTTAAGTTCTGAAACTTTTTATCTTTAAAAATTCTAGCAGATTTACTTTTTGAGCCTATGTAAATTTTTTTTTCAACCGGTTCTGATATAGCTCCTAAGACAGATTTTCCTTGCTCAACTAAAGCAATATTTATAGAAAAATTTTTTGAACCTTTTATAAATTCCTTAGTACCGTCTAATGGATCAATCAGCCAAAAAGAATCATCATTTCTTTTAGAAATTTTTTTTGAGCCTTCTTCAGATAAAATAGGTATTTCAGGAGTAATTTTTTTTAATTGCTCTTCTAAAAATTCATTTATCGCAATGTCTGCCTCTGAGACAGGTGATAAATCCTCTTTTCTCTTTGATTTAAGAGATTTATAACTACCAAAATAATTTAAAGCTAGCTTTGAAGCTGACGTTAGGATATTAAGTAAATCAGAATCTAAATCAAGTGTATTCATTTATAAGCTCGGTAACTTTAAAAATTATCTAATTGATTTACAATGATTTCTTGAATAAATAAAAACTATGGAAAACGAAATAGAATTAGTAAAAAAAGCTGAAGAAATTTCTAAAGGTCTAAAAAGACTTAGTAAAAAAAGCAGAAAAGTTGTTTTGCCTTACCATAGCTCTTATGATTTGATAGATGAACTAGAAGACATAGCTGATAGTTTACTAAACGACTTAAAGTCAAGAAAACAGGAGAATTAAATGACTTACGAAAGTTTTGATTTCAAAAAAGAAAATGGAATTGGTCACCTAAAACTTAACAAAGGTGAAGATTTTAATAAAATGACATTGAATTTTTGGTACGAATTACCAAGGGTCCTTGAAGATATAAAAAAAGATACCTCTCTGCGAGTTTTAATTTTATCTTCAACAGGAAAACATTTTTGTGCAGGCATGGACCTTGCCAACTTTGGAACTCTAGGGTCAGGTGACACCAAAAAAGATAATAGACCAGATAAAGCGAGGTCAGGAGAAGTTCTATACAGAGTTGCAATGGAACTCCAAGAAAATTTATCCAAGCTAGAAAAGCTCAGAATTCCTGTTATATGTGGAATCCAAGGTGGTTGTATCGGAGGCGGATTAGACATGGCAACTGCTGCCGACTTAAGATTTGCTACTAAAGATGCTTTTTTCTGCATCCAAGAAGTAAACATAGGAATGGCAGCTGACATAGGAACTCTTCAACGCTTGCCTAGAGTTATCCCCGAGGGAAAAGTTAGAGAATTAGCTTACACTGGAAGAAGAATGTATGCAGAGGAATCACTTAGTTGTGGCTTGGTTAATAATGTCTACGAAACTCATGAGGAAATGCTGGCCGGAATGGAAGAAGTTGCTTTGGAAATTGCCTCTAAAAGCCCTTTGGCAGTTTACGGAACAAAAGCTATTTTAAATTTCTCAAGAGATCACACTGTAGCTGAAGGCTTGGAATATAATGCTTTGTGGAGCGGTGCAATGCTTCCTCAAGAAGATATGGCTGAGGCTATGATGTCAAAAGTTGAGAAACGAGACCCTCAATTTGACGACATTCTTGAAATCAAAGAATACGGTAAAGCTAATAAAGCTTAAAAACTAAAGCTTTCTTAAAAATACTGGGGCATTATCTGAAGATAACTTGGAGGAGAATCTATAACCTTCGTAATCAAACTTACTAATATCTTTTGGATCCTTTAAGTTATTTGACATAATAAATCTAGTCATCAATCCACGGGCTTTTTTTGCGTGAAAGCTTATTATTTTGTAATCGCCATTTTTATAATCCTTGAAAACTGGAGATATTACTTCTGCTTTAATCATTTCTTTATCTAAAACAGAAAAGTATTCATTGGATGCAAGATTTACCAATACATTAGTTTTCTGGATTTTTAAGTCTTTATTCAATGCCTCAGTTAAATCAGTTTTCCAGAATTCATATAGATTATCCGAATTTCCAATTCTTAACTTCGTGCCCATCTCTAATCTATATGGAGCTATTAGATCTAGGGGTTTTAAAAGACCATATAGCCCTGATAATATTCTTAAATATTTTTGAGAATAATTAATTGTACTTTTGTCGAGAGAAGAAATATCTAGACCTTTGTAAACATCTCCTTGAAAAGCAAAAACTGACTGTTTTGAATCAGGTCCAGGTGAGGAATTTTGTTTCCAACTTTGAAACCTCTCAAAATTAAGAAAACCTAAATTTTCACTAATTTTCATTAATTCAGAAATCATTTCTGGATCATAATTACGCATCTCCTTTACAAGAGATTCCGATTTACTTATAAAAGAAGGTTCTGAAAAACCTACTTTGCTCTCTAAAGGAGAATAATCTAAAGTCTTTGCTGGCGATATAATTACTAACATACTTTTATATAAAATCTACAAATGTTTAAAAATATTAACCAAATTTGCCAATCTATACTAATATTTTTTCCAAAATTTATGGGGAAAATCAGTGTCTGGTTTTTGTTTCTCATGATTCTTTTGACAACTTTTGTTGTGATTGCGAGATATCTTTTCGGAATTGGAATCTTAAGCCTACAAGAGTTAATAATTTACGCTCATGGTATTACTTTTCTGATTTGTGCTGCCTATGCAATGAGCGAAGATCAACATGTTAGAGTCGATATCTTTTATAGAAGATTTTCAGATGAGAAAAAAAGGGCTATAAATTTATTCGGTAATATATTTTTACTTCAACCGATGATATGGACGATATTATTGTTATCTTTTGACTACGTTTCTTTTTCTTGGGAAATAAAAGAAGTCTCTGCAGAGCCTGGAGGGCTTCCTTTCGTTTACTTATATAAATCGACTATTTTAATTTTTTCTATTCTTTTATTGATGCAAAGTTTTGCAAACATACTTTCGTATTTTAGTGATGATTGAAATTTTACCCTTACTACTTTTTTTTATAATTTGCATAAGTCTTCTTTTGGGCTACCCAGTAGCTTTTACTCTTGGAGGTGTTTCTATCCTTTTTGCAATGATCGCGAGTTTATTTGGACTTTTTGACCTAACACTTTTAGAAACAATGCCAAATAGACTATTTGGCATCATGACTAACTCAACCTTGGTAGCTGTTCCGTTGTTCATCTTTATGGGGGTGACATTAGAAAAATCTAAAATTGCTGAACTTTTATTAACCTCAATGTCAAAACTCTTTAGCCGCTATAAAAGTGGTTTAGGTATTTCAATTTTATTTGTGGGCACTATGCTTGCCGCGAGTACAGGGATCGTTGGAGCAACAGTTATCGCGATGGGATTAATATCTTTGCCAGCTATGCTAAAAAGAGGATATTCTCAAAAGATATCTACGGGTTTAATTGCAGCTACCGGAACTCTAGGTCAAATAATTCCTCCTTCAATTGCCTTGGTAATCCTTGGTGATGTGTTAGCAACTGCTTATCAACAATCTCAGCTTAAAATTGGTAATTATGTTGCCAAGTCTCTTTCCGTTGGAGATTTGTTCATGGCTGCAATAGTTCCAGGTATCATATTGGTATTAATTTATGGTCTTTACTTTGTTATCGCTCTAAGAAAACAAGAATTAAATACATTCAGTGAATCAAAAGATGATAATTTATTCAAACTTATTTCTACGTTAGTTCCGCCATTTTTTTTAATATTTGCTGTTTTAGGTTCTATTATTTTAGGAGTCGCTTCGCCAACTGAGGCCGCTGGAATAGGGGCTCTTGGAGCAATTTTAATTGCACTATTTCATAAAAAACTAACTATACAAATTTTAAAAGAAACCACTAAGCAAAGTGCATTTATCTCTTCAATGGTTTTTTTAATTTTGATCGGAGCATCTATTTTTTCTTTAGTCTTTAGAGGTTTAGGAGGTGAAGAGCTTATTACAGAAATCTTTAACATGATTCCAGGTGGTTTATTTGGAGCAATGATCTTAGTGATGTTATTAGTTTTTATTCTTGGTTTTATTTTAGATTTTATTGAAATTACATTTATAGTGGTTCCAATAGTTGGACCCATCTTAATGGCTATGGGGGCAGACCCTTTATGGTTGGGAGTATTGTTAGCAATAAACTTACAAACATCTTTCTTGACCCCTCCATTTGGTTTTGCTCTTTTTTATTTAAGAAGCGTAGTTCCTGAAAAAATAAAAACCGAAACCATGTATGAAGGAGTCTTGCCTTTTATTGTCATCCAAATCTTTGTCTTGTGTCTAGTTGCTTATTTTCCAACTTTAGCAACTTTCCTACCAAATCTAATTTTTAGTAACTCATATTGAAATACTTTTTCTGATATATTAAAAAAATGTTCATTATGAAAAAGATTCTATTTATATTTAGCTTCTTATTAATATCTTGCTCGGAAGATCTAAGTCAAAAAGCCAAAGATTTTAGTCAAAATAAAATAATTATTGACTCTCATATAGATACCCCTTTTCAAATATGGCGCCAAAAAAATAATACAGGTGCTAGTGATGATATTACTAAAAGCACTTCCTTCCATTTTGACTATCCGAGAGCTGTTGAGGGTGGATTAAATCTTCCTTTTTTTGCAATTTTTATTCCTGCTAGAACGGAGCCAGAAGGAACATCTTTTGATTTAGCTGTTGAACTAATAAACATGATGAATGAAATCATTTCCAATAACCCCGACAAATTTACTTTCATAAAAAACCCTTCTGATATATCAATACTTGAACAAGATAAGAACTTAGTGGGGATTGCTTATGGAATTGAAAATGGAGCGCCGATAGAAGGGAAACTTGAAAATATTAAGTTTTTTGCAGATCTTGGAGTTAACTACATTACTTTAGCTCACGCAAAAAGTAATCATATATCTGACAGTTCTTATGATGAGAATAAAAGATGGAAAGATGGGCTTAGCCCTTTCGGTTTTGAGGTGGTTAAAGAAATGAACAAACAAGGGGTTATGATTGATATTTCTCATGTATCAGATACTGCATTTATGAAAGTCTTAGAGATAAGCGAAGCACCAGTAATTGCCACACACAGCTCCTTAAGACATTTCACTCCTGGTTGGGAAAGAAATGTTTCAGACGAGATGTTAAAAGCATTGGCAAAAAATAATGGAGTAATACAAATTTGTTTTGGCTCAGATTTTGTTGCCGACAGAAAGTCAAATCCAAACATGAAAGTTACAGTAAAAAATGTTGTGGACAATATAGATCGTGTCAAAAACCTTGTCGGTATAGATCACGTCGGTTTAGGCTCTGACTTCGACGGTGAAGTTCCTCTGCCAGAAGATATTAATGACGTATCAAAGTTTCCTAATTTAATTGAAGAACTTTTAATTAGAGGTTACTCAGAAGAGGAAATTGACAAAATTCTTAATGGAAATATCCTAAGAGTCTGGAAAGCTGTGAAAGAATTTGCTAAAAATACTTGAAATCTCATGCAAAACGACTGGACCAAAATAAGAGCTAAAGTTAAATCTTTCATTGAAGAAGAGATATATCCCGTAGAAAAGAAGTTAGCAGAAAATTCCAAAGAATCTCAAAAAATCTTAAAAGGAATTACCCAAATGGCAAAAGATGAAAATATTTGGGCCCTAGGTCATCCGAAAGATATTGGTGGTGGAGGAATGCCTTTCATGGAATACGTTTATGTAAACGAAGTGATTGGAAGATCTGCATATGCAAATGTTGGACTAGGAACAGTATCTCTTCAAGATTCAATAATGCTAAGGGAATTCGCTTCTAATCACTGGAGAGAAAAATATCTTGACCCTTTAGTTAAAGGAGAAATATTTCCAAGTTTTGGAATGACAGAGCCTGAAGTGGCGAGTTCTGATCCCACTCAGCTTCAAACAACAGCTGTTTTGGAAAACGGAACATGGAGAATCAATGGAAGAAAATGGTTCACTACAGGCGCATCTAGAGCTGCTTACACCACAGTTATGTGTAAAACAGAACTTGATGCTCCAGGTCATGGTGCTTTTAGTATGATAATTGTTCCAACAGATAATCCCGGTTACAAAATAATTAGAGAAACTCCTGTCCTTGGAATCAATGGAGGACATTACGAAGTTGAATATGACAACGTAGAGGTGCCTGAAGAAAATTTATTAGGACCAAGAGGACAAGGTTTCTTGATAGCTCAAAAAAGATTAGGGCCTGGAAGAATTTTTCACTGCATGAGATGGTTGGGTCAGGCTCAAAGAGCTTTTGATCTTCTATGCTCTAGGATGCATGAAAGAGAAACTTTTGGAAGCGCCCTCACTCAAAAGCAACTTTTACAAAAATTCGTTTTTGATAGTGCTTGTGAAATTCAATCTTCGAGACAATTAACTTTAGATGCAGCTAAAAGAATTGATGAGGGAGATGATGCAAGAATTGAAATAGGTTTAATTAAAGTAATTGGTGCTCAAATGCTCCACAACGTAATTGATCGTGCAATACAAGTCCATGGGGCAAAAGGACTTACGGACGACACCCCGCTTAGCTTAATGTATAGACATGCAAGAGAAGCTAGAATTTATGATGGCCCCGATGAAGTGCACATTCAATCTGTCGCAAAAAGAATTCTCAAAAATTACGAAAATAATGGTTCTGGCTGGGATTTTGGAGAACGCGACGCTTCCTTGCAAAACCAATTAAATGGATAATTTTAAAAATTTTATTGAAGACCTACTCGATTCTAAAATAAAAGATCTTAACCGTCTTTCAGGCGGAGCATCGGCGGAAACCTACAAAATTTGTTTATCGGATCATAAAAATTATATTTTAAGAAAAACTCCAGATTCCGCTGAATCTAAATTAGCTATCTCAAAAAAATTAGAAGCAAAAATACAAAAAATAGTTCAAAAAAATAATGTCCCTGTTCCAAGAATTCTTAAAGAATTTGATGAGTCGAGTGGATTTGGTAGTGGATATATTATGGAGTTTATAGATGGAGAAACAATTGCTCGAAAAATTTTAAGAGATGAAAAATATAAAAAAATTAGATCTTCATTAACTTTTCAAATAGGAGAAATTTTATCCAAAATACATCAAAGCGACATAAAACAATTGGCTGAACTAAAAAAAATGTCTTTTGATGTGGCTTTAAATGATCTTCATGAAGTCTATAAAACTTTTGAAGAGCCACAGCCAATATTTGAATACGCTTTTAATTATTTAGCGAAAAATAGTCCTAAAGATTCACATAATGTTTTAGTGCATGGTGACTTCAGACTAGGTAATTTTATTATTTCTGAAGACTCATTTGAGTCAGTTATAGACTGGGAGCTAGCTCATATAGGCAACCCGTTAGAAGATTTAGGTTGGTTGTGTATAAAGTCTTGGAGATTTGGTAATAATTCTAAAAGAGCCGCTGGTTTAGGAAGTATTGAAGAATTAATAGAGGGATACGAAATAAATTCAAACATAAAAATCGATCTTGAAGAATTAAATCTATGGCAGATTTATGGTTCATTGAGGTGGGGTATCATATGCATGATTCAAACTTTTGCTCACCTAAATGGTAATTTAAAATCTTTAGAAAAAGCAGCAATAGGCAGAAGAGTTTCCGAAACAGAATTTGACCTAATGAACATGATAAAAAATAAAAAATTTTGAAAAATCTCTTCGACAGACCTACAAAAAAAGAATTAATTAATGCATTGCATTATTTTTTTCTAGAAGAAATTGATTTAAACGATTTAAAAGAAACAAGTAATTTTAAACTTAGAATTGCTTTAAATGTGTTCAAAATACTAAGAAGGGAAATTAACAACGAAGATGAGTTAATTCGTAAATTTGAAGAACTAAGTCTTAAATTATTGAAGAAAAAAATATATTCAAAAGAAGAGTTATCAATGATTATTAAAGATGAATCTTATGATGGTTCTCTTATGGAAACTTTTTTATTTGAACTTGCTAGTGAAAAATTAAAAATTGATAATCCTACTTATCTCAAAGATTAGTTAACGAAGATCATAAATAGCTTGCTCAGATATCTTATGATAATTAGAAACTCCTTTTTTAAACTCTAAAATAGATTGATAAATTTCTTTAGCAAAATCATCATTAGCAACAAATTCCTGTAAAACTTCTTTTGAAATTTTTTCTAACTCTTCAAGAACTTCATCAGGAAACTTTTTAAGAATCACGTTATGGTCTTCAATTAAAGAAATCAGGGCTTGATTATTTCTTGCTGTGTATTCATCGAGCATATTTTGATTTACCGCTCTTGCAGCTGTTCTAACAATGGCCTTAATGTCATTGGGCAATTCATCAAAAGCCTCTTTATTAAAAATAAATTCCGTCATAGCCCCTGGTTCTTGCCAGCCTGGATAATAGTAATATTTGGCTACTTGATGAAAACCAAAAGTTAGGTCATTGTAGGGACCTATCCATTCAGCAGCATCTATTACTCCGGTTTGAAGATTTGTAAAAATTTCACTTCCTGGCATTAAGACTGCTTCTCCACCCGCTCTGGAAAAAACCTCTCCCGCTAATCCAGGCATTCTTATTCGAATTCCTTTTAAATCTTCGAGTGAATTTATCTCTTTATTAAACCACCCCCCCATTTGAACTCCTGTGTTTCCACCTGCCATAGGAATTAAATTAAAAGGTTCATATGCCTTTTCCCAAAGCTCTATTCCTCCGCCAAAATAAAGCCAGGCATTTCTTTCTTGAGCATTTAATCCAAAAGGTAAAGTAGTAAAAAATTGTGCAGCAGGAAGCTTTCCTATCCAATAATAAGCAGCACCATGACCCATTTCTACTGTTCCTCTGGATACGGCATCAAAAACCTCTAAAGCTGGGATAAGCTCACCATTTCCATAAACTTTTATTTTTAGCCTACCATCAGTCATTTCTTCTACAAGTTGAGCAAAGTTTTCGGGGCCCAGACCTACGCCAGGATAATTTTTAGGCCAAGTAGTTACAAGCCTCCATGAATAATTTTTTCTTTCTAAGCTCTCTTCAGTTTGAGCTACTTCATCTGAACAAGAAACTATAAAAAAACTGATAATTATTAAAATTAAACTTTTTCTAAATTTGCAAAACTTAAGACCAACCATTTAGTCCCTCCACTATCAAAATTTACTTCTACTCTAGCATTTGATCCGTCTCCCTCACAATTAAGTATTACACCCTCACCAAATGATTTATGCGTAACTCTGTCGCCTAGAGAAAATCCCCCAACATTATGCTCTGTACCTCCCACAATTCTTGGTTCAAATCTTTTTTCTTCTACTTCTGTTTCAGACGCCACCCTAATCTGATAAACCAATTCCTCTGGAATTTCCTTAATGAATCTAGACACGGGACTAAAATTTTCTATTCCATAGACGTTTCTTGTTTCAGCGTGGGTGAGATAAAGTCTCTCCATCGCTCTTGTCATGCCCACATAACAAAGCCTTCTTTCTTCTGCTAATTGTTTCGGATCCTCGGCTGATCTTCTATGAGGAAACAAACCTTCTTCACAACCTGCGATGAATACCAATGGAAATTCTAAACCTTTTGATGAGTGCAGAGTCATCATCTGGATAGCATCTTCATTTTCAGTTGCTTGGTTTTCTCCAGCATCTAAAGAAGCTTGATCCAGAAAAAGCTCTAATAGCGATCTATCGTCGTCATTATCCTCTCCTAAAGAAAAATATTCTGATGTTGCAGAAATCAATTCATCAAGGTTATCAACTCTTGATCGTCCCTTTTCTCCTGGCTCCTTGCCATGAAAGTCTTTTAGACCACTCAGAGATATTGCCTTTTCAAAAAATTTATCTAAATCTTTATTAAAATCTAATTCTTGAAGTTGACTGATAATTTCAAAAAAAGCTTTTATATTTTTAGCGACTTTAGTATCTTTGTCCTGAGTAAGTTGTTCTGCAGACTCCCACAAAGATAGATTTTCATCTTTAGATTTTTCTCTAATTTGATCCATGGTTTTAGTGCCAATGCCTCTAGTAGGGACATTAATAACTCTCTCGAACTGTGAATCATTATTTTGATTAATTGCTAACTTGGCATATGCAAGTGCATTTTTAATTTCCATTCGCTCATAAAATCGTACTCCGCCGTATATTCTATAAGGTAATTCTGAATTTAAAATTGCATCTTCCAATATTCTAGATTGAGCATTAGATCTATAAATGATTGCAGAATCCGAAAGACTTCCTCCTTCCTCCATCCATCTTTTAATTATTCCAACTATAAAATTTGCCTCATCCCTTTCATTGAAAGCTCTATAAACTTTTACTTGTTCTCCCTCTTCTTTTTGAGACCAAAGCTCTTTACCTAATCTATCTGGATTATTTCTAATAACGGAGTTTGCACATGCCAATATATTTTTTGAAGATCTGTAGTTTTGCTCCAGTTTAATAGTTTTGACCTGTGAAAAGTCTTTAGCAAATCTTTTTAAATTAGTACTTTTTGCTCCTCTCCAACTATAAATAGATTGGTCATCGTCTCCAACCACTGTCATAGACCCATTTTTACCAGCTAATTTTTTTAATAAAAGATATTGAATTTCATTAGTATCTTGAAACTCATCTACCAGAATGTGCCGAAACCTATCTTGGTAATGTTTTAACAGATCATTATTTTTAGATAAGAGCTCGTAAGCTCTAATTAATATCTCGGCAAAATCTACTAAACCCTCTCGATCACAAGTTTTTTGATATTCCTCCATGATGTCCACCATTTTTTCCTCGACAAAAGTTGCATTCATATTCAAAATTGCTTTCCTTTTGCCCTCATCTTTCTGTTTATTGATAAACCATTGAGTGTCTCTGGGCTGCCATGTTTCTAAATCTAAATTCATGGCCTGGATTACTCTTTTCAATACTCTTAATTGATCTTCACTATCAATTACAGAAAAATCTTTCAACAAGTTTGCTTCCTTCCAATGAATCTTCAGCATTTTATGGAAAATTCCATGAAAAGTTCCACACCACATTTGATTTAAATTTTCTTCGAGAATATTTTCAATCCTGCCTCTCATTTCTCTAGCAGCTTTATTTGTGAAAGTGACAGTTAAAAGTGACATCGGATTTACCCCTTTAACAGAGGATAACCATGCGACTTTATGAGTAATAACTTTAGTTTTTCCTGAGCCAGCACCAGCTAATATTAAAGAGTGGAGAGAGTCATCGGTTACTGCCTCTCTTTGTATTGGATTTAATTCGTCTAAAATATATGAAACGTCCATAATTAATTGTTTAATAAGAAATAATATATGAATTCAGACATAGATTTTTATAATTCCTTAGAACTTTCCTTAGAGTATGCCGAAAGTTTGCTCGAAGATGCGGTCAGTAATTCTAAGTCGATTTTTCATTCTCCTACATTAAGTATTTTAGATACGCCGCGCACAGTTGTTTTAAGGGAATACAACAGAAATGAAAGATATATGAGATTTCATACAGACTTGAGATCAAAAAAAATTCACTCTTTAAATGAAAATAACTTAGCTTTCATTCATGCGTATGATCCAGAAAAAAAAGTTCAGCTCAGATTGAGAGGAAATGTAAATCTTCATCATAATGATGAGACTAGTTTGTTGGCTTGGAATAACTCGAGAGAGATGTCTAAACTTTGTTATTCAGTAAAAGGTGCACCAGGCGAAATTATTACTCATCCTGAAAAATATGACCTTGATAAAGAAAAAATTAATATAGAAGATGGCTACCAAAACTTTGGCGTATTAATATTTAAATATTATGAGCTAGAGTTTCTTTATTTAAAGAATATTGGCCATAGAAGAAGTAAATTTACTTGGAAAGATAATAAAGCCCAGTTGAATTGGTTAATTCCTTAATTTTCTGAGCTGAATAAATTTATCAGCACAACTCCAACTATAACAAAACCCATTCCAACAGTTGTGAACAAATTTGGAATTTGCAAATACTTAATGGCAGCAAGGCCAGTTATCAAAAAAATACCTACTCCTGACCATGTTGCATAAGCTACGCCAACAGGAATTTCATCTAGAGTAAAAGAGAGCCAGTAAAAACTAGCAGCATAGGAAATCGCGGTAATTACTGAAGGAATAACTTTTGTAAAACCTTCAGTTTCTCTTAAATACAAGGTTCCAATTACCTCAGCAATAATTGCTAATATTAAAAAAATATAAGCATTAGTTAGTGCAGACATGGTGTAAAATAAAACTTAATTAATTTTAACTTATAAATATGTCAAAACATAACGCACTTCAAATATTTGGTCGTTCAGGAAATCCTACCCTTAACGATGCAACTTTTTCAAACTTTAGTTCTTCTGATTCTGTTGGAGGAGGTTTCATGACCTTACAGGGTACAGTCAATAAAACTGGGATTTTATTGCTGCTAGTTACATTGTCTGCTACCTTGACTTGGAACTTATATTTCGAAACAAGAGACGCTTCTGCGGTAATGCCTTTGGGGATTGGCGGCGCTATTACAGGCTTCATTTTAGCAATAGTGACCATGTTCAAACCATCTTGGTCAGGAATAACTGGTCCTGCATATGCTCTTGCTCAAGGGCTTTTTTTAGGAGCTATTTCAGCAATTTTTGAATCTCAATATCAAGGAATCGTGATACAAGCGGTGGGATTAACACTGGGCACCCTATCCTCTCTTTTACTGCTTTACAAAACAGGCATAATCAAGCCAACAGAGAACTTTAGACTTATGATAGTCTCGGCTACTATGGGAATAGCCTTACTCTATACTGTGAGTATTATAATGAATATGTTTGGCTCAGACATTGGATTTATACACTCTAACGGTTTATTCGGAATAGGATTTAGTTTGTTCGTAGTAGCAATTGCTGCTTTGAACTTAGTTCTAGATTTTGACTTCATCGAACAAGGCTCAGAACAAAATGCACCAAAATATATGGAATGGTTCGGTGCTTTTTCCTTAATGGTAACCTTGATTTGGCTTTATCTTGAAATGCTAAGATTACTTGCGAAACTCAGAAGTCGTTAGTGGATTCAAATCTTATCTTTTTTTCATTAATTGCTATTGCTTCGTTAGCAATATTTTTTTTCATTGGCCCTATGAGAGCTTCTGAAAAGCAAAGAAACAGAACTAATAGAATTGATTGGACCTCTAATAAATACTGGTTTGTAAAATACTTATTCGTGATAATTTTAATTGCACTGCTGACGGCTTCATTATTTAGAATATTTTTATAAATTGGTCATCAAAACAGACATTTTAATAATTGGTAGTGGTGCAGCCGGACTAACAGCAGCAATAGAATTATCTGATAGTTTTAAAATAACAGTTATCTCAAAAAATCAAATTATTGATAGTTCTACATGGTATGCCCAAGGCGGTATAGCTGCTGTTCTTGCTGAAGAAGACTCAACTCAAAGTCATATTGAAGATACTTTGAAAGTTGGAGATGGATTGTGTGATGAAAAAGCGGTCGAATTTTGTATAGAAAATGGAAAAGAAGCAATCCAATGGTTACAAAACAACGGTGTTGTATTCACCAAAAAAAATAATGCTTCAGATCTTCATTTAACTCAGGAAGGAGGGCATTCTTATAGAAGAGTCGTGCATGCTGCTGATGCAACTGGAAGAGAAGTATCTGATTCTTTGGCAGGTAAAGTTCTTAAAAATAAAAATATTAAAATACTTGAAAACCACTTAGCGGTTGATCTTATTGTTAAAAACAATAACTGTCTCGGAGCATACGTTTTTAATAAAAACAAAGAAAATGTATTAAGTATTTCAGCAGGAGCAATAATTCTTGCAACTGGAGGAGCTAGTAAAGCTTATCTTTATACTAGTAATCCTGATGGAGCAAGCGGCGATGGCTATGCGCTTGCTTGGAGGGCAGGATGTCGATTAGAAAACATGGAATTCAATCAATTTCACCCAACATGTCTTTTTCATCCAGATGCAAAATCCTTTTTAATTTCTGAAGCTTTAAGAGGAGAAGGTGCAATTTTAAAAACTACTTCAGGAATTCCTTTCATGAAAAAATATAATTCTAAGGCCGACCTAGCTCCAAGAGACATTGTTGCAAGGTCAATTGATAATGAAATGAAAGTTAGTGGAAAAGATAATGTTTTGTTAGATATTTCCCACAAACCTTCTAAAGAAATAAAAAATTCTTTTCCAAGTATTCATAAAAAATGTTTGGAATATGGATTTGATATAACACAATCTCCAATTCCTGTAGTTCCTGCGGCTCACTACACTTGTGGAGGAATTTTGACAGATCTCAAAGGGCAAACAGATATTAAATCCTTGTATGCAATAGGCGAAACTTCTTCAACTGGACTTCACGGAGCCAATAGAATGGCAAGTAACTCTCTTCTTGAATGCGTTGTCTTTGCAAAGGCCGCTGCGCAAGATATCAAAGAGAATTTTTCTCATAATAGAAAATCAATTCCTGAGTGGGATGATTCAAAAGTAATAAAAGCTGGAGAAAATATTTTAATTAATCACAATTGGGATGCTTCCAGAAGATTAATGTGGAATTACGTTGGCATAGTTAGAAGTAATGACAGACTTAAAAAAGCTAAAGACAAAATGAAGCTAATTAAAAACGAGGTTCAAGAATTTTATAAAAATTTTGAAGTGACTTCGGATTTTCTAGAACTAAGAAATCTTGTTCAGGTATCTGAATTAATAATTGATAGCGCTATTAAAAGGAAAGAAAGTAGAGGGCTGCATTACAATATTGATTATCCAAAGAAACTAAAAAAAGCTTCTTCAACTATCATTTCACCAAAATGACTAAATCTTTGCCTTATTCAATAAATCTAAAGTCTGGTTAAATTCTCTTACAGTTAAGCTGATAATTTCTTCAACACTTTTGACTTCATCGATTAAACCCATAGATTGCCCAGTTAGAGCCGGGGCAGCGTTAAGGTCGCCGCCAAAATATAGGTCTTGAACTCCTTTAAAAACACTCATATCCATTGATCCTTTTTCAAAAATTTCTTTGGAATAGTCTGTTTTAATAGCTCTTAAACATGGCGAACCAGATTTATTTAAAACATAAGTATCTGACTCAGAACCAGATAAAATTGCATCCTTCCAATTCTGATGTACTGGACTTTCTTTGCTCGAAACAAATCGCGTTCCCATTTGAATTCCCTCAGCTCCACAAGCAAAAGCTGCAGCCATTCCGATTCCATCCGCAATGCCTCCGGCTGCAATAATTGGTAAATCAATTTTTTTCCTTATGGCTTGTATTAAAACGTGTAGACCTATTTCCTCAGGGTTTTTGAATCCTCCACCCTCAGTCCCTTCGACAACCAATCCGTCGACTCCAGCTTCCTGAGCTTTTAGTGCTCCAATCATGCTTGGAACGGCATGGTATACAATCAACCCAGCTGACTTGAGACGATCAATATACTTTGCGGGGCTTCCAGCAGATGTGGTTACAAATTTGACTCCACATTCTGCTACAAAATCAACAATTGAATCATCTTGTAAAAAAAGAATTGGAAGATTTACTCCAAAAGGTTTGTCGGTTAATGAAGCCATTTTTTTAATTTCTTCTTTACAAGCTTCTACTTCTCCAGAAGAAGTTTCTATAACTCCAAGACCTCCTGCATTAGATACTGCGGACGCCAATTGGCTCCTTGCTATCCAACCCATTGGAGCTTGAATAATTGGAAATTTTGTACCTAAGTGTTCTGTTACTCTATTCATAATTCTTCATTTAAATAATAATATAAAAAACAGTCTAAATTAATAAAACCAGAATCTTTCAATTTTTTTTGACCCTTAATGAAAGAATAAAAATAACTAACAAAAAAAGTATTATAAATGGAATTCCTTCTACACCTGGGGTAATTCCATTTTTATATTCATCTGAGATGGAAGGAAAAAAGTTAGTTAAAGGATATATTCCTCTCATGCTCCACTCAAATAAATTGACTAACAACATTAAGGGAATAAAACCTTTATATTTGAAAAGAACTAATATCGTCAAGCTAGTTCTAATTACTTGCTCTAAACCCCATAAAGAAAAAAATATATAGACCAAGGGCATAGGATCAGGTGTACCGTCTAATCGGTTTACACTAGCAATGTCATGCAAACCAAATTCCCAAAATAAGAAATGTACTAAACTTCTCCATATAAGAAGACCAGTAAATAAAATTAAACCGTAAAAAGCTAAATTACTACCGTAATAATTTGTCGGGTCTTTTGGAAATATTATTTGTATTAAGTTCACTTATTTAAATTAATTATCAACCCAAGTTTAGGCTCTACATCGCCAGTTAACATATCGTTGTATATCTCTGACAATCCCTCAAAATCTCTTATTTCATTTATATTCATCCAACTTTTACTTTGCTCTGACCTTTTCTTTAAAAACTCGTTGGCAATTTTGTTAAATTTTTCTGCACCCCATTCACCTGATCTCTTTTGAGCATGTCCGGGTGCGAAAAAAAATTCAAAACGTGAATCTTGAACATTTGCTATCACATCTTCGGTAGAAGTAATTTTTTGCCAATGTGTTGCTCCTACAGTTAAGAATTTTTTTAGATTATCTTGCAGGAGGGTTGAAAGCTTTTCCATTATTGCTGGATTTCCTGCCATATCCACAATGACTGAATTTTTACTAAAGTCTAAATTATCTATTTCTTCGTAAGGTAAAATTTCATCATAACAATTTAAACTCTCTACGAATTCTTTATTTTTTTTTGAAGTAAATCCAAAAACTTTAGGCGCGGTATCTGCTTCCGATAGTCCTTGTGCCAAACCAATAGCAGTTTTACTCGATGCGCTTAAAATAATTATTTGTTCACAATCATAATAGTTTTCATACAACAAAGCATCGCATAAACAAAAAGCTGTTAAATGCAGCGGGAATAATAAGGCTCTTATGGAATCATTTGAGGCATCATAATCGGCTTCACCTTCAAGCCTTACATAATTATTGTAAATTACTGGAAGATCTTTACGGTGCGGAGTTGAATCAAAAAAATTTTGACTTGAAATTTTCGCAGGTTGAATTTTTAAAAAATCTGAAGGAGGAAAATAGCCAAAAAGTCTTTCAGATTCTTTAATTTCATCGTGATTGGATTTTACAACTTTTGCGAACCCCCACATTGGGATACACCCCCATTCTCCGTTTTGATTATCTTTCGCAGGAAAAAATTGCCAATAGCCTAGCGAGTCTCCTGCAACACCGTAGCTTATATTATTGGCAGTGAAAGAAAAGTTTTCTATTTGTACAAGAATCTCGTCTTTTTCTAAACCTGATTGATTTATATCAACTTCGGCAATTCTTGTTTTCGTAATATCACTCTTTAATACTTGAAACTCTCTCATTTTTATCTCCTTATTAAATTTATGCAGTGTGTTTTGTCTAAAAAGTTTGAAACCTTTGTTTTTTCTTCGTCATTTAATTTTTGATACTCATCATTTATCCAACGTAAGCATTTAACTTGATAAGGAAAAGTTTGTTGAGACCAATTCGAATCATCAATCATTGCCTTCCAAGTTTTTTCTTGATCTATTAAGGCTTTTTCGTTTGCTAAAAGAGCTGGTACATACACTCTGCCTATTTCTTTAAAGATATTAGTTAAAGATTCAGATAACTCTTCATCAATCCAGTCCTCGTCAGAGACTTCAAGCCCCGATAAATCTTCCATAATATTTGTCCAAGCTACGGTTCTTGGTGAGACTTTATGTGCAATCTTTCTAGAAGTTGGATCAAATCCGACTAACTGACTCAATTGACCAAACAAAGCAAAATCGCAAGAAGCAGGTCTATTACCCAGTAAAAAAGGGAATTGTGAAAAATGCTCTTCTAATAAATTCAAAAATCTCTCATAGCTTCTTTCTATTGCTGCCGCAGTAACATCACTTGATCCAACAACTCCCAACCTACCAATTTGTCTTTGGGCAATATGCTCTTTAAAAGACGATAATGATTTGCTATCTAAATTAACAACCTGATTTAGAGGTAAAAGCGTTCCTGCATTGTCTATGTCTTCATCGAAGTGCCATCGATAATGAAACATATATTTTGTCACCCATTCGTCTGCAAAATCTTCCAAAACATAATTTAAAAAACTTAAGACCGGATTAATTGGAATAGAATTTCTTGAAGAATACTCCTTTTCAAATCTGCGAATCAACGGAGTAGAATCAGTGAAAGCTGATAATTCATTCGATTCGTTTTCTAAAATGAATGTGGGAAGTAGACTTGGCTTTGGTGGATCGATATTTAAATTTGCTAAATCTCCACTAGTCAATAATTGCACAGGGTCTCCCCAAATTACTTTGTAAGGTATTTGTTTGAATCTCAGTAATGCGATCATTTTTCTTGTGTAGGGAGATGGAGGACTTCCAATCAATACTATTGGGTCTTTGTTATTCATTTGATTTTTGTTTCTATATTCAATTGCCCTGCTAATCCTGCAACTCTATGTTGGGCGCTTTTTATGTAATCGGGATCTGAAATCATATCCAACATAGCTTTTCTATTTGGATAAGTTGCAATCGCTACCATGTCCCATAACTCTTCCACCTCTCCCAACATTAACCTCTCAACTTCTGCTCCAAAAATTGACTTTCCACCCACTTTAGCCAAATGGCCTTGAACTTCTTCGGCGTAAATTGCGTATGCTTCTTTTCCTGAGAGATCGGTTGTTCTTTTATCTGGGTACTCTGCTTTTTCCTTAAATTTCAATAGATTAACCATATAAATTGGCTCATCATTTCCGGGCTCCAAGAACTCTGCCATTTGCTCCTCGCTTGGCATTACTTTATTTTCTACTTTCAATTTTTATCTCCTATTCTTTGACAAAATTAATTAAGAGTTTTGATAACTCTTCGGGCTTTGTCCATTGATAAAAGTGGCCTCCTCCAATGTGTGGAGCGCTTTTAGCAACAGGACACATCTCTAAAACGTCTGTTTCAATGCCATTTGTCACTGGGTCATCTCCTGCAAAAATACTCAAAAAAGGCTTTTCCCAATGCTTGAAAACTTCTCTTGCTTCTCTTTGAGCTTCCAAAGAGTGGTCAGGAATTATTGGAACTTGCATAGGCATAGCTCTAATTCCCATTTTATAAGCTGGAGTAGGAAAAGGAGCATCATATGCTTTAGCGATATCTGATTTCATCGGAAAGTATTTACCAATGCCTAGCATCACGAATAAATAATAAAGACCATTTAAAAGATTTGCTCTACCTCCCATCATTGTATTCATCAAAAAACCAGTCGGAAGGTCTTTGGTATCCCAACAGTATTTCTGCCAATACATGAATTTTAAACCCGGATGAGCAGCAACACCCTTGTCCATATTCCCTATTTCTCTTGCCATTTTCATTGGGGTTAGCTTGATATTGCTTGTCCTGAAAGCTTTAATTTCGTCGATTATATTTTGAGGAACATCAGGGTTGTAAGGTAATCCCGTATTTCCCATAGAAACTTTATCAAACCGATCTGGCTCTCTAGCGATCATTCTTAAGCCTATTAAGCCTCCCCAATCTTGACCAAAAAAAGTTAAGTTTTTTAAATTATTTGCTTTCAGCCATTCAGTCATCCAATCAACTTGTCTTTGAAAGCTATAATCCTCTCTGGCAGCTGGTTTATCAGACTTTCCATAACCAGGTAAATCAGGACAAATTACTCTTATTCCAGCTTCAGTAAAATAAGGGATCATTTTTACATAAAGATAACTCCAAACAGGCTGACCATGCATACAAAGAATAATTGGTCCTTCTTTAGGGCCAACATCAATGTGATGAATTCTTAAATCTGTATCGTCATGAGTTTTAATAGTTGTGTAGTGTGGCTCGAAACTGTAGTCCTTTAAATTTTCAAAGCATTTTTCTGGTGTTCTTAAAATCTCCATAATCTTCCCCTTAGTTATTTTGACAGTATAACTGCCGATTGATAAGGTACTCAAAAAAAATGGGCAAGTTTTTAAAATATTCCGTTGCAATAATTTTAATTGTTTTTATTTTAATCTTCATAGCGTTAAGAATTCCTTCTGTTCAAGACAGATTATTAAATATTGGGCTTGCAAATTTAATCAATGCTGAAAGCCCTCTTACTCAAGAAGATGCTTTAAGTGCAATTGTCTGTGGATCAAGATCACCCTTGCCTAATCCTGACAGAGCTGAAACTTGTATTCTCGTGAAGGCTGGAGAAAGAGTTTTCATCGTCGATACTGGAGATGGAAGTGCGAGTAATTTAAGAACTTTTGGTATTCCCTTTGAATTCGAAGCTATTCTAATAACTCATTTACACTCAGATCATATTTCTGATTTACAAGATTTTCACTTAGGAAGCTGGGTCACTGGAAGAAAAAGTAAACTCAAAGTTTATGGACCCGAAGGAATAAAAACCGTAACAAATGGTTTTGAACAAGCATATTCTTTGGACGCAAAGTACAGGTATGAGCATCACGGAGATGAAGTTCTTGTAGAAAAAGCTTTCGGTTATGAAGCAATAACCTTACTTGAAAATCAAGAGCCGTTTTACAACGAGAATGAACTTAAAATTACTGCTTTTTTAGTAGAACACGAACCTGTCGAACCCGCATTGGGATTTAGATTTGATTATAAAGGCAGGTCTCTTGTGATAAGCGGCGATACAATTTACAGCGACAACCTCGTCAAATTCGCAAAAGATACCGATGTTTTATTCCTAGAATCTTTATCGATGGATATCATTGGGCGTCTTCAGAAAGCTCAAAAAGAAATTGGAAATGATAGAAATGCAAAAATAATGTTTGATATTCAAGATTATCATATCTCTCCAACTGATGGCGCTAGATTAGCCAAAGAAGCTAATGCTGGGCATCTGGTTTTTTATCATTTAGCTCCTGCCCCAGTTATCGATTTAATGGAAACCGTTTTTACTAGAGGTGTTGATGAAATTTTTAGTGAATGGACTTTATCAGACGATGGCACCCAAATAATACTGCCAATCAACTCAGAAGAAATATTAATTTCAACAATTAATTAACTATTCTGCCGCTTCCTCTGCGTCCATTTCTTCCCAAACTTCTTCAAGCACTCTGCCAGAAGTTACAGCGTTTGGCCATCCAGCATAATGGGCTAAATGAAAAATAATTTCTTGAATCTTTTCTTTACTAATACCTAAATTTCTAGCGCCTCTAAAATGCAAACGTAGCTCATTTTCTCTATTTAAAGCAATTAAGCCGGCTAAAGTGATTATGCTTCTCTCTTGTATTTCTAGCCCTGATCTAGTCCAAACTGATCCAAACAAAGTTTCAATTGTATGCGATCTAAAGTCCTCGGAAAAACTACCCTCTGCTTTATGTAAGAAATTTAACTTCTCTAGTATTTTCATTCCTTCTTTTAATCTTTTCTCATCGCTTTCAAATGTCATATTTTCCTCCTATCTAACTTAATAAGTGTCGCCCAATGTCTACAAGCATTATTATTGTGACAATAAATCCAATCATATAAAACAAGCTTCTTAAACTTGGGTTTTTTCGCGTTGCCACAGAATAATAAACACCTGTAAAAATATACCTTGAAATCACATAAACTATTATCAGTCTAGCGAGTCTAGTAGGATCTAAACTTAATAAAATGCTCATTAAAGCTGCGCCTAAAAAAGGAACAATATTTTCCAGTGAATTTTTAAATGCTCTGTCGCTTCTAAATACAAACGATTCAGGACCTAATTCAGGATTTATTACTCCTGGAATAAGTTTTTTTTGAGTTCTTGATGCCCCTATAGCAATAATTGCTTCAATAACTATTAAAACTAAAATTGCCCAAATTCCAATAAAACTAACATGATATTCTTCCATTAATTCAACCTCTTTTATTTAAAATCTTTCAGGATGCTTTCCTGTATATTTTTGAAAATGTATTTTTAAATTTTCTATATCTCTTTCATTATCTCCTGTTGGTTTAAATAATTCACCAAAAACAAATCTTTTTTTTCCAAAATCTATCCCAGTCAATTGAATTTCAGCATTTATCTCTTCAGCTATTCTTAAAAAACCTGTTTTCCATTTTTTTACTTTTTTTCTAGTCCCTTCTGGTGTAATTCCTAATAAAATTGCTTCTCTTGTATGACCTAAATCAGATACATATTTTTTAGCTTGTTTAGGCATATCTCTGTTGACTGGAATTCCTCCCAGCCAAGTAAAAAAATGTTTTATTCCAAAAATAAAAATAGAATCTTTAGCTAAAAAATTTACCTTGATGTCTAACGCCAAAACTAATGGAAAAGCTCTTACAAAGTCTTCATAAGAAGTATGAGGCGCAGCAAGAATGATAACTCTTTTATTAGTAAGTAAAGATCCTTCTATTTTCCACCCATAAACTCCGAAAATTAGAGTGCCTAAAAATATAAAAAAATTTGATCTTCTTGCTCTAAAATGTTCTGGAATAGAATCTCTGAATTCTTTTATTCCAGATTTATTAAACACAAGAAAGAATAGTTTTAAATAAAATAAAATTTATAAAGGTTTAACTAAGTCAAACTCAATCAGGCTTTCGGCTGAGGCTATAACAGATTCTTCTCCAGATCTAGGCTGCCATCCTAAAATATTCTTTGCTTTTGAATTATCTAATTCCTTTGTTTTTCCAAGCTGGTTAGCTACAGTCTTCATTAAAGGGCTAAATAAACCAATCAATTTAATAAGAAGGTCTGGTGCTGTACGTTTAGGAAATCGTTTTTCATACTCAGGTATTTTTTCTCTAAGAGTTTTACTTATATAAGGAATTGCCATAGTTTCTGAGCTAGCAATAAATCTATTGCCAGAAGCTTGAGATGACTCTAACGCTAGTAGATGTAGTTCTGCTACATCTCTTACATCAACAATTCCAAAACTAATATTGGGCGCTAAAGGGAAACCTCCATCTAAAAATCTTTTTACAACTTCAACACTAGTACCAGGGTCTGTTTCAAGAACTGGGCCAAGAACTAACGAAGGATTTATTACAGAAAGTTCCATGGTACATTCGTCACTATTGATAAAATCCCATGCTGCTTTCTCGGCAAAAGTTTTTGATTTGTTGTAAGCGGAACATCCTTCTGAATCTGTGTCAGTCCAGTCATCTTCATTAAAACTATCTTTTTCGTGACCATATATGATTGCTGCGACAGATGACGTCAAAACAACTTTTTTGACGCCTTCTTCAGCTGCAGCTTTCAGCACTCTCATAGTCCCTTCTTTTGCAGGAATAATTAGATCATTTTCATCTTTTGGTTCTTCTAATGCTACAGGTGAAGCAACGTGCATAACATAGTCGCAACCTTTTACTGCCTCAGTCCAACCCTCATCTTGAGTTAAATCAGCCCTAAACCAATCGACTTCAATCTTGTTTAATCTCTCGTAGGTTGATCCAGCTCTGTCCAGAATTTTATTCAATTCTGAAGCTCTCTCAAGATTTCTTACAGTTGATTTTATTTTATATCCCGCTGCTGCCAACTTTAAGATGCAATGTGTGGCTATAAATCCTGAGCCGCCCGTAACTAAAACTGTTTTGTCTTGATTCGTCATATCATTCCTCAAATTTTTCTAAATAAAAAAGTAAATCTATCGCTTTCTCCAATTTGAACATACTTCTCCTGATCTTTATCTTTGAGCCTCAACACAGGAGGCAAAGTCCAAACACCCTTTGGGTAATCTTTAGTGTCTTTAGGATTAGAGTTTATTTCTGATTTGGAAACTAGTTTGAATCCAAACTTTTCAATATTTCTAATTGCGTAATCTTCGGTTACATAACCTGTTTTTTTCATTTCCTCGACAGAAGTACCGTCTAGAGCTCTATGCTCAACTACTCCTAAAACTCCACCTTTTTTTAAAACCTTGTGAGAGGCTATAAAGATATCGTCCCAGCTTCGATCAATCCAATTATGAAGATTTCTAAAAGTTAAAACTGCATCAACTGATCCTGATTTTGAATATTTTGAAGATAGGTCAACAATTTTTACATTGTTAAAGTTTGAATTCGAACCCATTTTTTTTTCAAAATTTATTCTTATTTTTTTTAAATAATCATTTTTAGAATCTTTATCAAAATGTGCAGCTATGAGCTGTCCATCTTTTTTTAAATATGTCGCTAAAATTTCTGTGTACCAGCCTCCGCCCGGAGATAACTCCACAACTTTCATCGAAGGCTCTATTCCAAAAAAAGTCAAAGTTTCATATGGATGACGGAATTCGTCTCTTTCTTGATTTTGAGGGGATCTAATATCATTGGATATTGCATCTAATAGAAGATCTGAGTGAATGTAAAAAGAGTTTAAAGTCAAAAATAATAAAACAAATAATTTCTTCATGTCTACTCAGCTAGATTGTAATTTTCTCTCGGTTCTATAAAAAAAGAAGAAAGAAAGCGTAGCCAACGCACAAATTATATGCCATAACGCGTGAGGTTGAATAATCGAATCTGGATAACACCATTCAGTATCTGGATTAACGATCAAATTTCCTTGCAACCAAATTGTGAATGCAAGTATGTAAAAAAAACAACCAGCGAAAAACCACGGATTGTACTTTCTCTTGCTTTCAGGTTTATTAGTTCCAATCAATCCAGGCAACCAAAAAAATAAAGTCCACCAAAAGTCTTGGAGATTAGTGAAAACTTCATAAGGCGAAGTGCCAAACAACCATAAAACTGCAAAGCCAACAAAACCTGAGATTAATCTCATATAGGAAGAATAAAAATTGTATAAAAACTCTGAAATAACCCATAAACCGATAGACAATCCAAATAGACTAAAATCAATTCCTAAATCTGATCCGAAAAACCAACTTAAAACAGAGAATAAAATTAATATTACAAAATAAGCGAATAAAAATTGATTTTCTGACCAGTCATTCAAAACTTTAAAATTCAATAACCAAGGAATTATTATGTAAGCCACCATGCTCACGTTATCTATCCATTGACCCCATTCGGTGTGAGTTCCATGCATCATTAACGAACCTGGACCGAGAAAAATTGAAGCGGAAGCATAAAGAACCGAAATGGAAGTAAAACCTATAAAAAAATTCTGACCTGTAACTTCTTCTCTGGACAAGATATAAACCATAAATATTCCAGTTAAAATAAATCCAATATTACTTAATGCGTTTGCAGGCTCCCTAAAATATCCATCGCTTATTCTTTCACACCATCTCGATATTTCTCCTATTTGGTATCCAGCTTCAACTGATAACATAACTCCTGAGTATGCAAATAGAAAATATGCTGCAAAGAAAATAACTATTGAAGAGATCGCAATAGTTACAGCATTATTTTTTAGTATTTTTATGACCAACTTATTCTCGAAAACGCTCCGGTAGAGCAATAAAAGATATCCCTATTATTCCCAGGAGTCAAAAACATACCGTTTGCCAATTTAGAATTTACATCCGCTTTACTAAGCAGTTCACCATTTCTTACATCAAGAACAATTATTTGATCACTTCCATTCTCATAATTATTTATAACTAATTCATTACTTTCTGGAAAGACCACAGGTTGCATAGTTGGTCTATATTTTTTTAACCAAGAAACTTGGAGCATTTCTTTTGAGGTATCAACCCCAACAATACCTCCATTAATACTATCCCAAGCAACGCAAATATTTGCCTCCGGAATATTCACAGGCGGAGCTATAATTCCTCCCCCAAGATCTTCAAAAGGCTTCAAAGAGTCAAATCTTCCCGATCTTGTGTCAATTTTAATTAATCTTTGTTTACCCTTCCACGGCGCAGGGGATCTCCAACTCAAAGATTTAAATTCATTAAATCGACCGTTGGGCTCAGTTCCATAAATATCTCTCACCGATTGAATATCTCCATTGTCCATTAACCATATACTTCCATCAGAAATACAACCATCCCAAGCCAACCCATGAAGTCCATTTGAATCGCGATATTTGGGCATCCAAGAATCGTCAAGTTCAAGGGAGTTTGAATTTACTTTAATCCTTAATATTCTTTCAATTCCAGGAACATAAATAAATTCTCCTTGATCATTGAACTCAGAAGCAATTCTTCCCATAGATCCTTCAGGCAAAGCAAAAGGTTCATGAATTAGCTCTAATGTATCTGGATCTAATCTAGTAATAAAAGAATTTCCTTGGCCTTCAAGTCGACAGTCCTTTGTGATGATTGTTCCGTCAGAAAGTATTAAAAGACCATTATGCGCTCTATTAATAGGAAGTTTTTTTTCTCTCAAAAGCTCACAATTTGAGTTTAAGGAATGCATATAATTGCCGTTAACTTTTATTATGTTCCCATTTTCATGCGCAGCAATTGCACCGCACCATACATGACCCCCACAAGGTAATTTAGGGCTCTCAGCTAGCACTTCAAGAGTTCTAGAATCAAATTTTTGTATCCAACCAAAAGGCTCGGGACCAAAAAAATAAGGCATTGTGCCGCCTAAGTAAAATTCATCCTTGTCTCTTCTGATAACCATGACATTCCATCGATCAGACGAGATTGATTGAACTTTTGGTTGAGAATCTTTTGCCTTCAAAGACCCATTAACTGACTTTTGTCTTCGATTACCACCACATTCAACTGGCCAAGGAGATTTAAAATATCCGGGTAAATTTATTTTTCTATCTATCATTTATTTTTGTTAAATTTTAACAACGATCTAGGAAGAAAATAAGCTTCAATAAGCAATCTTGCTTACTAAACAGTTAACACTTATAAGCAAATGCAATAAATTTATTCATCAATAATCTCTTAAAAAAGATTACTATCCAAGCGTGAAACATAATTGGAAGGTAAGTTTAATCTTTGCAGCGCTACTAACTTTGTTCGTGGCCTACCCTGCTTATTCAGTTAAATACGACAAAAGCAATCCAACAAAAATGTATTCAAAAGCTTATAAGATGATTGATAAGGGTCAATATTCTAAAGCTCAAAAAATTCTAAAGAATTACACAAAATCAGAACCTGAAGATCCAGATGGCTGGACTTTATTAGCTTTCACCTACAGAAAATTAGATAAATTTGCAGAATCAGAAGAATATTATTTAAAGGCTTTAAATTTAGAACCTGACAATAAAGCTGCTTTAGAGTATCAGGGTGAACTATTTATTGAAACGAACCGAATTGATTTAGCAAACGCTAATATAAAAAAACTTCAAAACTTGTGCCCAAACTCTTGCGAAGAACTTGAGAAGCTTCAAAGTTACTTATTAGATCAATCTTCAAAATCTAACATCTAAATTTTTTTTATATTAAATCTTGATTTAAGCAAATCTGCAGAACCTTCATTTGTTAGGAATTTTCTTAATAAATGTATATATGGATAAATCTCTTGTTTTATTGGGCCGGTCCATTTCCACAATAAAAATTCTATTGCTTCAATTTCTTCTTTGGAACCGGTATAAGAAGCTTCAAGCTTAAAAAGGCCAGAAATCTTAGCAAACTCTTTAGGCAATCCTAAGTTTTTAATAGGATCGTTAAGCAACTTGTCTTTTGAATAAATCTTATTCGCAAGAGATCCCAAGCAGAACTTATCTATGTTTAGTAGCCCCGTTCCATTTATTAAAATACCTAAAGCGTTTTCAAAATTAGATCTTTCTTCTACATCAAAAGACTCTAATACAATTTTTGGAACACAATAATCGTTGGCGTAAAAATTGTCCCAAATAATTAATTTATGTTTTAAAGTATTTTTCCAATTATCTATTTCTTTTGAAGTATAAGAACTAGAAACAACTTTTGAACCCGTCCAAAAAATTGGGACGTCTGAATCTAGATGCTCTGAAAGTTGATTCAAATATAAGCTCTCCATTAAATTTGGTTTTGCAAGTTGCTCACAATATTCTGAAGGAACACAATAAAAATTAACTTCTGGGAATTTTTCTTTACATATATTTATTATCTCGGCATGTTTTTTTCCATTTTGCTCTTCAAATAAATCATCAAAAAGAATAACTATTTCTGAAGCGCCAATAGAAGTAACATCTAAAATTTTATTGAAAAGCTCTTCAAAAGAATCTTCAAAATTTATACCTGGTGAAATCCCAAAAAAGAAATTAATTTTTTTTGATTCACATTTTGTTATGAATTCTTTGAGGCTTTTTTTTTCTTTATCTGGATAAGGAGTTTTCCAGTCTAGCCTATGGTAAGGATCTTCTTTAGGACAATAAAAGTAAGTATTTAAATTTTTGAACTCTATTTGACTGAGGATAGCATCTCTTTCTTCCCACGAAAGTAACCTGCCAAAATATCCCTCTATGTAACCACTGAACAACATGATCTTTCATTTAACGGTTTTTCTTGTCCAAAACTTCGCCATATTTTTAGTTGTTTCGTCCTTGGCTATGAAGTGATGATAAAGAGCAGCTAATATATGAATTACTATAAGTGCAATAATTGCGTTTGTCGCAAATTCGTGAATACCCCTCACCAAATTAAACATTCCTAAATTATCTACTTCTGAAGATAAATTCAGTGCTCCAAATACCACAATAGGATAGCTGGTGAAATTGGCAGAAGCGATTCCAGAGACTATGAGAAGGCCCATTAAGAAATACAAACCATAATGGCCCGCTTTTGCCATAAAAACTTGCCACCCTGGCATTGCCTCAGGTAGTGCTGGTGCGCCATAAAGAAATCTTAAAAAAATCCTTAAAACAAAGAGAAAAGTAACAATTATACCTGCTGTTGCATGATCTACCCTGGACTCTAATCGATCCCAAAGTTCCATGTCCCCTCCAAATTTTTGTGCCACATTCAAGTCAAGCATTATGACAATAGCCATTAGCCAATGAATAATTTTCTGCGCTCTTAGATAATCAATCATTTTTTAATATTCTATCAAATTCTTATTTATATTCTTATAAGATGATTAAGAAAGCTTTTAGAGTAATATCTTGTGTCTTATGGACATCATCCTTCTTCAAAGAGATCTAAGACTTATTGACAATCCTGCGTTATTTTATGGATCAAAAAAAAGAAATTACTGCGTTATATATGTTTATGATAAAAATTATTGGAAGTCATATGGAAGATCTCCCAGACAATTAAAATTTGCTATCGACTGTCTTTCAGAATTAGATAAAAATCTTAAACGAATAAATTCTAAAGTTTTTATTCACGAAGGCTCATTCGAAAGTCTTGGGGTAGTAATAAAAAGAGAATTTTCTAATTTCAATATTCACCTAAATCATTGCACAGACAATATTTACCATCGAGAAGACATTAAAAAATTTATCAAAAGCTTCAATGATAACGAAATTAAAATTTATGATAATTTTGGCCTTCAGTTAAAAGAATTTAATAGAGATACTTGGTCAAGAGATTGGAACAAAATCATGAGTAAGCCCCTCTTAGAAATACCAGAAATTTCGAATTTTAATAAAAAAATACCTCTTCAAGAATTTAAAGATTTCGAAAAAAAGAACATTATAGAAAAACATGAATTAGATGAAATTCAGATCGGAGGAGAAAAGTTAGCCCTAGAACTTCTTAACTCTTTTTTTGAGTATCGTGCCGATGGTTATAGAAAAAAGATGTCCTGTCCTAACGAGGCTGAAACATCTTGTTCTAGACTCTCTCCACATATTGCATTTGGCTCGATTTCTTTGAGAAAAGTTTATCAATCATTAAGTGATGCCTTAATTACTTCAAATTTCAAAAACGATCTTTACTCTTTTAAAAAACGACTACATTGGCATTGTCACTTCATACAAAAGCTGGAGACTGAGCCAGAACTTGAATACAAGAGTATGCACCCTCACTGCGATAAACTTAGAGAGATTGAAGATAAAGAGTTAATTGAGAAGTGGATCAACGGTGAAACCGGCTTTCCTTTTCTCGATGCTTGTCTAATTTATCTAAGAAAAACTGGTTGGATAAACTTTCGCATGCGCGCAATGATTATGTCTTTTGCAAGTTATAATCTATGGCAACCTTGGCAATTGACTTCTCCGCTTCTAGCAGAGCTTTTTACAGACTTTGAGCCTGGGATTCACATAAGTCAAGTCCAGATGCAAAGCGGCGTGACTGGAATTAATCTTCCAAGGATTTATTCAGTTTATAAACAGAGCTTTGATCAAGACCCTTCTGCCGAGTGGATTAAATCCATTATTCCTAGTTTAAAAAAAATTGATTTAGACTTAATACATAACGCTGAACTAAAAGACATCTACCTTGAAAAAATTGTAGACCCAAAGAAAACAGCAGCAAAAGCAAGGGAATCTGTATGGTCGATGAGAAAAAATACTGAATTTAAAAAACTTGCAAAAGAGGTTTTCATAAAACATGGAAGTCGCAGGACTCAGCGCTTCAACCGAATGAGATAAATACTATCTAAAGGTTTATTTGATCAATGACTTAATCGCCATCATCAAGTTCGATGTCAGTCCTGGATTTGCGTTATGATTTTTAACGCCCTCTACTGGTCTGTTCCAGTCGCAAGATGAATCTGTAAAAAAATTTGAGTCTATTTTTAACCAACTGGAATCATTTAAAGTCCCCGCTTTCACAAACACCATATTTGGATGTTCTTTTAAATAGCTGAACATTCCTGAGCCACAATTAGGACAAAATCCTCTCACGACATGATTGCCTTGTTCTCCTTGAACTTCAAAAAATTTTGGGTCTTGATTAACCGCAAAATATTTTTTTGACATAATTATTATCGTGGCTTTTCCTGATCCAGTAGCTCTTTGACAGTCTTTGCAGTGACAATGGTGAGCTGAAATGACCTTACTTCTATCGAAGCTGTATTCAATTGCACCGCAGAGGCATTTTCCAAACTCCATAAGACAATATTTTAGTGATTTTTATGAAAGATCAAGAGAAAACTTTTTTAAAATTTCAATTTTTATAATTGTTAAAGCTTTCTTATTACTTTTTTTAAGAAAAAGTTTAGGAGCTTTGCCACAATCATATGCTTCTTTCCATCTTTCTGCGCAAATACACCAATGATCTCCAGACTTCAGACCAGGAAAATTATATTCTGCTCTTGGCGTTGATAAATCATTGCCTCGAGATTTTGAAAAATTCAAAAATTCTTCAGACATTTCTGCGCAGACTACATGAATTCCTCGATCTAAATCATCCGTATGACAGAAACCATCCCTATAAAAACCCGTGATGGGGTTCGAACAACATTCGTCTAAAGGCTCATCGAAAATATTAAACTGTTGCATCTACTAAATTAAAAAAACTAATGAAATATTTGCAAGCAATACGATAACGGTCAATGAAACACTCACAAAATGCAATCTACTAAATAGTTTCGAATTATCGTCGTCCCTTGCTCTGTTTGTCATTGGTACTAATAAGTAACAAATAGTCATCAAGATAGCTGTGGTCAATGGAATCAGGGTAATTAAAAGCTTTTCATTAAATATAGCTATAACAAAGGAAAAAATTCCCAAGAAAGTTATTGTCAAAAATAGTTTAGGAAAGATCTTTCGTAAAAAAGGACCGGCTTGTTCTTCAGACAATATATTAAAAATTGTAGGCGCGACAAGGGCTGATTGAAATATAATCATTCCAGAAATTATCCCTGACAATAAAATTAAAAGAGAATTCATATTTTAAATCTATTTATTCCTAAAAACATTTTTACCTCATTAAAAAGTTATTTATTTACCCGAAAAAGAAGGTTGCTTTTTCTCTACAAAAGCCTTTACTGCATTTTTATGGTCGACAGTTTGCCCACAATGGACGTGATGAGTTGCCTCTAAATCTAAGCAGTCATCCACGTCACCATTAGTCGCCCTATTTAGATTCTCTTTCATGTATCGATATGCTACTGACGGACCAGAAGCCAGTTGTTCTGCAATTTCTCTTGTTTTAGCCTCTAAATCTTCTGCATCAACAACCCAATTTGTTAGTCCAAGATTCAAAGCCTCTTCTGCTGAAACTCGATCTGATAGAAAATACAATTCTCTTGCTTTCGCTGAACCTATTAGTTGGGTCATAAAGTATGAGCCTCCATAATCTCCAGAAAATCCTACTTTTGCAAAAGCAGTGGTCATGAAAGCAGCCGACGACATAATCCTCAAATCACATGACAGTGCATAAGACAATCCCGCTCCTGCAGCAGCTCCTGAAAGTGAAGCAAGAGTAGGCTTAGGCATTTTATATAACTTGCCAGAGGTGCCGCGTTGATTATCTCTTTGTCGATGAATAGCCTTGTCAATCGTGACTGTTTCGCCATCTCCTGCGTTTTTAGCGTTCATGCCTTTCACGTCTCCACCGGCACAAAATGCATTACCAGCCCCAGTTAAAACAATACATCTGACTTCTTCATCTAACTCAAACTCTGCGATTTTTTCTTGCAAAGCTACATTCATTTCAGAAGACATAGCGTTTCTTGCTTCAGGTCGATTCATAATTAAATAACCAACGTTATTTTCAATTTTCGCCATTAAGTGCTCTGTTCCAGTATCTAAATTTTTCATTTATTCCTCACTAGTTTTTTATTTGTTATTCTACAAATATTATGAGATTAAGACAGTTAGTATTTGTATCGAAAGAAAGAGATAGGCTTGCAAAAGAAATTTGTGATGTTCTTGAGTTAAAAGAAGCTTACAACGATCCTGGTTTGATTAACTTCGGATTAGAGAATGTTTTGATTCCTTTAAACGATACTTTCTTTGAAATCGTTATGCCAGTTCAAGAAAATACCACAGCAGAAAGATTTTTCAACAAAACCGGTGGTGAAGGTGGTTATATGATAATTGTCGATGTTGAAAATTTTGAAAAAGAAAACGAAAGAATTAAAAATTCAGAAATAAAAATAATTTGGAATGGCGATCGCAAGGAAGAAAATATTCACGCGCGAACAATACATCTTCATCCCAAGCAAGTTGGTGGGGCTATATTGTCTTTGGATAAAATGATTCCTGAAGATGAGTGGCTATGGGCAGGCACTAACTGGAAAAAACATATCAACAAATCTATAGTTGATTCCATTTCAGGAGTTATTCTTAAATCTAGAGACCCCGATAAATTATGTTCTCAGTGGGAGTTAGCCCTTGGGAAAAAAAGAGATCCAGGTGAGATATTCAATATTTCATTGGATCAATCAAATATAAGTTTTGTAAATGACAAAAACTCTAAAGAGGATGGGATTCATGCATTTATAATTAAAGTTCTGAATCGCGAGAAAATTATCGAAAATGCCAAATTAAAAGGTCTTTTAATAAACGACGAAATTACTATAGGTGGAGTAAAAATAATTCTAGATTAATGAATTTTAAAAAGAGCCGCTTCTTACTTTAGTATTTGGAGGCCCGAAAAAAATTCTCAGAGCATCTAAATAACTTCTAGAATTTTTCATATCTTTAACCATTGAGATCCACCCCATAAAAGTTATTTTGAATGGATTAAAAGTATTTACATTGTTTACCAAACCAAAGGTCACTGGTTTTCGTTCTGGCTCAAAAGTTCCAAACATTTTGTCCCAGATAATCAATAAATTTCCATAATTTTTGTCAATATATTCGGGATTAGATCCGTGATGTACTCTATGATGAGAAGGAGTATTAAAAATGTATTCAAGTAGTCCTAATTTGCCAATTATTTGGGTGTGCCCAACCACACCCCAAAGCGTGCTAACTACTCCGGCGACTGCAATAATTGTTGGGTCAAAGCCTAAAATAGGCATGATCATAAAGAAGGGTACTTTTGAGATAGGTCCAAACCAAGCTTGTCTAAAAGAAACTGCAAAATTCATTTCCTCACTAGAATGGTGACTCATATGGACGGCCCACAAAAATCTTACTCTGTGGGATAAGCGATGATAAATGTAGAAAATCAAATCTATGAAAATAAAAGAAAGTATCCACATTGCCCAAAGAGGTATAAGGCTAGCCAAATCAATAATCCTAAAGTTATATAAAAAAATGTGAAAGGCTAAAACTCCTCCTTTCACAGCAAAGCTCATTAGTATATTTCCAGTTAATAACCCAGTAGTGCATAAGGTATCGCCTTGCTTGTATAGGGCTTTATTTTTTACGTTCGAAATAACAACCTCAACTAAGATTAATGCGAGAATAATAGGCGCGCCAATCGCATAAACTTCATTTACAGTTAAAGATGTCATGAGTAAATTATATTCTTAAAAAAGTGACCAACAAAATAACCAAGCTATTTTGTTTATAGGTTAGAATTTTATTATGAAGGTTAAAAAAAAATTAAATCTAGATATTTATCAGAATTTAAAATCCTCTGACGCTCCTGATGAATTTCATCATGTAGCTTTCAAAACAATGAACTACGAGCTTATGATTGAATTTTATTCAAAATTATTTGGTTGCGAGCCTTTATATGAAAGTAACGAGCTTACCTTTTTAGCTTTTGACGAAGAACATCATAGAGTCGCTATAGCAAACACCTATCCTGTCTTTAAGGGTTTAAGCTTTATTCCAAAACAATTGATGAAACTTAAGAATTGGTTAAATACTTCAATTCCCTCTATTGTCGGATTAGATCATATTTCTTATAAATTAAATCCAATTGAAAAATGGTTTGATTTTTATTTTTCAGCAAAGGAAAAAGGCTTGCTACCTTATTGGACTATAAATCACGGTTGGATTACTGGGATGTATTACAAAGATCCTGACGGAAATTTAGTAGAAATATTTTTTGAACATTTTCATTCAGCTGAAGAGTTTAAAAAAAATATTGCTCCAGACTTTTCCGATGAACCTATAGGAACGAATATGGATGTTGAAATTTTGTATCAGCTATTTAAAGACGGCGCCTCTTTTGAAGAGCTTATTCGAAAAGGCAATACTGTTCCTGAAGGAAAAAAACCAGTTTTTGGTATGGATGCTGTTAGAAATATGCGTAAAAAATTCAAATAAAACTAAGGTTTTCTGATTTCATCAATTAACTCATAGACTTTTTTTGGGGGCGCTTTAAAGATGAATGAGACAAATAAGGCAACACCAAAGTTAATAAACATTCCAAAAAAGCCAAAACCCTCTGGAGATATCCCAAATAGCCAGTTTTCAGACGAATTTAGCTCTGGATTTATAAATTTAAAAAATATTATATAGCCCGAGGTGACTATTAAACCTGAAAGCATGCCTGCAATCGCGCCCTCTTTATTTAGTCTCTTGTAAAAGATTCCCAAAAACAATACAGGAAATATCGTGGAAGCTGCCAAACCAAAAGCAAAAGCGACAACTTGAGCAACAAACCCAGGTGGATAAATTCCAAACAAGCCTGCAACAATTATCGCAACTGCTGCTGCAATACGAGCAAATAATAGTTCTTGTTTTTCAGTAATATTTGGCATTAAAGTTTTTTTCATCAAATCATGTGAGATGGATGCAGAAATGACTAAAAGCAATCCTGCCGCAGTTGATAAAGCAGCCGCTAGGGCTCCAGCAGCAACTAATGCGATCACCCAATTTGGTAGTTTTGCTATTTCTGGATTAGCAAGCACCATAATGTCTCTATCGATATAAATTTCATTTGAGTTTTGTAAATTTGGCTCATTAGTTACCTCTCTTTCGCCATACACTCCTATCGAGTTACTAAATTTGGGTTTCACCCCTTCTAAAGCCTCTCCAGCAGAATAATTTATCTTTCCGTCTTCATTTTTATCTTTCCAGGCAATAAGACCAATTTGCTCCCAATTTTTAAACCACCCCGGAGCATCTTCATATTCAACTTCCTGGACAGATTCAATGAAATTTACTCTGGCAAAAGCTGAAACCGCAGGAGCTGTGGTATATAGAAGCGCTATAAAAATTAAAGCATATCCAGCAGATTTTCTTGCATCACTTACTTTAGGAACGGTAAAAAATCTTACTATTACATGAGGTAAACCTGCAGTTCCAAACATTAATGCGGCAGTTATAAAAAAGACGTCAATATTACTTTTTGTATTTGATGTGTATTCATTAAAACCTAATTCAATATTTAGCTGATCTAATTTATCAAGCAAATAAACAGAAGAACCAGAAACTTGGCCTCCAAAGCCAAGCTGTGGAATTGGGTTGTTCGTAATCAAAATTGAAATAAAAATTGCAGGAACCAAATATGCAAAAATAAGAACACAATATTGAGCGACTTGAGTATAAGTAATTCCTTTCATACCTCCTAAAACTGCATAGAAAAAAACAATAGCCATACCAATAACGACTCCAAGATCTATATCCACTTCCAAAAATCTTGAAAAAACAATACCAACTCCTCTCATCTGTCCGGCTATGTATGTGAAAGAAATAAAAATTAAACATAAAACTGCTACCAATCGTGCTGCGTCAGAATAATATCTAGTACCAATAAAATCTGGTACTGTGTATTGACCAAATTTTCTTAAATAAGGAGCCAGCAATAATGCAAGTAACACATAACCGCCTGTCCATCCCATCAAATAAACCGAACCGTCTTTACCCAAAAAAGAAATAATTCCAGCCATAGATATAAAAGACGCTGCAGACATCCAATCCGCGGCCGTCGCCATTCCGTTTGCAATTGGATTGACCCCTTTATCGGCGATATAAAAATCACTAGTTGATTTAGCGCGCGACCAAATTGCTATGCCTATGTATAAAGAAAAAGAAATTCCAACAAAAATAAATGTAAGAAGTTGGGCATTCATTAATCTTTATCTTTAGAGTTAAATTTTTTGTCCAAACGATTCATTAGATTCACATAGACAAATATTAAAACAACAAATACGTAAATACTGCCTTGCTGAGCAAACCAAAAACCTAATTTAAAACCTCCGATTGAAAGCGCATCAAGGCTTTCAGACCATATAATTCCAAATCCAAAAGAGACAAGAAACCAAATCGATAAAATAATCGATAAAATAAGTAAGTTAGCTTTCCAATAACTCATTTAATTAATCCAAACGTCATTTATCATAAATGCATCAATTTGTTTTTTAATCTCTGTATGCTCCCTATCAGTAAAACGCCAGTGATCCCCACCTTCAACTGTGATGAGTAAGTGATTTTGTTTTAAAGTTTCATCTAAAAGTAATGCTTGAGAGTATGGGACTAAAGTATCATCAGTTCCATGCACTGTAACTACTTTTGGGACTTGATCATGTACGATTTCTATTGGGGAATATTCTTTTGAGATCTCTTTGATTGTTTTATCAGGCGGTATCCAAATATTGATGTAGTTTAAAAAAGGTCTGTTTTCTTTTAAAAAATTAAAATTTTTTTCTATATCTACAATTCCAAAAAAATTAATAATAGCCTTTGGCACAATAGATGCCTTGCAGGAAAAATTAGAATCTTCGGAGTTTTTAAAACCGGTCAACAGCGCTAAGTGTCCGCCAGCGCTCAAACCCATCAGCGTTACATCATCTTCTGACAGACCTCTTTTTTTTATTTCTTCAGAAATCAATTGATAAGCGCAAAGAGTATCATCTGCAGCTTGAGGTGCAGTATTTCTTCCATAACGATAACCAATAGAAAAAATATTTAATTCTTCATTAACTTTAAAATACCTTTCAAGTCGTCTAATCCATCTTGTTTCTCTTTTGCCGCTAAATATCCATCCTCCGCCATGAATCCAAACCAAAACTTTGTCAGAGCTTCCTGGATAAAAATCTATTTTTTGTTTAACGTGATCTCCGTAACTTAATTCTTCCAATTCAACTGAATGGATAAAAGATGAAAAACATAGAAAATATAAAAAAGAAATAAATACAAATCTCATATTTGTTTTAAAAAATTTAACAAATGGCGAGCCACTTTAGTAGGCATTGAATAAGTAATATCATGATATGCATTTTCAACTACAGTGCTGAAAAGGTTTTCAACGTCCTTCTGCATTTCTTTATGGCCTTCAAAAGGCACGGTTTCGTCACTTGTCCCCCAAATTACAGAACAAGGCAAATCTAATTTTCCTATTCCTTTAAAACTACTTTTGTCTCTAAATAAATTGAAGTTTTTAATTGTTGATAATAACGATCTAGTAAAGCCTTCATAACTCATTTGTTCACTATAAATTTCATTCAATCTATTCTGAGGAACATGATTTTCATCCTCTTCAGTCGATAAAATTAATGTGGAATTTCCGCCGTAAAAAATAGAAGGGGCGACAACACCAATGAATTGACTTATTAAAGGAAATGTAAGTATTTGGTAAAAAAGCTTTTGATACCAAGAAACATGCAGGCTCATATATCCAGCTGGAGCAATAAAGCTCACCGACTTTACTTTTGAAGTAAATTTTTCTGAAAAACCAGCAACAATAGGTCCGCCCATCGAATAACCAACTAAGTTTACTTTCTCCTCTATTTTTTGGTTCTCTATTAATTCATTTAGGGAGTCTACATATAAACTTTTTGTGTATTTAACTTTTGGGCGAGAGGAGAAGCCTCTACCGTAATGATCATAAACCAAAACTTTGTAACCATTTTCTACCAAAAAAGGAATAACTCCCTCCCAAACCACGCTTGGGGTTGAAAATCCATGCACTAAGACTAGAATTTCGCCATTTTCTTCCTTGGGTAAAAACCAACGATAATAAAGTTTTCCATTTTTTAAATCTGCGAGATTTCCTTCCTCAGGAATTTTGATTGTCTCAGGGTTTTTTAATTTTGATAAAAAATAAAAATATGTAATTAATATTGCCGCGGAGAATGAGGTTAAAATTAAAAAAAATATATCCAATTTATTTTTCTCTCGTTAATAAAAATTGATCATAATCCATATGCATAGCTGCTAAATCAGAATTGTAAGTGATTGCGTTTACGCTTCTTTTGATCATTTGAGCTGGTAGAGCGGATTTTGATGCATAAAAATTAGCCATTCTTTCTGCTCCCTTAATTAAGTGCTCTTTTTTACACACTTCATCGTAAAAGCCCCAATTCAGCAGAGTGGTTGCAGTTTCATTTTCCCCACCTATGACAAGTCTTTTTGCCTTAGATGGTCCCACCAACCTCAGCGCCAAAGGCAGACCAAACCAATTTAAATTCATTCCCAAATTAATTTCAGGGTATCCTAGTAAAGCGTCTTCTGTTGCGATCCTAAAATCGCAAGCTGAAACAAAACAGGCAGCTCCCCCTAAACAAAAGCCATTAACAGCAGCTATAGTTATTTGATTTATTTCAAGAAAGGACATAACTGCTGGTTTTCCTAGGTTCGAGCGCCAAGCTTCAAGACTTGATCCAAATGAGATGCTCTCTTTAATATCAGCTCCAGCAGAAAAATTCTCTCCCTCTCCTGAATATATAACCACTTTAGTATCAAGATCATTCTTAAGGTTATTATTAAATTCGGTCAACTCTCTGAGCAGTTCGTTGTTTAGAGCATTCATGGCATCTGGTCTGTTTAAATAAACCCAGCACAAATCATTTTCTTTTTTAATATTTAAAAAATTCATCTTTTTTCAATCCCATTTTGTGACAAACTCAGAAGGTTCCAATTGAGGAATTTTTTTTTGTTTTCCTGTCGCGGTTCCAACATACAAATAACCTATTACCTTCTGGTTATCTGGTAAATTTAAATATCTAGAGATTCTATCATCCAAAGCAAACTTTCCAGTTCGCCAAACTCCTGCGTATCCCAAAGAATTCAAAGCAAGAAGAATATTTTCTGCCGCAGCTGCGGTAGAAAACATTTGCTCTATTTCTGGAACTTTTGGGTGCTCCTTGATTTCTGATACTAAAATTATAATCATCGGGGCCCTAAACGGCGCTTCTTCATATTTAGCAAGTACTTCTTCACTTAATTCTTCTATATTTTCTAAAGCGAATTTTTTAAAAATAGAAGATAATTTTTTCAATCCATCGCCAGTAACTTCAATAAATCTTGAAGGTCTTTGCCAAGCATGATCCGGAGCTCTCAATGCAGCTTTGTAGACTAGCTCCATTTCTTCCGAAGAGGGAATTGGTTCTGATAGCTCTCTCGGTGAATTTCTTAATAAGATGTTTTGTAATGCATCGTTCATATCAAATAATTTTCTAAAATATCTTAGCATGCCCAAAAAATTTATTATTTTGTTTTGATCTAGAATAATAAAAGTATGCTTAAATATAAGTTGAAGGTTTTTTCTTCATGTCTAAGCCTTTTCCGAGATCATATAGTCTCACAAAAATTACGAACAAAGAGGTGTGTAAATGGGTTATAAATTAGGAACAGTAGATGGCAAGGCAGTCTTGATTAAAGAAAATTCTTACTATGATATTGCAACTCTATCAAATGGAGCGATTAGTTCTGATTCTGTTGAGGCGCTAAAGTTTCAATCTAAACTAAGCGAGCTTTTTGAATCTTTAGATGAAAAGAACGCTACAGGAAATTTATCAGATGTAGAACTTGGAAATCCTGTTCCAACTAGTCCTAATTGTTACGCAGTAGGACTTAATTACAGAAAGCATGCTGAAGAAAGTGGAATGGATATTCCTGAGGTCCCAATGATTTTTACTAAACATACTTCTTGTTTCGTCGGCCCGAAAGCAAATGTTGAAATGAGAAGTGACTACGTAGACTGGGAAGTTGAACTAGTTGCAGTAATCGGCAAAGACGGAAAAAACATTCCTAAAGAAAATGCCCTTGATCACGTCGCTGGACTATGTGTTGGACAAGACATCTCAGACCGACCTGCTCAATTTGCTACAACTCCCGCGATGTTTAACCTAGGAAAATCTTTTGATACATATGGTCCAATGGGACCTGCATTAGTTTCTCTTGACCTAGTTAAAAATCCAGAAAGTTTAGATATCGAATGTAAATTGAATGGGAATATAGTTCAAAAGAGTAATACTAGTGATCTAATTTTTGATATTTCAGCAATTATTTCTTATTTATCAGAAATCGTTTCTCTAAAAGTAGGAGACACAATTTGGACTGGGACGCCTAGCGGTGTTGGCATAGCTTCTGGAAAATTTCTTCAGGACGGAGATGTTTTAACCTCTACAATCGAAGGGCTTGGCACAATGGAAAATAAATGCGTAAGAGTTTCTGATCACTCGAGAGCAAATGTGGTGCCAGAGTTTATGAAAGGCTTCATGAAGTCTTAAAACTTTTAGTTAACTAAAAGTTTTAAGCTAGCAATAGTTAATAACATTAAAAATCCCAAAATGGTCAAGGCCATGCCGCCTATCCTCATTACAGGACTATGCAACAAGAATCCATAACCTACTCCATGCATCAACCGTCCTATAAAGAATAAAGTAGCCGACACAATCAAATAATCTTTGTTTAATCGATTGAATTCACAAAGAAAAAGCAAAATCAGAAATAGCGGAGCGTATTCAAGTAAGTTGCCATGCGCTCTGATAGCTCGTTGAAGCATTAGCGGATTTATATCTCGATTAGCTGAATGAAATGATCTCGTTACTGGGCTATCTCTGAGATCTATGACTCGAACAGTCAATACTAAGACAAAAACTCCTATTAAAATTGAAAAAGACAGAGTTATTTCAAGACCCATACTAATTAACTTTCTTCAGAAAAAGTCAATCCTGCATTGGCCTCTAATCTGGAAATTAATTTTTCTCCCATTGCTGCTGCAGGCGTATAAATTCCACCCTGTAAATCTTTGCAATCTTTGACTATGCATAAAGCACTTTCTGCAATCATCTTAGATGTAGATCCATACCCAGGGTCCATATCACCTTTTACAGAAATGTTCAGTACAGACCCGTCATCCAAATCGGCGCAAAATAAAATATCATAATTGCCATTCTCTCTTGATTCCTTCGAAGGTCCTTCTCCGGGCTGAGGCGCATTGGCTAGAGGATTAGCCCCTGCTATCATTTCTGCCGCCGCCTTTCCTGAATCTCCAGGTCCTTGTATCCACATTTCGTTGTAACAAAATTCCTTACTATATTGATGATTTAATAAAGCATTAGAACGGTGAATGTTTTTACTATTTATTGGCGCCATGAAAAATGGTGACACCCATGTCTCCAACTGCTCATCAAACATTGGTTTAGAATCGTTTGGTTGTTGAGGTCCTTCAAAGCCGCCAGTCAAAGAAAACGGATTTCCTAAAACTTCTATAAGTTCGGGCTTCTTTTTAAGAGAAGCCATTGTTGCGGTCATCGATGCAGCCGTGCCTCCTGAAAATTCTCCATTCATAGCCCTGACTCGTCCCCTAACATTTTTAGCTGGATTTCCTTGGTGCGTAACTACTTTTTTTTGTAATAAATAAACTCCTAAATCGAAAGGGATACTGTCAAAACCGCAAGAGAAAACAATGCGTGCGCCAGAACCTTTTGCAATTTCGTTATATTCTTGAATCATCTGATGCATCCAAGCGGACTCTCCGCAAAGATCTACATAATCTGCACCTGTTTCAGCGCATGCTTTTAAAATGTTTAAACCGTATAGTTGATAAGGTCCAACCGTGGTTAAAATGCATTTAGATTGAGACACCATATTTTGTACGCTTTCATAATCATTGCTATCAACAACAATTTCATTAACAGAGTCTGTCAATCCGAAAACATCTTTAACTGATTTCAACTTTTCTTCACTTCTTCCAGCAATTGCCCAATTCACTTCATTATCATTAAGATAATTTTTAACCATGTATTCAACTACTAATTTTCCGGTGTACCCGGTGGCTCCGTATATAACTACATCAAGTTTTTTTTCTGTCACCTCTCCCTCCAATTATATAAATTAAAATTTTATAAATTATTTATTCGTGACAAGAACAATTAATTTCTTTACAAATTTGATGGTTTTTATAGTGTGCAAAAACGACTAAAATTGAACCAAATAGCGTTAGTAAACGTTCTCCTGTTTCTCCATAAAATAAGTCACCTACCAATACCGCACTACATAAAACTATAAGGCCAACAAAGCCAATTAAAAAATACAACAGAGCTCCATGATTTTTATAACCTAAAGCCAAAGCAAATAAACTAACAGGGACTGCAAAAAATAAAATTAAATTGTGAACAAAACCATTATCGATTGCGGAAACAAAAAGCCCAGATGTTAAAATGATGAAAGAAGGAACAAAAAAGCAATGCGCTACGCAGGCGAGCGATAAAGAGATGGCTAATTTGTCTGATCTTAGCTGTGAATTCATTACCTATTTATCCTAAAGTTAAAAGCAAAAGTAATAATCTTTCTATTATATACCTATCGGTAATAAAATATTTTTTCTTAGCCCCGTAATTAAAATATTTTTAATATAATTCTAAAATGCAAAAAAATGAGTCTGTTTTAATTTTAGGTGTTGGTCCCGAAGAAGGACTGGGAGTAGCCTTATGCAAGACTTTCGCAAATGCGGGTTATGATGTTTTTGGGTGTGGAAGAAACAAAGAAAATATGAAAGCCTTAGGCGCAATGAAAGTTAATGCTGGCTCCCTCACAGGTATTGCTGCTGATGTAACTCAAATTGAAGACGTAAAAAAAATATTCAGCGAACTAGATAACACCGATCAAGGATTATGTTCGGTAATTTATAACGCAGGAAATAATAATGCGAAGCCGTTTTTAGAAATGGATCTACCATTTTTTCAAGATCTTTGGGAAGTTTGCGCAAAAGGAGCATTTTTAATATCGCAAGAAGCCATCCCTAGATTAATCGACAATGGTGGAGGCTCTCTAATTTTTACTGGCGCCACTGCTTCGCTCAGATCAAGGCCGCCTTTTACCGCATTTGCGGCAGCCAAAAGTGCAGAGCGGTCATTAGCTCAAGGACTTGCTAAAGAATTTGGAGGACAAGGAGTTCATGTAGCAAATGTAATTATCGACGGAATAATAGATGGTGATAAAGTAAATCTTAGGTTTCCAGAATTTGCCGCAAGTAAAGGCGAAGACGGCAAATTAAATATAAATCACATTGCGGAAAATTTTTTAATGCTCCACGATCAAAAGAAAAGCACTTGGTCTTTTGAGCTTGATCTGAGGCCTTGGTCAGAAAGTTGGTAGAAGTTTGTTATTACAAAGAAAAAGTCTGAATAATGTCCCACTCATCAATATCTTCATGTATTTTTACCAGACTTATTTTATTTAACAGAACGGAAGTAGGCGGCAATAAACTTCTAGAACATTCTTTTTTTTGACTTTGTAAAGCGCTTCCATAATATAAACTTATATGGGGAAAATATTCTTTAGGCGACAATCCAAAACTTTGATCAGTAGCTAGTTTTAAGGCCTCTAATTCTTTTGAAAAAAGCACTCTTAAAAAAAATGCTTGAAAAAATTTATCTTTAAAATCTATGCCATCGAGACTAACAGAAAATTCTGAAAACCTTTTGCATAACTCTTCTAATAAATTTTTACAAATGTCTAACTCGTAATTAACAGGGCCAGTAAGAGTCAAATGAGCATCGAATTCTGGCCCTTGCAGCTCATTATTTACTTCTCGTTGAAGAAAAGAAATTAACTCAGTGGAAGCAATATCGAATTGCCCCCAAATATAAAATCCATTTGAGATATTGGAGTTCAATCTTGATAAAAAAAAGTAAATTTAGTGTAACTAACTGAGCGGATATTTAATTTTTATCCGAGCAGCAAGTACACTCACAGCAGTCGCAACATTCACACATGAGAGGATTATAAACTATTTGAATAGATTATTTTAATTTAGGTCACAGGCGATGAATGATGAACTTTAATTTTTAAAGAACCATCCGATGTAGTGAAAAAGAATGTAAAAGCTACTAAGGTGAATTTATCCTCATTCAGTGGTTTAAAATTAAAAGTACCCATTGCAATTTTGTTTTTTTCGTCATTGATGACATTTAGTTCGTTTAATTCAATTTTTTCCCAAGGTTTTAATGCAAAACCATTATCTTCTGCAATCTCGCCTTTAATAAAATAAGACAACGCCAAATCTATACTGTTTCTAAATACTACTTCTTTAGTAAATGTTGGTTTAAACAAGACTTCTTCAGTATCAAAAGCATAATGTAAAGACAAAAATTCTTTGGCAGCTTCTTCATAATCTCCATTGTCAATATAGATCTGCCCAATTTTAATTACTCCTTCTTTCCAAGAGTCCAAAAAAGATTCGATATCGCTTGTCTTCATTTTCTTGATTAACAACTGTCCAGAATTTCTGCTTATTTCTCTAGATTATAAACATAAAGAATTTTTTTATGAATTTTAAGTTAAACATTGAATTTTTTAGCATAGATCACAACTAATATATTGTTGTTTTGCTTAATCCTTGGTTGCTGCGGGCACGTTGTAACCTTATATGATTCTGACGCTCAGCATTTTTTTTAATTTAAGGAGACAATATGAAAATATTTCTATTAGTTTTAATGTTGGTCATCAGCCCTTTCGGATTAGCTTCCTATCATGAAGCTCCCGGTGGCGGAGGTGGCGCAAATCCCAGCGGAAATTCAGGGGGCTATGGCGGCGGCGGCGGCGCTATTGTCGGAGTATTATTAGTCGTCGGACTTGTTTATTTCTTTACCCGAGATTCTTATGATGAAGAAGAAGTGAAAAGTGAATTGTTAGCGCAAAAGTCCTCGGAACCTAAAAGGTTTGAATTTAACTTTAAGCACGAAAATCCTAATGAAGATTTCAATTCATACAATTCTAATGGATTTGAAATTCCGCAGAACAATCTGCAATTAAATTTTAAATACAATCTGAACTAAACAATTTAAAGTTTTCACAAGCGCATTAATTTTAGCCTCTATAAAAGGCTTGCCCAACTGAGTGTGAATGAAGCGCCTGTGAAAACTTTTGTTGGTATGCGTTTTTTTAAAAAAATCTAATATAGAACTTGTACTCTTTAGACGTCTTAAGAGGGAGCAAACACAGCATCTTCTCGATCTTCCTCAGGAGCAGAAACAGCATTTTCGTAAAGCGCGATATAAACCATCAATATAAACGGAATCAAGAAAAGATAAATTATGACTCCTAAAAAGGGAATCAAAAATAATAAGTTTGATGCAATATACAAACCAAAAACTATTACGAAAACCTTCCAGAACCCTAACTTATGGACCAATTCTCTTGATTTACCTAAAGCCTGCATAGGTCCCATTCCTTTATCTATCAATAAATAAAAGCCTAGAAGCCATGCAATCATTAAGTATATACCTGGCAATATTAGTAAAATAAATCCCACTAAAACTCCCAACCCATATAGAATAAAAAAGGCTAAAGATTTCCACCACATTCCATTTTTGAAACCCTCTGAAAGCGAGTCTCCAACGTCCACATTTTCTCCTCGCGCAGCTCTCAATAAAAATTTATAAAACCCAACTCCTAGTGCCGGCAATAGGAGTATGCCCAATATTGTTATAAGGAATACGACATAAATGACGCCATAGAGAAGCACATTAAAAAATATCGTCCAGTAATTTGATTTGCCTAACTGAAATCCAGATGAAAAATATTCTTCCGTTCTCAAATCTTTCATAAAAATACTATAAATTAAGCTTTTTCAATTAAGAGGGTTGCCATTGAAATCATATTTTTCTAGGACTCTCACAATAGCACCGTCTCTATAATTTATTTTGGAAGCAAGCTGTCCATTTTGATGGTAAGTCTCAGAAATTCCATTGAGCTGCTCTTCAGCGTTGAAGGTTTCCTTCGTCGCAAGCTGCCCATTTTCATGATAAGAATACTCCAAGTAATATAAAAGATTTCCATTGTCGTTATACTCTGTCCATATTTTGTAACCATATTCATATCCATTCCATTCTCCATCAACCTCATCGTCGACAACATTACCTTCCATTTCGAGATAACCGTCAGTAAATTGCTGATATTTACCATTTTCTAAGCCATAGCTGTAATTAGTTTTATAAGAGTAAGCCACGCCACATCCTTCGTAACCTTCCAATGGTCCATGAAGCTTTCCGTTTCTGAAGCTTCCCGCCTCTTCGATACAAAATGGGTTATCGTCCACATACATAATGTAATTACCGGAAAAAGGCGTATTTGAATTAACCTGATATTTAATACCTTGCCTTTCTACAAGGCTTGCATAATTAACAGCTGAATTTGCATATTTTTCGAAAAGAGGTTTCTCCTTGAAGAAATTCTCTAAAGATTGAGAAAAATCTTGAAAAGATTGAGCTGAAATTATTGGAGAAATAAAAATAGCAATTAAAAGAATAGTTAATTTTTTAGCGTTCATAATTTATAAAGATTTATCCAATATTATTTTTTTTGAAGAATTTTAGCAATCAAATTCATCAAATGAATACTCAGTTAAGTAAACCCCGTCGTATCTGATGTATTTAAAAGTAACGGATTGAACAGAGTCTAAGAAATCTCGGGTGGTTGGATCTGAACAGAACTGCAAAATAGCTCTTTTTTTTAATTGCGAAAAAGCTAAAGATTTAAAATCTCTGGGAGTTACGTATTCAGAAATTTCGTAATTGTAAGTAAAATCTCCGAAGATACAGACCGTATTTATTAAAGTAGTTACTTCATCAATCACCATTCCAGCGTTGTCTTGATTAACGAAACTAGCTACTTCAGCACACTCTTTATCTGAAAGTTTTTCAGCTTCGACATGAAAAGATAGTGTTGAAAAAATTAATAACGAAAATAAACTGAAAGATTTAATCCTTTTTAACTTGATCATATCTATTAAATTATCCCAAAAAGTTTATTTTTCATAGAAATTTATAATTTTTTTATTTTTTTGAGTCTTCTATTAACTTAATAATTTTTTCATGAATTTTTGGTGCAGTATTTGGACCCAAAGATACTATCTCGCCATAAGTTTCTTCTGTTTCTCCATAGATCCAAGGGGGGTCTTCATCCCATTCACTTTTTGGAATGATATATCCAATGGCGTCGTTAGCTAAATTTACCATTAGGTTAAGTTTTTCTGGGAATTGGCTTCGAAGATTTGGAACTTCTTGAGGAGTAATAACGTAATCAGCGCCTTCAGGATTTTCTATACCTCCGACAGCAATCTCTGGATACAGTTCTCCAGGAATACCGACAATAGATGCATCTCCAAGTTGGATGAATGCCACTTCACTGAGATAACGCATAAAAGGAGGAAACAAACTAAATTTTAAATCCGTATCAATGATCCCAAGTAAAGTTCCGAGCGAAAGCATAAAATTCTCTATACCTAATTCTATTTCAGATGAGCGGACAGTTATCGATGACTTTGAGGAAGGTACAAAATCACCTGCGTGAAAAGCATCTATGATGCTATTAGCCAAGCTGTATCCGTATGCTCGAGCTTTGATGTGACTCGGTTTGACGATCATTTTTTCCAAAACAGGATCATAAATTGGATCAGTTGGTCCCGATGTCATCAAGCCTCCAATATTTCCTGTAAGCCATAATGTGGTTCCTCCCAGTCCAGGCTTGATTAGCTGATCATCATAATAAATACCTTCGCTGACTCCTCTCCTTAAGTAGCCAGCGACATCGGAAGTAATTTCTAGATTTTTATCCCATGTAAGTTCTACATGTATTCCAAAATTTATCAGAGACCCTATAACTGACCCATCAGGACGATTAAATAAAATTGCTCTTATATCATCATCTATCACGATAGGTTTTCGTTTGTCCTCAATGGGTGTAAGTGGATTAGTTGGAATTAATGCCAAACTCATTTCTGCAGGTTCCAAGTTATCAATCGCCATGCCTAACGCATTTATGAAATCTTTTTTAAGAAGCTCCATGTAACTTTCATCAACACCACTTTTTAAAAAACTAGGACCCCAAAGGCCTTGGGTATCTGGACCTTCATGATTGTGCGTTGCATGCACCATGACGTAATCTAGACCCCACCCTGAAGGGATATCTTCTCGAACACTAAGCACAAATTTTCTCATTAGCCCTATTGTGTCCGCACTAATAATTCCTATTCGAGTTTGACCGTCATCAATCACCACGGCTACTGCCATGAGGTCGTCCTTTACGCCTTGGGCAGCTCGTTTTTTTTGAAAACCTGCCATCCATATAGGATCAAATTGGTTATTATCATTTCCGTCAGTCCACCTATCAATATCTTGATCAAACTGAGCATCGTCGTTTACATCCTCCCATTCATCAAATAACTCAGGAGTAATCGAAAGCTCTGCAAACCCAACTTTAAGTTCGCTAGCATAGAGTTGAGTATTCAAAAGAATGCCAAATAATATGCATGCGCAGAATACTTTGTTTCTCATTGAGATGAATTATGTATATAAAGCTTAATTAAAATTAATTGTGCGATTAAAAATTCCACAACAATTCAAGAGAGCAAACTTCTGAAGACGAAATATCGTTATTAGAAATACTTGAGAAGTCGGATAAGTAAATAGATCTGCCTTGCCATCTACAACCGATATTAGTAGACATGTCAGGAGAAATTTGAAGCATCAATCCTAAATCAACTTCCCAATTGTGAGCTTTCATTCCATCATCTAGATCGAGTATGTAATTTATACTCGGACCTTGAAGAGTGTAATACATATTCTGATTAGAAGTTTTCGAATAATCATAACCGTATTCCAAGGTCAGATAAGGCATTGCGTTGAATCTTGATTCTGCAAATAAATAACTGATGTCGGTTCCAATGGACGCCTTGGCATTTGATAATGTCAACTCATCGAAAGTTAAAGCTGCCTCACCTCCATTTTCACTATATTTATCGAATCTAGTGTATGAGCCGTCTAACCTAAGATAAGGCGAAATTAGCCAGTTACTATCCTCATTATTAAATGAGCGAATAAACGCGAGAGAGCCGAACAACTGATTTGCCTCTCTTTCACCTGTCAATAGCTCATTTCCATCCTGACGATCAGAATCGAATTCTAATCTGCCAATTCCAAAAATAAACTGTAAAGCATTATTTTTATCTTCAAACCTTCCATAGGTCGACAAGCTATAATTAACAGACTCTACATTAGAATTAAGGCTTCTATCTTTTGGTTTAGTTTTTCCTAAGCCTAATGCAAACCCAAACAAGTCTCCATCGTCGCTCACTTTTTTATCGAGGCCGATATGAAAAGATCTTTCATCCAAAACATTTGGGTTAGGCATTGTTTTACCAATCGTAAATTCTCCAAACTCACCATCAATCCATACTGACCAATCACCTATCACTTCTTTGAGCTCTCCCTCAGCAGAAACCTTCACAGAGTCTGATACCATTTCTTTGACCGTTGCTTTCAATTGCTCTGTATTTAAGAAGCTTTCAGCTTCTTCCTGATCATTGTCTATGTTCGCAATTTGGGTATCAGAATTACTATCCGCAGGTTTTTTGTTTTGCTTATCGTCTTGAGGGTCGCTGACAAGTGCTGATGCATCAAGATTATCAAAATCCGATATGCAGAAATAATTTGCATCAGGATCTGTCCAGGCTGTGAAATCATCTGTAAGGGTGTGGGTATAAACTAAATTTTTGCCCAATTCTGCATTCGAGGATTCTAGAAGAGTCACAATTAATTTCCTGTCTTCTGATGAAAAATCTGATCTACCCTGCGGAATGCCATCGAAAATAATGAAAGCCGATTTGAGGCCGGCCTCAATATTTAATATACCGTTCCCAAATGAAAAGTTTTCATTTGCTGATGCACTAGCAATGTTGAAGTCTAGAACTACATCTTCCGGAACAATTCTAGATAAATGTACTTTTATCTTTAAAGATGTTGAGGTTGTGGGACCGCTGGAATTTACAGTACAAAACTCTACTATTGGACCACCAACATACTTATCTAATGCTTCTTCAACAAAATTACTATCAAGCGGCTCTTCAACAAAAATGTTATCGATACCTTTTTCTTCAATGGTTTTAATTGAATCGATAATCTTATTGTCGAAATTAACCCTAAAACCTTGTCGCGATGAAGTCATCATTCGTTTCGAGATTACATTGATATTTTGATCGACCCAACGCGTTGCAATTCTATTCATAGCTTTTGC
>CACESE010000006.1 GCA_902562135.1 uncultured SAR86 cluster bacterium | reverse complement strand
ATATTCATCAAGAAGAATTTTTTATATCCACATTCATCAATGATTTCTAAGACGTTTTCTGGATCGTTCTTTCTCCCTTTGCTTAAAACGTATTTCAAAACACGTTTTTCTTTTGTCATTTCTTTGTTGAGCTTTGCAATAAAAATATTTTTCAATTCACTCAAAATTATCTCCATCACGCCATAAATACTTTTTTTATTAATCTGAAAAGGTGATTTAGATTTCTTTCTAAAATTTTCTTTTAAACTTCTCATAGGAATATAATAGTTTAAACTTTTTAAAAATTTTAATTAAATTCTATGTTACGCGCTTTTTATGCATCCAAAGAGTGGGCCCTATGGGCGTATGGAGGATTAGGCTTGTTAATTAGCTCTCTATGGGTGCAAGTTCAATTAACCGTTGCCATAAACTCCTGGTATGGAGGTTTTTATGATCATTTGCAAATAGCGGCTGAATTTTCAGAAAATCCCCAAGAAGGTATAGATATTTTTTATGATTTTTTGATTTCTACAGATTTTTTATTTAATGGTTTCGAAGGGAACCCAAGTTTCTTAGTAATTGCTATGCCGTATGTACTTCTTGCAACTTTTACAGCATGGTTCACAAGAATATATGGGTTGAGATGGAGACAAGCAATCACCTTCAACTATATTCCCAGATGGCAAAGCGTAGAAGAAGAAATTGAAGGTGCTAGTCAAAGGATTCAAGAAGATTGCAACAGGTTCGCCCGAATAGTTGAAAGTTTAGGTTTGCAAGTTGTGAGAGCAATTATGACTTTGGTTGCATTTGTACCTGTATTGTGGGCATTAAGTGATTCAGTCACCATTCCTTTTTTCAGCGACATAGAAGGATCTTTGGTATGGACCGCATTATCTGTTTCAATTGGAGGACTAATTATCTCTTGGTTTGTTGGATATAGGCTTCCTGGTCTTGAATACAACAATCAAAAAGTTGAGGCTGCTTTTCGAAAAGATTTGGTCTTGGGAGAAGATGATAAAGTTAATTATGCTCAAACCGATACACTTTGGTATCTATTCACAGGAATCAGATTTAACTATCAAAGACTGTATCTTCATTATGGATATTTCGACATCTGGATAGAAAGTTATGGGCAATTTATGGTTGTTGTTCCTTTTTTAATAATTGGACCAAGTTTATTCACAGGAGCGGCCTTGTTGGGAGTAGTGATTCAAATTTCTAATGCCTTTGACAGAGTACATAGCGGTTTTGCTCTATTTCTTTTTAATTGGACTACGATTACTGAATTAAGAAGTATTTGGAAACGACTTCATGAATTTGAAGCCAATCTTGAAAGATTTTCTACTGGCGATCAGATTGAAACTAAATCTGTTTAAGAAAGTCTAAAAGAAATCTATTAACTTCTTCTGGCGCTTCTTGTTGAGTCCAATGACCAACGTCATTTATTAGCTCTGTTTTGATTAAGTTTTCGTAAACTGGTTCAAAAACTTCTTTTAAATGCTCAGTGTCTTTATAACCATCGCCTATAAAAAAATTAACAGGATCGAGAGAACCAACCATTAATGCGGCGGGTTGTTTTAATTTTTTGTCTCGAAAATCTTTTAATTCTTCAAAATCAATTCTTTGCGCTCTGTATCTATTTAAAGGACCTCGCATACCACTATTTTCGAATTCATTGATCAAATAATTCATTTCATCTTTATTAATCCAATCAGGATATGACTCAAACTCGACTACATCATCTAGGTATTTTGCATTTGGGCCCTTATTCATAGCATTCAAGGGATTTTCAAATTGTTTTTTCATACCTCTTGCGTCAATTGAGAAATAAGTAGATTCAAGATATTTCCTCAAGTCTGGTTCAAATTCTGACTCTGCAACACCTTCTTTTTGAAAATAAAGTTGATAAAAAAACTTATCTTTATAAATGACTTCAAAAGCATCTAATGGAGAGACTTCTCTTTGAGGAAAATATGGAACTGACAAACCCGCTACTGCAGAAATTCTATTTTCATTAAGTAAACTGGTATACCAAACTATAGGACCGCCCCAATCATGACCAATTAAAATTGCTTGATCTTCCTCAAAAAAATCTATGATGCCAACAATATCGGCGCCTATTTTTTTTAAAGTATATTCCTCAATTGCATGGGGTTTATCAGAACCGCCATAACCTCTTACATCAATAGCAGCCACTTTATAACCAGCTTCTGCGATTACAGGGATTTGGCGCCTCCAACTAAACCAACTTTCAGGACAGCCGTGCACCATGATTATTAATGGACCTTCACCCTCTACTGCAGCGCGGAGAGTTATGCCATTAGTATCGATAAACTTAAATTCCATTATTTGTAGTAAAATATATGAGTGAGTAATCTTAAGGCAAAAATAATTCCAGTTACACCCTTAATGCAAAATTCTTGTGTTATTTGGAATGAAGAAACAAAAAATGCAGCAGTGACTGATCCAGGGGGTGATCTGGAAAAAATAGAATCTTACTTAGCAGAAAACAACTTAAAACTAATTAAAATTTTTATTACCCATGGTCATTTGGATCATGCGGGTGGAGCATTTTCTCTTTCTAAAAAATTTAATGTACCTATTGAAGGACCTCATAAAGAAGATGAATATTTAATATCTGCTTTAGAAGAACATGGAAAAATGTACGGGCTTTCCGATTCTAAAAATTTCTTACCTGATAGATGGCTAGAGGATGGCGACCAACTTGAATTGGATGGGATAAATTTTGATGTTTACCATTGCCCCGGTCATACACCTGGTCACGTTATTTTCCATAACAAAGAATCTAAATTTGCTATTGTTGGAGATGTATTATTTCAAGGCTCTATAGGTAGAACCGATTTTCCTAAAGGGAACCATGCTGATTTAATTAATGCTATCAGAACTAAACTTTGGCCATTAGGCGACGATGTAACTTTTGTTCCAGGTCATGGGCCTATTTCTACGTTTGGTCAAGAAAGATTAACTAATCCCTATGTGGCAGACCAATTATTCAAAACGTCCAATTCAGAATAAGAAGCTTTCTCTAAAGCCTCTAATATACTGATACATCTTTTATCATAATGAGGAGAGAGTTGCATCATTGCTGTTCCAGCAATACCAGAATATGGATCAATCCAAAAATATGTGTTGCAGATTCCGGACCAAGCCAATGATCCCGCTTTTCTTCCACCTGGTAAATCTTCTAAATTAGTTAAAAACCCGTATGTAAATTTCTTTTTAATATTAGGATACCACTCGTGAGCGTGAATCAAACTTGGGTTGTAAGTTGGTTGAAATTCATAATTTAAATCGCCAATTTGGTTTGTTTTCATTAATTCTAAAGTCTCAGAACTTATAAACTGATTTCCATTAGCCTCCCCATTATTTAAAAAGAGTCGCATGAATTTGCAGTAGTCATCTGGAGTAGAATAAATACCTCCACCGCCATAAAAAAAATTTGCAGTGGAATCATCAATTAATTCATCAACATTTACAAAAGTATCATTATCCATTGCATGCAACACTGCTATATCTTTGTTTCCAAACTTGGCTGCATCAAAAGTAGAGTCGTTCATACCAAGCGGCAAAAACACCTCATCAGTAATAAAATCATTCAGATTTTTGGATGAAATTTTTTCTATTATTTTTCCCATCCAACCAAGACTAATGCCATACTCCCAGCGTGTTCCAGGTTGATACACCAAAGGAGCATTTAGTTGGGATCCGTCTTTACTTGTCAAAGAAGAAATTTCCTCATTTAAAACTAAGTGGCTTAAAACGGGATCATGAAAATCATAACCAAAACCGGAAGTGTGAGTTAAAAGCTGATGGATGGTAATGTCAGAATTTAGGTCTTCGTATGTGACTTTGTCATTTTCAAGTTTGGCAACTTTTACTTCGCCAAGCTCAGGGAAATATTCTTTTGCTAGTGCATCGAGTTTTAATTCTCCCCTGTCAAATAATTTAAGAGCTCCCAAAGTGGTCACAGCTTTCGACATCGAAGCAATTCGGTAACGTGTCTTATTAGTCGGAGGTAATTCTCTTGATAGATCTTGCGTTCCATAATGCTCATATAGAACCGTATTATTTTTGTTAGTGACCGCATAAGAAGCAAATAATATTTTTTCTTTTTTTAATGCTTCTTCAACTTGCTTGATTATTTTATCCATGTGAATACCTTATTTAAAAAACTATGATTGCTCAACCCAAATTGGAGAAGACCAGGCCCTCTCCTGAATAATAGTTGGAACGTCCGGTCTTGGGGCCGATCCATTTCTTATCGCATCCCAGGTAGACCATCTGCATGATGGGTTTTCTAAAACTCTTACGTAATAAAACGTATCAACATTTGCATCAAAGTCATCATCTCGCCAAATTACTTTCAATTCGCTAGCTCCTAAATTTTCCGAAGTTGTGCAATCATCAATATTCACAACAGCGCCATTGTCTGGACAAAGACCGGTTTCTTCGTTCGGACTTAAACCATCTGAGCACGCAATATCAAATACCCTTTCTACAATCTCCTTTTTGTAACTATCGTCGTACCAACCTTTAACGATTTGGATTCTTTGTAAAGGTTGACTCATCTCGTCTCGAAGCGCCCAAACATAAAAAGTTGGCTTGCCTGCAACTAAGTTTAAGGAACTGCCCATTGGAACAGCATTTTTATATAAATACGTAATTTCATCTTCTTCATCTGGATTCAAAAAATTTTTACCAGCAAAAAATCTTAATTTTATTCTTGGTCCAGACGTGGCATAAGTTTCCCTTTTCTTCATTCCATCAAATATATGCTCGCGAGTATTTGCCTCGGCCCACACTGCCGCTAAAGCCGAAGACGACATTTGAGCATTTCGTTTCGAAAGAAAATACCTTTCATCTTCCAGAAAAACTGTGTCTTCATCTAATTGTCTTGCAACTTCTGTGTCGATAGGAACTGAACTTCTATAGGCTATATTGTTATTTTGCAACGGAGTCGCTCCAGTATTATTATTTTCTTCGAAACTTGGGGCGGCATTGTGCACATCAGAAGATCCAATGAAACCAAATTTATAAGGGTTGCCTCTATTTTCTTTTTTTAACGCCAGCCCTTTTTGTAACGCTTCTCTGGCATAACTTCCCGAAGGTGAGCTATAAAGCTGAATGTTACCTTTTCTAGTATTCAAGATTGCGTAAGAGGCCCAAGGATCATTAGGAGATAGCTTAGGATGGGTTTCGGATTGACCCTTTTGTTGAGCTATTTCTATTATGGGTTCGTTTCTCATTCGTTGGGAAGAATAATCTTGATCAATAGGCCGTCCATCTGTGTAAGTGTTTGGAAAGGCATTACCATTTGAGCCATTAGAATTATGAAGAATAGCAATTGAATCAATCCCTTTATTTCTCAAATTATCCATCCAATCCCAAAGATCTTCTGGGTAAGAAGAATCAAATCTAGAGAATGGTCTGACAGGAGCAATGTAAGAGTTGAAAATTACATTTCGATGATAAGAAGCAGTTTCAGGTTCTTGCGTTCCAGTAGTCCATTCGTAACCTATAAAAGTTGTGAACTGGCCAGGCTTGTAATTTCTATTTGCCGCCATGACAGTTTCTTCCCAACTTTCCAGATGAGTCTCATGATCGTAACCACTTGAGGCAAAGGGAACATAATCGAAAATATAAGCTTTTACGATGTCGAATAAACTGCCTCTGCGAGTGACATCGTCTCTAAAGGTTTCTCTAAATAATTTAATTCTCTCGGCTGCTTTTATAGTCGTGTAGTTGTCTTTATTTGAATTGATGCCTTTATACTTAAGGAAATGTTCAGCATTAAATTTAGGATTGTCTGCAGCCCATTCTTTCATGACCCCTAAAAAAATAGCATGATCAGTGACCGCTAAAAAATCTAACGGTCTTGCAATCTGTAGTTCCTCGCCAATGGCGTTATAGACCTTTTTTCCTTGCGCATATTCATAACTTGCTTGCGGATCAAGGTTTGTTCCTAAGAGAAAGGCATCGAATGAGTAGCCAGTGTGAACATGTGTGTCGCCAAAATAAACGTCCTTATTTGGATTCAGGGAAATTTCTTCCAACAGAGGAGAATAGTCAGAATCCAGAATAATTTCGTATTCGTTACCACAACCAACAACAAACAAAGTTATAATTAAGAGCAGGTTTTTCACTCTTCTACCTTATCAAATACAAGAACTGGTTCAAGAATTGTTAGCTTTTGAAAGAATTGTTCTCTTAATTCTTTGACGCTTGTCGGATTCCCCTGATCTATAAATACCTTCTTACTAAGAATTTCGATTAACTCATTCTCAGTCTCACCAATCACGCATGGGAATTGATAATTTTTATCTTGAATGTTTTGTGGGATTTCATTGCGGTGCAACACTTCTACGTTGTAATGATTCTTTAGTTCTTTGATAAATGTTAACCATTCAAATCTTACAAAGAATTTACGATGAGAAATATCACATAGCTCGCACGCACTTGTTTTACGTAATAGGTTTTTATCAATCCAATATTTAATTTCATTCCATAAACCACCGTCAGCATCGTAAATAAAATAAATTTTTTTTAGTTGTTTCATTTACCTTTGATTTAGCGGAATCTTGGAGCGGGCAGCGGGAATCGAACCCGCATCGTCAGCTTGGAAGGCTGAAGTAATAGCCATTATACCATGCCCGCAAATCTTAATTTGAAAGGAGATTATACATCTTTACCCTTTATTTAATATCTGTGATTTTAACCTTCACTACCATTACCCTGCCAGTATTGGAAACTGCTTAAAAATAACTGATTTGCTTCTTTTAAATTAGTTAAAATTAATTTATCAACACAGAGTAATCATGGAAGGAAAAAATAACGGAATGGCTGTCGCATCTCTTGTTTTAGGAATCTGCGGTTTGGTCTTTACTTTTTTCGGTTTTGGTTTAATTTTAGGAATAATTGCTGTCGTTCTTGGACATATATATAAAAGCAAAATTAATAAAGAACCAGAAATTTATGGAGGAGAAGGTTTGGTACTTGGCGGCTTTATTACGGATTACATATCAATAGGATTTGGATTTTTATCACTCTTATTTCTTGGAGGAATACTTGCAGCCATTGGAATAGGAGCAGCTGTCAGTTATTAACATCCTTCTGCAACGTAAAGACAAGAAATCATTTGAAACATTTGAAAAGTTGTAGTCAAAGTATTAGTTGCAGTCGTTGTAAGAATTGTTGGAACCGTTAAAGGGAAATTAACTTGCGCACCTTCAACAGTTGATACAATCATCTTTCGCTCAGGGTTTAATTCAAGTCTTGGCGAGTACAAGCTATTTCTAGCAATCAAGATATTATTATCAAAATCCATTACTACAAATTGACCATCAAATCCTATCATGGCTGCCATGTGATTTGTTTGTGGAGAGAAAGTGCCAAGTGTAGGATATCTCCAAAACTTCAAGCCGTAATTGTTCAGTTGCGTAGCATTTTTTATTTGCTGAACGTATGCTGATGACAAAACTTGCTCGCCTTCCCACATTCCGTCGTTTAAAAGTAATTGACCGACTTTTAGAAAATCCCTTGCCGTCATGTCAAGTCCGGCATAGCTAACGTAATTTCCATTGTCCTGACCATTGGTTGCATTGTCTCTCCACCAATATGCGGTAATGCCTAATTTATTAAATAAATTTTCTTGGCCAAATCTATAGATATTCTTACCACTTGCTCGGTAAAGAATTTCACCAAGAATCATGGTGTCGCAATTTGAATAAAGAAAATATTCGACATATGGCGTATCCACGTCATGTGCTCCATGCTTCGCATCATTGTATGTTTGATTAATACAGCCAGTTAATTGATCGCTGGCTTTAGCAAAATCACCGCCAGAATTAGCGTTTTGAGGGAAAAGAGGTGAATCAGTACAGTTTCCTATATTGTCTGTCTGCACGGCATCGTAACATCCTTGATGCAACCCAGAGCTCATGTCTAAAAGATTTTTAATCGTTATATATTGTCTCTGATCACCCGCATTGTTCCATTCATTTATATGAGTCGATGCTGCATCATTAATAGATAAAATCCCCTGATCTTGTGCGATGCCAATAAGTATACTCGTGAACGATTTACCCATAGACCAGCTATGCACCAAAGACGCGGTAGTTCGAGTTCCCCATCCTGCATCTAATTCAGCATTAGTAAGAGTATTTGAAGCTGCAAGGATACTATTTTTTTCCGCAGTAGAAATACCTTTGTATCCTTCACCTACAATTAATCCATCTTTTGCAATAATAGCTGATTGTGAAAATCTAAAATTAGATTCAGCGGCACCTAAAGCATAATTAAGGGCAGAATTTATATTGTCCGAAGTAAGGCCAACTGCTTCTGGTTCAGCAGTTTGCCAAGTATAGGGTTTAAAAGTTGAACTTGGGCTTTCCGAGCTGGGTGAACTGCCACCGCCACAACTTACCAAGAAAAGAAAAAAAGAAGAGATAAAAAAAGTTTTTACAGACTTTTTATATTTTTTTAGCATAAATTATTAATTAAGACCTTATAAATTAGATAAAAACTAATCAATAAATATTTATAAAATTTTAGGCAATTCCTTAAAAACATTCTTATAATTTAATTAATTTTTATTCCAATTGACAAAGGATAGCTATTCCTCAATACCGTGAAATTTAGATTTTGAGGCTCATTGAATAAATTCTCTAAATTAGTAAGATAATTTTCACTTAAATCCGAAACTGGTGAACCATTAATGGAGTAAAGAATGTCGCCAGGCATAAAAGTCAAGTCAACGAAAGACTCTTTATTTTCTCCAGGATTTACTTCCAAACCTGTTAGTGCGCCATTAGTAAAAATTGGAGTGAATGAAACAGCCTCCAGAATGTTTTGGTTCGAAAGCCAATCAGCGGAGATTGGATTATATTGATTTTTATTAGAAGAATTTATCTGAGTTTTATTTCCTATGCCCGAAATGTAATTTGATTTATCAAAAGAGAGACTCTCCGAAGTTTCTGCTCTATTGATTGTAACGTAATCTTTGTGAATGGCTTCCAAGTAAACATTATCTAAAACCTGATCTCCTGCTTGATACTCTTTTTGATCTGTTTTATCTAAACCTATTATTGCAAAATTTTTATCCTTCGAAGATGTGACTCCAAATAATTTAAGAGACAAGGATGTCTCTTGAGCCTTGTTAGCTAAATTAGAAGTCAAAGATATAGTTTGAGAATAATTTGCCTGAAAAGGATTACTATTGACTTTTTTTATCTGAATTTTAGAAGAAGCAGAATGATTGATTACAGGTTTGTCAGCGAAAGCGATTTTTAAAATTACATTTGATGTTTCAAAAGAAAATACGAGAACAACAACGCTGATCAAAATAATCTTAGTCCTATTGGCAACAAAACTGACAATTTTTTTATAAATATCTAAAAGATCTATATTCACCTTGAACTAAATTTTAAAAAAAATTTTGCAAGTTCATATTATCTAATATAAAAGCTATATTAAAGTTATTTAAGTGTGAATTTACTCTTAATATTTTATTAGTTTCTTCGCTATCAGGTATTACCTGGTACTTATTCAAAAGCAAAAAAACTTTTGAAAAAATAGCATTTGGACCACATATTTCCTTATCAGGAATTTGGTTGTTATTCATTATTTGATCTTTTTTTTATCAAAAAGTAGATATTTCTTTTTTTCTTTTTTCGTGAGCAATTCGTAGTACGAAAAGAGAAAAAAGTGAAAGAACAAAACAGATGCTAGATCCAACAGAAACCGGTGTTCCTGTAAAAAAACCAACAAACTGCGTCAAACAAAAAAACATGCATACGACGTATACTGGCCAGATCGTGGAGGTGGGGTTTAATCCAGCAAAATATCTATATATAAAATAACTAACGGTTAAAAAAATTGCAGGATTTATTGTTTTCAACCTCCATAAATTCATTTCTTCGCTTGTTAAGCCGGAAAAGGGAAAGGAAGCATTCAGTTCTGGCCAGAATAAGTTAATTATTGATACTGGAATGGTAAAAGTCAGAAGTGAAACCATTACAACCGTTACTAATTTATCCATATTTAAAAAAACCGAGGATAATTCTAATTAAAAGCATAGAATGTTCAAGTGGGGATAAAAATATTGTGGAATTTAAGTTATTACTTTTGGTTAACCGAAAATAAAGGTTCTTTTATGAAAAAGCTTTTTCTTTTACTTCTGCTTTTACCGCCAAATCTCTTTTCCATAATAATCAATGAAAATATGGGAGACGTAAATAACTGGTATGATTCAACAGATAAATTCCCCTTTGTTGTCCAAAGAACCCTGACTGATGGGTCAATGTTTTGTACTGGGACTTTAATTAATCCGAGAACGGTTTTTACTGCAGCACATTGTACAACTTCTCTGCCGCAACAAATTTGGATAGGTTCAGATGTGTCTAGCTCTGTCACAAAAGTAAACGTTACCAGCGATGTGCATTTTAGATTTGAAAGTAATGGACTAGGTAATCCGGGTACTTCCACCACAGGTACAGATTTTTCAGTTTTAAGTTTAGAAACTCCTGTTTACTCCGTTACAGAGTTTCCAACTATTTATTCTGGAGGAAACTTTCAAGGCGAGCAAGAAGTTTACATAGTTGGGTATGGAACCAAAGGAGATAATTCCGGTTATGAATATGGCAATGTTGGTGTGGCTAATCTCCCTGATGGCAAAAGAAGATATGTCACAAATAAAGTGTTTAACGTGCCTACAACATCGGGTGGATTTCAAAAAGACTATTATCAGGCATCTTTCAATAATCCAAATGAAGCATCTGCGACTACTTATGAAGGCACGGTTGCGCCCGGAGATTCAGGCGGTCCTATATTTTTGGAAACTATCAATAATGGTGTTGCTTCTTATCAATTTTTAGGAGCTGCATGCTGTATTTCACTGGTTAACGGTGTTGGAGGCCTTTATGGGACCGCTGCTTATTGGTCAGATGTTAGAAACTTTTCTCAACTAAACGGTTTGGAACGGGTGATGCCATTGAAAACCTCTATATCAGATCGCGATGGTGATTGGTCATCTTTGAACACTTGGACTTATTCAGGTCATGCGGGGACTCACGATCAATTCATACCAAATAATTTTTATAATGTACTTTCTGGTTTTGTGTTAGTTACTCAATCCGCAAGGTATTACAACGTTTCTATTTCTCACGCAATAAATTTACAAGCTGCAGCAATCGCGGTTGATAATTTAGACATAAACTCATCTGGAAAATTGTCTTTGGATACTACTGCTAATTTAGCTCTTTCAGGTAATTTAATGATGGATTCTGATGCAACCATTGAGATTAAAATAAATTCATCTGGAGACTCTGGTTTAATTAATGTGAATGGAACAGCTTCTCTAAACGGAAATCTCGCTATAGCGCCTTTAACTGGGGGGGCTCTCTATAAAAAAGGGCTTTCTTACGACTTTCTTAATTACATAACCTTGAATGGAAATTTCTCATCGACGCAAATTATAGATCCTAGTGGGCACTTAGGATTTTTATCTATCAACTTGAGTACTGACAGTAAGAGTTTCGTGTTGGCAAATCCAAATTATCAAAATTTGTCTAATTCGCATCAAACAGAAGCAGTTTCTAAAATTTTAGACAATCTTGAATTAATAAGTAACTCTAATCCATCTCTTTACAACAATATTCAATCCATTTTAGATGAAGTTAATTTAAGCTCCTCGATAGCTAGTCTTAACGAACAAATTTTATATTTTGCACCTGACTACAATTCAACTATTGGCATAAATACTTCTAATATTATTTTTCTAAAAAATAATATTAGATTTAATCCACCAAAAAAATCTTTTAATGCATTCATCACCAAAAGTGATATTAATCAAAAAAATAATTTGAATGCCAAATCTAATCAATTCATTGGTTCTTATAGTTTTGAAAAATTTACCGCAGGTTTTAATTTTGCGAGAAGTAAACTAGATGTGTCCAGTCAAGACAAAATAGAATCTTCTAGTTTTTTTCTTACATCTAATGAAATTAGTAGAAATAAAAATTTAGACTTTAGACTGATCTTATCGGAAAGTAATTCTGATTTAGAGAGAACAAGGTCAATATCTTTGAATACTTCATCTTCATTACAGAATTTCAGCATAAGATCCAGTTTTGATTCAAGGATTTTAATGATCGGTGTTGATGTTTATCCGGATGAATCTAAAAGAAATGAAAATATTTTTTGGAAATATATAAACAAAATAGGATTTGATGTAGTCAATTATGCTCAAGATGGATTTTCAGAAACTGGACATCCTAGAGGTTTAAATCTGACTACTAAAGATTTTTCAAAAACTTTTTTAATTGCTTCAATAGAAGCAAGCTTGATAAAGGATTTGATTGTATTTAACGACTCTTCTGTAAAATTTTCATCAAATGTTAACTACCATCTAATTTCATCAACTGGATCGATTGAATCATATTTTGATGAAAATTTAGGCCTTATTAGAATGAACAATCAGGAAGTGGTTGAAGATCAATATGGATTAGAATTTCAACTAAAAAAGGAATTTTCAAATTCATCAATACACTTTAATTTCGATTTAGGAAATACTCAAAAAAATATTTCGCTAGGCTATGAAATAACGCTTTAAAAAATAAAGAAACAATTGTTTTAAAAAATAACAATTACAATTAAATGTTTTTTTGATTGGAAACCTATAAAATAACTTTGCTTTAAATGTAGGAGATTATTATGAATCTAGAGTTTGGTTCTGAATACGACGAGTTCACCAAAGAAGTAGAAGATTTTTGTAAAGAATATAGTGGAGCCACTATCACTACCAATGATAAAAAATTCGAAATGCATGATGCTTTGTCTGGTAATGCATCAAAAAAATCAGGTAAGTCAGTTGGGCGATCAGAATGGCAAAAACTGCTTATTGAAAAAGGCTATTTTGCACGATCTATTCCAAAAGAATACGGTGGCTATGGAGGAGAACCAGATATTATAAAAAGCAGAATTATTGCTGGAGCATTTGCAAAGTACAAAGTGCCAAATGCTATGGGCGGTCAAGGAATAGATATGCTAGTTCCCACCCTTCTAGAGTGGGGAACTGAGGAACAAAAAAAACAATACATTGAATCCACACTGCATGGTGAAACAATTTGGTGTCAGGGATATTCCGAACCTAACGCCGGAAGCGATTTGGCAAGCTTGCAGACAAAAGGAGAGCTAATTGATGGAAACTGGGTGATAAACGGTCAAAAAATATGGACAAGTACGGCTCAATACTCTCAAATGATGTTTTGTTTGGTTAGAACAGAACCAGAAGCATCTAAACATGCTGGTATTAGCTTTATTTTAATTCCTATGGATACTCCTGGTATTGAAATTAGGCCTTTAGTTGATATGACCTTAAAAGCCGGATTTAACGAGGTCTTTTTTGACGATGTCACAGTGCCAGAAGAAAATATTGTCGGGAAGAGAGGTGAAGGCTGGTCCGTAGCGAACTCTGTGCTGGGACACGAGAGAGGTTCACTTGCAAATCCAAACGTAACTCTTAATAGATTAAATTCTCTAATTAATCTTATGAAAGAAGAAACTATTGATGGTAGAAGATTAATTGATGTGGCTTCTTATCGAGACAGATTACTTCAAGTGCAAGGGAAAGTTTTGGCAGCTCAAGCGCATTCTTTAAGACTACTTTCTGCAAAAATTAATCCAGGACAAAATGTGAAACTTGGGGGCATGATTCAAAAGTTGGTTGGTACTGAATTACGTCACGAATTGGAGGGTCTTGCTATCGACATTATGGGGGAACTAGGAACTCTATATGAAGACGACCCAAATGTTCGAGGTGGTGGCTCCTGGCAATTCACTTACATGTATTTCCTGGGTCTTATTATTGGTGGAGGTACCAATCAGATTCAGAAAAATATCATCTCAGAAAGAGGCCTTGGAATGCCTAGGGAACCAAAAGTTCAAGTAGAGGTCTAAAAATGTATTTTGGGTTATCTGAAGAACAAGAATCTATCCAAGATTTTGTAAAAAAATTTCTTGCCGACAACTCAACTGTTGACGAAATTCGTAAAATTGCAAATGGTGAAGGTGAGGAATTAGAAAAAAACATTATTGAGGGTATTTTGAGTCTTGGTATTAATACCCTTCTTATTCCAGAAAAGCATAATGGATTAGGCGCTGGTCTTTTGCATGCGGTGGCGGTGGCACAAGCTTTGGGGTCTGGAGTTGGTCCAATTCCTTTTGTAGGATCATATGTTATGGCTCCAATTGCAATTAATCTTGGCGGAAATGAGGAACAAAAAAATAATTACTTACCTAAGATTGCTAATAACGAAATAAGGTTTGGCGTTGGCATGACCGAATTTGTCGGGGCTAGAGAAGACGCAGGAATTGAATTTTCTAAAAATAAATTAAATGGTCGAGCTTTATTTGTTTTAGACGCAGAAAAATCAGACTTTATAATTCTTTCAAATAAGTCAGGAAATATTTTTATCATCAATGCTAAAGAAAAAGGAGTGAAAATAAACAAATTGACTACAGTTGATAAAACACGCTCATTTCATGAAATCTTACTAGAGAATGTGAACGCTGAAATTTTGGCTTTAACTGAAGAAAACAATGAAATTGCAAAAAAAGTTGTTGACGCAGGAAGAATAATTCTTGCTGCAGATACGGTAGGTGCATCCGAAGCTATGGTAGAAAAAGCTGTTACTTATTCTAAAGAACGTAAACAATTCAATCGAACTATAGGTTCTTTTCAAGCAGTAAAACACATGTGTGCTGAAATGGCTGCAGATCTGGAACCTTGTTATTCTTTAGTTTGGCAAGCTGCCCATTCGTTCGATACCGAAGAAGTTAGCTCGTCAAGATTACTCGCTTGTCAGTCAAAATCACATACCTCTGAAGTTGGGAAAATGATTTCAAAGAAGGCTACAGAAGTTCATGGGGGTATGGGCTTTACTGACCTTCTGGGACTTCATTATTGGTTTAAAAGAATTGGCTTGAATCGTCAAATTCTTGGAGCGCCCGAAATTGTCAGAGAAGAAGCCGCTGAATTACAAGGTTTTAATCAGTAATCAAAGCTTGTAAAAACTCTGAGCAGTTTTATAAAACATTTGGTCTTTTTCTTCACTGTTGTATCTGTCAGCCATTTTTTTAAAAGCATTCCAAAGAACGTTATAAGAAATGGATTGCTTATCGACTGGAAAATTACTTTCAAACATACATCTTTCTGCCCCGAAACTCTTAATTAAAAAATGGTAATAATGTTCCTGTTCTTGGATCAATTGGTCGGAAGTTGTTGGCGATGCTTGTTTATGAAACTCGTAGCCATTTATAGGCATTGCCATTCCGCCTAACTTTGCATAAACGTTTTCACATTTAGATAGCTTAAGTATGTCAGTTTTCCATACCTCAAAAATTTCTTCTTTTTTCGTTGCATAGGGGCCAATTCCTATAGGCCCACTGAAATGATTTAATACGATTTTCAAATTTGGGAGGGTTTCTGCTATTTTTCTCACTTGATTAACTTGATGATGGTATTGCCAAGCTTCAAAGGACAGATTCATGTTGCTTAGTTCATTAAGACTCTCGAGAAAAGTCTCATCAGAATATAGATTTTTTGGAGGGTTGTGATGTGAGTTAGACAATTCATAATGGTGATCCCAACCTCCTGCGTGACGTATTCCTTTAAATAAATCCCCGCCCTCTTTGAGATGACTTTTGAGGACAGACTTAGTTTTTTCAGCTCCAATTAGTAAATTAACATGGCCTACAATCCCTTCGATCTGAGTTCTTTGGCTTTCCTCTTTTGCGGCATCACAAATTTTTTTTACAAATATTGTTTCTCCAACAGGTGCAAAATCCTGATCGCCCTCTTCTAAGTATTCTTGGGAACATTCAATAAAAACTGTCTTCTTTATATTATGGCCGCTCTCTGTATCTAACCTTAGATCATCAAGGAGATAATGTAAGTCACCTGGCCAAAAATGATGGTGGGGGTCAATTATTGGTCTTTCCGGATCAATAGTTTCTTCATTATGAAGATTTAACCATTTGAGATGATCTTCTAATGAGCTCACTGAGCTTTAAAATCTAAACGCTTGGAATGTAAAATTGGTTCTGTATAACCGCTTGGCTGATTTCTTCCTTCTAGAACTAAAGCGCAAGCAGCCTTGAAAGCTTCACCGTCAAAATTTGGAGCCATGGGTATGTACTTAGGATCTCCAGAATTTTGTTGGTCTACAACAACAGCCATTTTTTTCATGGTTTCTATAACTTGAGATTCATCGCATAAGCCATGTAATAACCAGTTAGCTATGTGTTGGCTAGAGATTCTGCACGTAGCTCTATCTTCCATAAGGCCTATATTGTTTATGTCAGGTACTTTTGAACAACCAACGCCTTGATCAATCCAACGAACAACATATCCTAGAATACCTTGAGCGTTATTATCTAATTCACTTTGAATCTCATCAGACGTTAATGAGTCGGGATTTTTTAGCAAAGGAATTTCAAGAATATCGTCGAGATCTGCTTTTTGTTGTGTCAAAAGATTTTCTTGGACTTTTGAGACACTTATTTGATGATAGTGCAACGCATGCAGTGTTGCTGCTGTTGGCGACGGAACCCATGCGCAATTAGCGCCTGCTTCGGGATGGTTAGTTTTACCTTCATACATTGCCAGCATTTCATCAGGCATTGCCCACATCCCCTTTCCAATTTGAGCTTTACCTTTGAAACCTGTTTCCAAGCCAGTATCAACATTCCAATTCTCGTAAGCATTTATCCAAGTTTGTTGCTTCATCTCAGATTTCTTTATCATCGGACCAGCTTCAATACTTGTATGAATTTCATCACCAGTTCTGTCTAAAAAGCCAGTATTAATAAAAATAACTCTATCCTTAGCTATTCTGATACATTCTTTTAAATTCACAGTAGTTCTTCTTTCCTCATCCATTATTCCAATTTTTACAGTCAGAGGCTCTAAGCCCAAAGCAGATTCGACAGCAGCAAATAAATCACAAGTAAATTTAACCTCCTCAGGACCGTGCATTTTAGGTTTCACAATATAAATACTTTTGGTTTTACTATTTATTGTTGTTCCTGTATTCAAAAGATCGTGTTTTGCAATAGCAATGGTGAACATCGCATCCATAATTCCTTCAAAAACTTCATTTCCGTCTTGATCTAAAATAGCTGGATTAGTCATTAAGTGTCCAACATTTCTAACCAATAATGTACTTCTACCAGGTAAAGAAAAGGAATCTCCTTCGGGTTTTAAATAATCTCTATCCTGATTGAGAACTCGCGTCATAGTTTGATCATTTTTTTGAAAAGTTTCTGCTAAATCGCCTTTCATCAAACCCAACCAATTTTCATAAACTTGAGCTTTATCTTCCCCATCAACAGCTGCTACCGAATCCTCGCAATCTTGAATTGTTGTTATTGCACTCTCTACCAAAACATCTTTGATACCAGCTGGATCTTCTGATCCAATGTTATCAGTTCGATCGATTTGAATTTCCATATGAAGATTATTATTTTTTAATAAAATACCAGTTGGGTTATCTTCTGTTCCTACGAAGCCGACAAATTTTGAATCATCGTCAATAGAAACTTGACTTTGATCTGCAAGAGTTATTTGCAACTTTCCGTCTTTAACTTGGAATGCCGTAATGTCAGCAAAGCTTCCAGACGTCAAAGGAAAAGTCTCATCAAGAAACTTTTTTGAAAATTCAATTACTTTATTCCCTCTAGTCGAATTGTAAGCACTTCCCCGCTCTGCACCACCTGCTTCAGAAATAACATCGGTTCCATATAATGCATCATATAAACTTCCCCATCTGGCATTTGCAGCATTCAAAGCAAACCTTGCATTCATTACTGGAACTACAAGTTGAGGTCCGGCGATTGTAGATATCTCTGGATCTACATTTTCTGTTTCAATAGAAAAATCATCTCCCTCGTCTAATAGATATCCAATCTCTTTAAGAAAGTCTTTGTAGGCCTCTTTATCAAAATTCTTGTCTTTATTAGTTATATGCCAGCTATCAATTTGTTTCTGAAGGGATTCTCTTTTTTCTAAAAGCTCTTTGTTAACGGGTGAAAACTTATTAAGAATTTCTTCAAATTTGCCCCAAAAAGCTTCTGGTGTGAGGTCAATAGAATGACAAACTTTTTCGCTTATCAGATTGTCTAAGTTTTTAGAAACTTTTAAATTACCTTTATCTACATATTCAGTCATATATTCCCTTCTTTTATAAGTTAAAAAAATATTCTACCAGTGAAAAAAAATTTTTTTAATAAATAGTTAAAAATGTTTTAGACTTACAAAAAATGAACCTTGAAAATTTAATAACCGACCTAATAAAAATTGAGTCTATATCTCCTAGAGATAAAGGATGTTTCGATATTATTGAACCAATTTTGACTGATCTTGGTTTCAAGTCTGAAAGAATCGACTACAAAAACGTTGAAAACCTTTATTCTGTTTACGGTAATGACGGTCCTACATTTTGTTTTCTTGGGCATACCGATGTTGTGCCGACAGGGCCAGAAGAATTATGGACCCATCCTCCATTTTCTGGAAAAAAAGTTGATGGAAAAATTTTTGGTCGGGGAGCAGCAGATATGAAAGGGAATATTTGCGCTTTCATAAAAGCCCTCAGTGAATTTATTAAAACTAAAGAGGATAAAAACTTCAGAATAGCTATTTTATTAACTAGTAATGAGGAAGGAGAATCATCTGATGGTTTCATAGATGTGCTGCTTGATAAACTCATTCAAAGAGGAGAAAAAATAGATTACTGCTTGGTCGGAGAACCTTCATCCTCTGAAAAGGTTGGAGACACAATTCGAATTGGTAGAAGAGGCTCTTTAAGCGGAAAGTTAAAAGTTATTGGGAAGCAAGGCCACATTGCATATCCAGAGAAAATAATTAATCCAATTTTTTTAATTTCCGACATCATCACAGAACTAAGAGAGAAGAAATGGGATGCTGGTAATGATCATTTCCAACCTACTTCGTTTCAAATCTCCAATATTAAATCTGGAACTGGAGCTGGAAATATTGTGCCCGGAGAATTAGAAATGGATTTTAATTTTAGATTCTGTTCAGAATCAACTAGTGAAGGTTTGATAAGTGAATTTGAAAAGATTTTAGATTCTCATAAGGTTGATTACAAAGTTGAATGGAATCTCAGTGGGCTTCCATTTTTAACTACAAAAACCTTTTTTGTAGACTTAGTGATTGATTCAATAAAAAAGGTTTTGGGCAGGGAACCTGTAATCAATAACGGGGGCGGTACATCAGATGGAAGATTTATGCCTGTTATGGACGCTGAAATAGTTGAGCTAGGACCTCTAAATGAATCAATTCACAAAATTGATGAAAATGTTTCTGTGAAAGATTTAGAAGAACTTAGTAAAATTTATCTAGAAATATTAAATAAAATCTCTATTTCAAATTCCTAAAATTTGGCTTTCTTTTTTCTAAAAAAGCTAAAACTCCCTCTTTAAATGCTGGTTCATCACAGAGCACTCTTTGAGTTTTAATTTCATACTCCAATTGTTCGTCAAGAGAGACATTAGAAGCATTGTCGTGAGCATGGACGCATGCTTTTAATCCTTCGATTGCACTATCAGAAATTTGTAAAGCAATTCTCATCGCTTCATCCATTAAAGAATCATCTTCGTAAGTTTTCCAAATGAGTCCCCAATCTTCTGCTTGCTCGGCATGAAGGTCTTCTCCGAGTAAAGCAAGAGCGTTTGCTCTAGCTCTGGAAATTAATTTCGGAACGAACCAAGAAGCGCCAACATCAGAAATAATTCCTAGTTGTTTACCAAATACTAACTTAAACCTAGCTGACTTAGCAGCTATTAAAATATCTCCACTCAGAGCCAAACCTACTCCTCCTCCGGCGGCAATACCATTTATGGCGTTAACAACGGGCTTTGGACAGTTAACTATTTTTTTTATCATTGGATTTAAATAAAACTCCATGTTTTTTGCTGAAATTTCACCTGTAGACCATTCTGGTTCAGTTGGCCATCCACCGCCGCTTAAATCAGCGCCTGAACAAAACCCTCTACCTTCACCAGTTAGAATAACTGCCCTAACTTTTTCATTAGATGATGCTTCATCAAAAGCTTCGATTACTCCAGTAACAAGACCATAGTTCAAACTATTTAAGCTTTCTGGTCTATTTAACTTAACCACCATTACTCCAGATTCGTTAATTTCATTTACTACTTCGCTCATAATTTTTCCTTTTTTATTTATATTATCTGAAGCAATGTGGTTTTTTATATATCTTTTTAATAGAGAGAATATTTTATATATAGCTTTTAGATATATATATCAACAGAAAAGGTTGAAAATATTTTATATAACTTTCACTTATATAAAATACAATCATGTTAAATCAGGAATTACCTCCAAATATGAAAAACGAAATAGCTGGACACAAGTTACCTATATCCATTAGTGATTCCTTTGCCCTTGGGATCACAAAGTTTCTAAGGAACTCAGCCGATTTCCTTTTTAAAAAAAGATATGGTCACCGAGCAGTTGTTTTAGAAACTGTTGCTGCAGTCCCAGGAATGGTTGCCGGAGTAGTTCACCATTTACGCTCCTTAAGAAGAATGCAAGATGATAATGGTTTAATTAGAGAAATGTTAGAGGAAGCTGAAAATGAAAGAATGCATCTAATGACTTTTATAGAAATAGCACAACCATCAACTTTCGAAAGATTTTTAATCTTTCTTGCCCAAATAGGATTTGGAACTTTTTATACTTTTTTATACATTTTCTTCAACCGAACCGCTCACAGAATGATTGGATATTTTGAAGAAGAGGCTGTTATCTCCTATACCGAATATTTAGATGAAATTGATAAAGGTCAAATAGAAAATACCCAAGCTCCTGAAATTGCTATCAACTATTGGAATTTATCAAAAGACGCAACTTTGAGAGACGTAGTCATTGCAGTTAGAAATGATGAAGCTGGGCATCGTGATAAAAATCACTTAATTGCGGATGATTTGGATTCTGTCTAATTTATAGCTATAGGATTAATTATCATTTGAACCGCTCCCCTAACCTTAGCCTGACCTAGTACAAACAAAAACTCATAAACATTATCTTTCGCAAGCTCGCCTGTACTCATAGCTTCTAAGATGTATATCCCATTTTCTTTTAAAAGTATTTGATGTCCGGGATAAGGCTCATTTAAATCAATTGGAGGAACAACATCATATGACCAAGTATCTGCTCCAGCTGCAACAACATTTTTTGAGGCTAGGAATGAAGAAACCTCTCCGGTAGGCCCTGGCGTTCCTGAACCCCATAATTCAGGATCGGAAAAATATTTTGCTTCGGTCCAACCAGTGTGGAATATAACGACATCTCCTTCTTCAATTGTGACGTCTTGAAGTTCAAGAGCTTCAATCACATCTTCAACATCGAAAGTCTCTCCAGCCTCTAGAAAATCTTTTTTAAAGAATCTAGCCATGTCTACTAAAACACCTCTTGTAACAATTGGAGGAATTTTTTCAATTCCTAACTTGGTTAACCCGGTTGTTTCAGAAAATTCTTTACCATCATGACAATTATAAAAAATTGCATCGGTCCCTCCGATGTGTCCAAGACCATCAATTTGAGAACCTATACCTAACCAACCATGAAACATGTCGTCGTTGTAAGTCGCATTGGGTAACCCTAATTTACCAAACTGTTGGGTAGGCTGAACCACACTCAAACTTAAAGATCTTGGAGGATAAGCTGGAGTATTCTGATCTATGACTAAGCCTAAACTATATACTTTTCCAGTTTTAATTAAATCTGAAGCCTCAAGAACTAATTCTTTTGTAAGTAGGTTCGCATTACCCAATTCATCACCTTCTCCCCACTTAGAATGTTCACAAGCATCGCTATATGAATAGAAACTAAAGATAAGTAATAAAGAAATTAAAAATGGTTTCATTATTTTTTTGAAATTGGAGCGATTGACGGGGTTCGAACCCGTGGCCTCGACCTTGGCAAGGTCGCGCTCTACCAACTGAGCTACAATCGCAGGCCTATTAATTTACATATTATGAAAATCCGAATCAACCTTTACTTTAAATAAAAAATATGAAATGCAAAATAAAAAAAAATTAATAAAAGTTTTGACCTTGATAGATTTTTTTTATATCTTATATTGCTTCTTGTGTACGGGGGAGATTCACAAGAAGCTCCAAAAAAAAACTCCGGCTTTATGCCGGAGTTTTTTTTGGTTTTTTTTCCTTTAAGCGTAGGAACTTTCTGAATCTGCTTTAGCAGCAGCCCAGATAGCTAAACCAAATGCTGTTTTGTTAATTAAGTCAGCCAAGTTGTAGATAATATTCAATGAATTAGCATCTACTCCGCCACCGAAATATCCAATTGCATATCCCAATGGGTATATTGCCCAACCTACAGTCACAATCCATTTAATTGTTGTAAATGCTTGTTGACTGGCTGCATTTCCACTTCCGGCATTAGCTTTAGCAGTTTCTCCAAAGAAGATTTCATAAATGATGTATAGCCAAGCAATCATTCCGATCACCCAACCAAGAGTTACATCCATTAATCCAGTTTCTCCGAGATAACCAAAAACAAGCATCACAATTGATGCAGTTAAAAGCTTCCAAAAGATGGCAGCGCTAATTGCTGTAACAGCAGCAATAACTAAATAAAATTCAATTATTTGTAGAGGTACGGTAATTAACCAATCGATGTATCGGTAGACAGTAGGTGTATCACCAACCATTACCCATACGTCTCTCATATACAAATAATGCCAAAAAGCTATACCAGTAACTAAACCTGCAACAGTCAAAGAAGTTTTCCACTTACCTTTAACGTCAGATCTTTCAATAAAGAAAAATACAGTAGAAGCAAGCATTATAGCTGTGGCTAGCCAAAAAGAAATACCAACATAATCGTTGGTAGCTAGAACATATTCCATAATATCTCTCCCAGATAATTATTAATAATTACGTAAATAATACATTAAAAAAGCAAAAAATATAAATAATTAGCTATATATTAATTTTTATCCACTTACCAGAATTAAACCTATAGGCAAATAAAATTGCTTTAACAAGATAATCAATCATTAAACTAGCAAAGATGTATTCAACGGGTAAATTAAATAATAAAAATAACAAAGCAATAGATAACCTAAAGAATACTAGTCCTATTAAAGTTATGACTAATGGTGATTTTGTGTCGCCAGCTCCTCTCAAAGCTCCGCCTATCGCAAACTCGATTGCCATCAATGGTTGCATAGAGCCTAAAAACCATACAAATATTACTGTCAATCTTACAACTTCATCATCATCGACAAGAAATCTTGATATGTCATTAGAAAATACAGCAATTAAAAGTCCAACAAAGCCCATAGAAATGATCGATAATCCTGCAGATCTCCAACCACTTCGCTTTGCTTCTCTTGGATTATTGGCTCCTAAAAATTGTCCAGTTAGTGTTGCTCCAGCGATAGAAAAGCCCTGACCAATCATGAAAGACAGCATAAGAATATTTATTCCAATGTTGTATGCAGCGCTGGGTGCAGTTCCGTATAAAGAAATTATCCAGAAGTAAAATAGTAACCCCGATTGAAAAACGCCAGATTCTAAGGTGGCAGGAGTTGCAATTCTAATTATTGACTTAACTCTTTCATATATTATGCCCCTTATATTGGGAACAGGAATAATTGTCTTTTTTGAAAGCCAAAGAATCAGATAGATAATCGTTCCGGCAGTAAATGATATACCCCACGCATATGAAGCTCCCAAAACTCCTAATTTTGGAAATCCAAATTGCCCATTAACCAAACCAATCAGTAAATATATATTTAAAAGATTTTGAAAAATCATAATTGCCAAAGGTGTTTTAGCGTCGCCTGCAGCTCTTAAAGCCGAGCTGAAAATAAATGAGCAAGAAAAAGTTATTGAAAACAACATGGTGTACTTAATATAAATAACCGCCAATTTTTTTGACTCGGGATCTAAACCAAAGAATGAAATAATTGATTCTCCGTAGAACCACATTGATAAAGATGCAAGTAAACTTAATGCGGAACCAATCCATAGAGAGTCTAACAGTACCTGTGAAGCTTCTTTATAATTACCGGAACCAAAAGCTCTAGCCACCAGTGCAGCAGTCCCAGTAGAAACCGCCATAATTATTGATTGAATGACAAATAAAATTCTCTGTCCAGTTCCTACAGCAGCAACTGCTTCAGTTCCAAGAACGCCAACGGCTTTAATAGAAACTACTCCTGCTGCAGCAAATAAAATATTTGCCAAAATTGAAGGCCATGCTAATCCCCATATCGATAAGGTTTCTGGACTAGAAACGCTTTCAATATTATCAGCTAACTCTTCAGAGCTTTTAGAATGACTCACCTAAAATTTTTTAATTGAATTTGTAGTTAATTCCCAAACGCCACTTTAAAGGAATTCCTGGAAAAAATCTTTCTCCAGTAAATAAAGAATAGTCTGCTCTTTCAGCGTACTCTTTATCAAAAAGATTTAAAATACTGAGATTTAAATTAATGGCATCACTCATTTCAAAAGAAGTTCTAAGATTTGTTAAGTTGTGCCCTTTATAAATATAAGCATTCGAGGGCTCAGTAAAATATTCATCCATAAATTCTTGCTCTATCTCAATATTTAATTTATTCGAAGCTTGAAAATTTATAAAAATGCTACCAAAAAGATTTGGACTAGTATCAATTTCATTTCCAGAAGCCACTCCTATATCTTGGTTAGTAAAATCATAGTAGTGTCCAGCTAAATTTAGGGCATATTTTACTGAAAAAGAATTATTCAGAACTTTTGCCCCTTTAATTTCGATTCCTTTATGCCTAGACTTTCCGCCAAGCACCATACTAGAATCAGAATTTTTAAATATGTAATTTTTCTTTTTTGAATAATAGAAAACTAATTTATTAAAAAAATCATTTCCTTTATTTTCCAAGGCTAATTCAATTGAGTCTATTTTTTCTGAATCTAACTCTGCAAGAACCTGAGATTTTTGAAGCCTAAATAATTCGTTAATCTGGGGAGGACGATGCCCCTTACTAAATTGAAGGAAAATATTTCCGATACTTGTAATCTTTGAGAGTCCTAGTCTATAAGAATAATCCTTAAAACTTAATTCAGAATCTGCCGGTCTTGAATAAAAACACCCGCCTCTAGCGCATGCGGTTCCATCGTCTTTTAAACGACCGTCAGACATTAAATTGTCATAATCGTAATTGAGATATTCTAGACGTAAATTCGAAAAAAAATTGTAGTTATTCTTGAGTTCAATTTCGTGAGAAATAAAACCAGCAAAAAAATTAGTTACAACCTCAAAATCATAGTGATAACCCTGTGGCCTAACTGCATTGTTAAAAGCATTAGGAGAATTCAATACATCTGGTTGAAACTGATCTAGATTAATAAAAGCTATTTCTACCTGGCTACCTATTTCAAAAAAATTATCATTTATTTCTATTTCTGATAACTTGATTGTAAGGCCTGTACTTTTCTGGCCATTTTTTTCAATAGGCTTTCCAGGCAAATAATGCTGAATAAATTCCATCGAACTAAATCTTAAATAAGGCGTAAAATAAATGTTATATTTTTTTAAACCTCTTGATATTTCTGTCTTAATCCTCAAAGATTTGGCATCTCTATAAGCCTCGGGATTAATATTTTCTATTCTGGTGGGATAAAAATATGAATTTATATAGCCTGCAGTCTCTTGGTTCAAATTAGTAAAACTAATTAATGTTTGTAATGACAAATCTTGAATATTATTAAAGTTTTTTAAAATAATTTTTTGATGATCAAATCCAGAATGATTCCTGAATCCATTATCACTTACTAATTCAAATCCTACTGCAGTATTTTCTAAACTTTTATAAAGAAATTTACTTCTCACTGATTCATTTTTATCTACTTGAAAATTTAAATTATTGTTTCCGTCAATATTTGTAGATTTAACATTTATTACGCCATGCATAGCGTTACCGCCAAACATGGAACTAGAAGGACCTTTAACCACCTCAATTTCTGAGGATAAGTTTTCTGCAACCTCAAAAAGATTATTTACATTGCAAAAGCCCGCAGGCCTAATTGGAATTCCATCCTCTAAAATCTGAAAAGATCCGCAAGCTCCTGATCCCGTTAAAACAGGCGATCTCAATGAAATTAAACTTTCCTGTCCAGACCCTCGACTTATCCAAGCGCCTGATGACAAATTCAATAATTCTTTGAAATGATGAGAATTGTATAATTCTATTTCCTCTTGATTTATTTGGTCAATAGAAGGTAAAAAAAGCCAATTTGATTCTGTAACTATTATCTCTTCCTCTATCGTTGAGGACAGAATTAAAGGAAACAAAAAAAATAGTGGTACGAAAAAAAATTTCATTGATCTAATTTTAGCTTTTAACTTTAGTTATAAACAAAAAAGAAAAAAGCAGGCAAGGGAGGCTTGCCTGCTTTTTATTAGGGAGAAATTAATCTGAGAATTCTGGGTAAGCTGATACCCCAACTTCTGTAGAATCAAGACCTGCATCTTGCTCTTCATCAGTTGCTCTGATTGGCATAATTATATTTATAATAAATGTAACTATTAAACTTGCTATGTAAGTGAATCCACCGATAGCTAGTACGCCATATAACTGCCATAGGAAAGAAGCATCTGAAGTGAAAGGAACAACCATTACACCTAAAATACCTACAGTTCCGTGAGCTGAAATTGCGCCAACAGGGTCATCAACTTTCAATGTCTTATCAAAGAAAAGAATTGAGAAGTAAACCAACACACCACCAGCTGCACCGATGAATACGGCTTCTCCGCCAGTAGGAGCACTTGGACCTGCTGTGATTGCAACTAGACCGGCAATGGCACCATTAATTGCCATGGTGACATCCATTTTTCCTGTTGCAAATAAACTTGTTAATAATGCAGCGATTACTCCACCAGCAGCTGCCATGTTAGTATTTAAAAATACTTGACTTACAGCAATTGCACTAGCTTCAGAACTAACTACAAGCTCTGAACCGCCATTAAATCCGAACCAACCTAACCAAAGAATCCAAGCTCCTAAAGCAGCTAATGGAATATTTGATCCAGGCATAGGGTTTACAGAACCGTCAGCATTATATTTGCCTTTTCTAGGACCTAAAACTGTAACAACAGCTAACGCTGCAGCAGCACCGCATAAGTGGACTGTTCCTGATCCAGCGTAGTCAGAATAACCACCTGAACTTAAGAAACCACCACCCCAGTTCCAGTAACCTTGGATTGGGTAAATAAATGCAGTAAGAATTACAGCAAATAAATAAAAAGGTAATAGTTTCATTCTACCTGCAACCGCTCCTGAAACAATCGACATAGCTGTTGCAACGAAAACAACTTGGAAAAAGAAATCAGCCTGTTGTGAATAATCCATACCATAAGGTATACCAATCTCTTCTATAGGATCTGCGGTAGATAACCACCATGAAGTTCCTATTCCTGGAAGAATTCCGTCAATCAATGCTGAGCCAGGATACATAAGAATAAATCCACAAGCCAAATACATGACACATGCGATTGAATACAATCCTAAATTCTTAGTAACGATCTCAGAGACATCCTTCTTCTGAACTAAACCAGCTTCCAACATTGTGAAACCAGCAGCCATCCACATAACTAAAGCTCCCGACATAAGAGCATAGAATGTGTCTAATGAAAATTTAATTTCTTCCATTAATATTCTCCGTTAATTGCACCTTCACCGGTTTCACCAGTTCTAATGCGTATTACATCTAAAAGTTCTGTGATGAAAATTTTTCCATCCCCAATAGTGTTGGTATTAGCTACACTACGAACCGCTTCTATAATGTCATTAACACTCTCGTCCTTACATGCGACCTGCAACATAGCTTTGGGATTTGTATCCACTTGATATTGAGCTCCCCTATAAGAGTCTGTGTGCCCCTTTGTTGAACCGAAACCTCTTGCATCTAAGATAGTGGCGCCGCTTACACCTACAGATGAAATAGCACTTTTAACAGCTTCGACTTTTGATGGTTTCACAACAATTGACATAAGTTTCATAAATATTTAACAAATGCACAGCATTCATACAATTTATTGAGCTATTTTAAAACTTTGCAAAAGGCAACAATTTTGACCAGAAGGAATCTAAAAAAACATAAAACGTAAGGAAATCGTACATTTTTTTACTAAAATTTTACAGAATGCACCTAAAAAGAGCGGATTTTATGGCGTCCCCTAGGGGGATCGAACCCCTGTTGCCGAGATGAAAACCCGGTGTCCTAACCGCTAGACGAAGGGGACTCAACGAAGAATCGATTGTATCAGAATGAATTATTTTTCAAAGTCTATAATCTTAGAAAGAAATCCTCTAAGAATACCCATTTCGATTTTATCTAATCTAGTTTTTTTTATTAGTCTGTCAATTCTCGTTTTAACTTGTTTAGAGCTTTTAGGATCATAAAAATCAATTTTTTTTAAAACTTCCATCAAATGTTCTAATAATTTCTCATTCTCTAAGTTTGAGACAACCTCTCTAACCTCTGTCTTTAAAATTTTATTATCAAAAACAATCTTTCTTATTTCAAAAGCAACAATTTGCAAAGCATGAGAAAGATTTAAAGATGAATACTCTTCACTAGCTGGAATAATTAAATGGTAATGACATTTTTGAAGCTCTTCATTTGAGAGTCCATTATCTTCCCTTCCGAATACAATTCCTGTTTTGGTTGTTTTTGTTTTTATTTGACGCTTAACCTCGTCGCTTATTTTGTCCACATAAAAAGTGGGCCAAGGAATAGTTCTTTCTCTAGCGCTAGTCGCTAAAATTAAATTTTTTTCTCCTATAGCTAGGTCAAATGATTTATAAATAACTGTATTCTCTAAAATATCTTTTGCACTTTTTGCTCTGTGAAATGCTTCTTCGGTAATTTTTTTTCTAGGATTAACTAACGCCAATTTTTTAAAACCCATATTTTTGATAGCCCTTGCACAAGCGCCTATATTTCCTGGATGAGAAGGTTCAACCAAAATAAATTCGATATCAATATTATTTTTTTTATTCATTCTGCCGTAACTTGAGCAATAGTTTACAATTGTTTTGTGCAATCGAAAGAACCAAAAATAAATATAGCTATTAAAGCAGCAAGATTGGCAGCTAAAGAAATTCATAAATTTTCTCGTAGGATGGATAAGGTAAAAATTTATGAAAAAGGGCCTACCGATTTTGTCACACAAGTAGATACTATTGCTGAAAACATTATTATCTCGTCTATAAGCGAAGCTTTTCCAAACAGCGCTTTTCTTTGCGAAGAATCGGGAAGATCTGGGAAAGATAACGCTGAATTACTTTGGGTCATAGACCCAATTGACGGAACAACAAATTTTATTCACGGTTTCCCATACTATTCAATTTCAATAGCTTGCTATGAAAATGATATTTTGTCTCATGGAGTTATCTATGACATCACTAGGGACGACGAATACTTTGCATCAAAAGGAAAAGGAGCCTATCTAAATCAAGAACGGCTAAGAGTTTCAAAAATTAAATCCCTAAAAAATTCTTTGCTTTGTAACTCTTTTCATTCGGGTAAGATTGAGCCGGAATTAGATACATTGAGTGTAATAAGAAAGCTATACAGTCACAATCTAACTCTAAGGCGTACTGGCTCGACTGCAATTGACTTAGCTTATGTTGCCGCAGGGAGGCTAGATGCTTTTGTAGGGTATGGAATGAAACATTGGGACTTTGCCGCAGGAGTTTTACTTGTCCAAGAAGCTGGTGGCTATGTTTCTAATTTTTTTGGAGAAGATTTTGTTGATAATTCTCACCACTTAATTGCTGGCAATAAAAAGTGCGTTGAAATGATTTTAAAAGATGTAAAAAACTCCTTTAAGTAAGTCAAGGCATTCCATCATCAAATCTTTCAGCTTTTCTAATTGCCAAGTCATCTGCAATCACATTTAATGAAATTAAGGTATTACACACGACGTATATAGAAGAGTAAGTTCCAGCAATCACACCAATTATTAGCGCAATTGAGAAATTTTGAATTGCATCCCCACCAAATATCAATAAAGCTAAAAGGACTAATAAAGTGGTTAAGGAAGTAATAAGAGTTCTTCCTAGCATTTGATTCAAAGATCTATCTATAAGCGGAATAGTTTCTGATCTTCTTTTTTTTCTGAAATTTTCTCTAATTCTGTCTGAAACAACTATGGTGTCATTCAATGAATATCCTATTACCGCCAAAACCGCCGCCAAAACTGTTAAATCAAAATCTATAGAGAATAAAGAGAACAAGCCTAAGACTATTAAAACATCATGAACAAGGGCAAAAATTGCTCCAATTGCAAATTTATATTGAAAGCGAAACATTATATAAATAGTCATTATTGCCAAAGCTAAAAGTAATCCCAGTCCACCTTGGTCTCTTAATTCTTCTCCAATTTGCGGTCCAATGAACTCTTCTTTTCTCAGGTCAAATTCGAAGTTCTCACGTAAAACAGATTTAAGAAGCTCAGAACTTTCACTTTCTATTTGTCCTGGTATTTTTATGATCACATCATTTTGAGAACCAGAAAAATTTAAAATAAAATCTTCGATCTTTTTCTCAATAAGAAGAGTTCGAATCTCTTCTAAGCTCTCTAAGTTTTCATTAAGCTTGATCTCTAGTAGCACGCCACCGGTAAAATCAAGGCCTAACTCTAAATTTTTAAATGTTAAAGAAATTACAGAAGTAATTAACAAAGCTCCTGAAATCATTAAGGCAACTTTTCTAAATCTCATAAATTGAATATTCATAAATCTATATCCAAATTTTTTCTACATTACGTCTTCTGCCATAAACAAAAAAAACAAGCATTCTGGTAAATAAGATCGCAGTAAACATTGAAGTTAAAATTCCAACTGAAAGAGTAATTGCAAAGCCCTGAATAGGGCCTGTTCCAACAATATATAAAATTAAAGCAACAATTAAGGTTGTTAAGTTTGCATCTACAATTGTAATAAATGCTCTATCATATCCCGATGTAATAGCTTCTAAAGGTTTTAAATTTCTTTGTAATTCTTCTCGTATTCTGGAAAAAATAAGTACGTTTGCGTCTACCGCCATACCAATGGTTAGAACTATTCCGGCAATGCCAGGTAGGGTTAAGGTTGCTGATAAAATTGACATTACTGAAGCAATTAAAACTAGATTTAAAAGGACAGCTAGATTTGCAATTAAACCAAACCCTTTGTAATAAAACACCATAAATATTAGTACTAATGAAAGACCTAAAATTAAAGAATTTATACCTAGCCTTATATTGTCAGCTCCGAGTGATGGTCCTATGGTCCCCTCTTCAACAAAGTTCATAGGCGCTGCGAGCGCTCCAGCTCTCAGAAGCAAAGCCAACTCAGAAGCCTCTGCAGGAGAGTCCAATCCAGTTATCCTAAATTGATTTGCAAGAGCAGATTGAATGGTCGCAAGACTTATAATTTTTTTATCGTAATAGTTTTTGATTGAGGTTGCTCCGTTATCATTTAATGATCTAATTTTTTTTTCAACAAATAAAACGGCCATTCTTACGCCTACATTGTTTCGAGTAGCTCTATGCATTTGAGCTCCGCCATCTGAGTCTAGAGAGATGTTAACCTGAGGGAATCCATTTTCATCGAAACCAACACTTGCATCAGAGACTCGATCTCCAGAAATAATTATTTTTTTTTCTAATTTTGTATTTAAGCCACGATATGGAAAAGTTTCTACTCTGGAAGCTAACGAATTATTTTTTGCTTCTAAACGAAACTCCAAATTTGCCGTTTTACCAATTATTTTTTTTGCTTCAGCAGTATCTTGAATGCCCGGCAATTGAACTGATATTCTTTTTTCTCCTTCCCTTTGAACTACGGGCTCAGAAACCCCCAATTCATTAACTCTATTCCTTAGTGTAGTCAAATTTTGAAGAACAGCATATTCGATAGTATCTTCAATTTCTTGATCAGAAAACGAGAGCTCATAGTTTAAATTTTGAGAAAAACTTACATCCAATATTCCTATATCTGAGACAATTTTATTGAAATTTTCTAGTTTTTCTTCATCGCTCAAATTTAAAACTATTTTGTTTCTTTCAACATTGATCGAATTAACTTTTATTCTTGCGTCTCTCAAAGAATTTCTCAAAACGGAAGCTGTCGATTCAAGTTTTGTTTCTATTAGTAAATCTGTGTCAACTTCCATAAGGAAATTTACACCCCCTCTTAAATCAAGCCCTAATTTCATTGGTTTTGCATTTAAAGACTTGAGCCAATTTGGCGTATTGGCAGCCAAATTTAAAGCTACCACAAAATTTTCATCTAGCTCTTTTTGAAGAAAATCTTTTAGTTTGATTTGATCTTGATAACTTTTTGTTCTTATTAGTATAGATTTATCATTTTTCTCGAAAACTAAGTTCTGAATGTCTGTAATTCGAGTTTTATTTTCTAAATCCTCAACAAATCTTTCTGAGAATCCATCTCCTACACTTGAAGTAGTTATTTGTACAGATGGATCTGGTGGAAATATATTTGGCAGTGAAAAAATTATGCCTATTGTTAAAACCAATAAAACAAATAAAATTTTCGAAAACTGAAATCTCACTACCTTATAAAGATTTGATTGTTCCCTTTGGAAGGACGCTGCTTACGGCTGACCTTTGAATAATTAATTCTGAATTATTTGCTCTAATGGTTAGAAAGTTTTCAGAAATTTTTAAAATTGATCCCACGATTCCTCCGGATATAACAATTTCATCTCCTACAGATAAATTTTCTATCATCTCTTTCTGAGCTTTCATTCTTTTGTTTTGTGGTCTAATGATAAGAAAATAGATAAAAAGAAAAAATCCACCTATCAAAATTAATTGAGGGCCTAAAAAAGAAGAGGATTGGGCAGTAATTAATTGTATTTCGTTCATAATTTTCTCTGGTACCGAAGGAGAGACTCGAACTCTCACGCCTTTTGGGCACTCGATTTTGAATCGAGCGCGTCTACCAATTCCGCCACTTCGGCTAAATTAAATTGTAAAATTCATATACTACATGGATTTCAATGTTAAATAGACTAAATTTTTGTGGATAATACCACCAATTGGTAATTTTAAAGAAGATGCTGAATTTTCTAATAAACCCTGATGCTGAGTTCGAGACAGAGGAAGTGAAACGCCTTGTCCAGTCTAGAAAAGTTGTATACGCTCTTTCTACAGGGTCTTCCTTTGATCTGAACGCTTTAATAAAAACTGCTAAACGAAACAATTTTTCTCTACCAAAAAGAAATAAAAAAAATTTCTTTCAACTTAAAGGAGCTAAAAGACTTTTTCCATGGCAAAAGCCAAGAAGAAGAAGCCCGAGAGAATTGCATGAGCTCGCTAGAGACTCCAAAAGTAAAGACAAAATAATCATCCCTGTGGACGTTTTTTGGGGCAAGGCACCTGACAGACAAGATCACTGGGTAAAGTTAATCTTCAGAGATTCTTGGGAAGCAGGGTCTTTTTTAAGAAACTTTCTAAAAGTTATTTTCAATGGAAGGCAAACAAGTGTTTTTTTTCATAAGCCCCTAGAAACAGAAGAAATATTTACTCAAAAGAGAAGTTCTGATCATTTAGTTTTAAAAACAGATAGACTTTTGAGAGCTAGGTTTAGAAAAAACAGACAAGCGAAGATCGGTCCAGACATTTCCAATAAAAGAACGCTCATACATGCAATTCTTAACTCATCTTCAGTTAAACAAGAAATAAAGGTCACGTCAAAAGGATCTGCAAGGTTAGAAAATATTCAAAAAAGAAAGGCTTATAAATATGCTTTGGAAATTTGTTCGGATATTTCCTATCCTGTTATTTACCTTTATGACAAGGCATTAAATTGGTTTTGGAACAATCGTTATGATGGACTTGAAATCATAGGCATAGAAAAAATCAATAATTTAGCAGTTGGAAATTCTTTAATTTATACACCCTCGCATAGAAGTCATATCGATTATCTCGCTTTATCTTATGAACTCTACACAAATAATTTAATGCTCCCTCAAATTGTTGCAGGTAAAAACCTTAACCTGCCCTTTCTAGGAAGAATTCTAAGAAATGGGGGCGCTTTCTTTATGAGAAGATCATTTGGACCGAACAAATTGTATTCTAAAGTTTTTTTTGAACATTTGAGAAAACTTTTTCAAAGAGGGTATTCAATAGAATTCTTTCCTGAAGGAGGAAGAACAAGAACTGGTAGATTACTTCCGCCGCGACCGGGAATAATCTCTATGATTATCAAATCTTTTCAAGATATGGATGATAGAGATGTAAAGTTTTTACCAATATCCATTAGCTATGAAAAAGTTTTAGAAGGCAAATCACATTTGAAAGAAGCTAAAGGACAAAAAAAGAAAAAAGAAAACTTAACTTCAATTTTATCTACTATAAGTGATTTTAGAGGTTACTTAGGCAATGCATATCTTCAATTTGGAGAGCCTGTAGACCTAAAATCTTTTCTTGATAAGCACGCACCAAATTGGCAAAAAGATACCATAGATTTAAGTGAAGATACTGACAAAAAATCATGGCTTTTTGAAGTCACCCCCCTACTTGGAAGTAAAATCATGACCAATATAAATAAGGCAACCGTGGTGACTTCTTCAGGTTTGTTTGCTGCAAGCATTTGTGATATTTCTGACAAAGAAATTGATAAAGAAAGACTCGTCTTTCGCCTCGATGTTCTAAGGAAAGTAATAGAAATTTCTAAATATTCAGAATTAATAAAACTACCGAATATCTCATCAAGCGAAATAATAGAAAAAATAAAAAAATTAAAATTTTATAAATCAGATATGCCCAAAACTTTAGAAATAAGTAAAAATGAAAAAAACCTTATGGAGTTTTATAAAAATAATATCTTACATCTTTTAATTTTACAGGCTTATGTAATGTATAAATCTAGAAAAAAAATTAAAAAAAATGATCTAATTAATGACTTTATAGAAATTTTTCCTCAAATAAAAAAAGATTTCTTTATAGACCTTTCCTTAAGCAACGCGGAAGAACGAATGTGCAAAATTCTTGATGATCTTGAAGAGATTAATTTATTAAAGATTAATTCAAATGATGAAATTTCGTGGTCAGAAAATAAGAGGGACGTAGCGGGAATGCTTGCATCTCTTTGGTTGGAAAGTCTTCCAGCCGATTAAAAAAATTTTATATAATTTAAATATGAAAATTACATACCCACCTGTTATTTTATTATCTGCACTAATCGTTCAATCTGTTCTTTATTTTACTTATCCAGTACTCTTGAATTTAAGCATCTTTTTTGGAATTTTTGTCGTTTTGCTAGGAATCATATTGGTTTACATTTCCTTGAAAAAACTTTCAAAAATGGAAACTACATTTATACCTGATGGCGAACCTATAAAGTTAGTAGTGGATGGGCCTTTTAGAATTTCGAGAAACCCAACTTATTTAGGCATGCTTTTGATTCTATTAGGAACAGCACTTTCTCTCCAATCATTATCTTCTTTAATGGTTGCAGCTGTTTTCTTTTTAATAATTAACTTTACTTGGATAAAACATGAAGAAAACAAATTATCCAAAATTTTTAAGGAGGATTGGCAGGATTATTCTTCAAAAACAAGACGATGGTTATAATTTTTCTCTTCTATCATAAACTTGAAAACTGACAACTTTCCCCTGAAGCTCAAATGAAGGATTATTTTTTATTTTAAATTTATCTACTTTATGCCTTTTAACAACTATCAAGCACGCTTTAGATTCTAAAGAAGCGTTGATTACCTTATCTGGATCATCATTAAGAGATTTTCTCAAAAAATGCATCTCTTTTTTTGCAAATGCTTTATTGTCGACGCCGAACATAGGGTCGAGATAAATAATAGATTTATTTTCAATTTCACCCATAACATCTAAAGAGTTCTTATTTTTTATTTTTATGTTGAATATTTTTTGATCTTTCAATTTTTCTTTTGTAAATTCACAAAGCCATGATTCTTTCTCGTAAGCTTTAACTTTAAATCCGAGCTCGCTTATCAAAAAAGAATCTAAACAAAATCCAGCAGTAAGATCGTAGACCGAAAAACTAGTATCGAACTTAGAAAAACACCTTTGTAGGAGATTTTTATTATTGTTTCTGCTTTGATGCTTACTAAAATTTAAACTGAACGGTTTTGAATTCTTTATTGAAAGATCTTGCAAGTATGTATCTTCCTGACCTATCCAAATTATGAGTTTATCGTTATGAAATTTTCTTACCTCCCTGGGAGATTGCAAGAACAAGCCATGCTTCTTAGAAAAAGTTTCAGCTTTTTTTCTAGATTTTTCAGAGAGATAAGACACAAAAGGTTCTTGAATAGATTTCATGATTATCTATATTAATATATTCTTTACAAACATTAATTATGGTTAAACTTTTAGAAACTGATGTAACAACTGATGAAGTAAAAAATTGGCATGGAATAAATATCCTTCATTTTCAAGGGTCCAGTTGTTCTCAAAAGTTAAGAATTTTTTTAAATGAAAAAAAAATAGATTGGAAAAGTTATCACATAGACTTAGTCAAAGGTGACAATTTTACTAAATGGTTTTTAGGTATTAATCCAAGGGGTGTTGTGCCGGTCCTTGTAGACAATGGAGAAGTTTACATAGAAAGTAATGACATAATTCAACATTTGGATAAAAAGTTTCAATCGAATTTCTTATGGCCCGAAAATTTAAATGAAAAGATTAAAGAATTTCTCGAAGAAGAAAATGAAATTCATTTTGACTTGAGAAATCTCACAATGAAATTTGTAGCTCCTACTTTCTTAATGAAGAAAAAAGACAAAGACATAAAGAATTTTGAAAGCGCTTCGAATTTTGTTGAAGGTTTAGAAGATAAAGAAAAAAATATGCAACTTGAATATCATAAAAATTTTATAGAAAACAATGGAGTTACTGAAGAATCTGTTCTTAATTCAATTAATGTATTCAAAAAAAAACTTACTAAAATTGATAAAAAATTATCAGAGAACAAATTTATAATATCAGAACATATAACCATTGTTGATATTGCCTGGTTTGTTTATCTGAGAAGACTTGAGACCGTAGGGTTTTCTTTCAAGAAAAATTATCCCAATCTTTACAAATGGTTCGAGGAACTTAAAAAAAATAAAAACTTTCTAAAAGAAACTTCTTTGCCAATCCCCTTGAAAATTATTTCTTCTATTTACAAAATTTATCTTAATCTCACTAATCAGAGTCTTAGAACTTTTTTAAATAAAAAATAATATACCTGCCAAGATAAATCTATAAATCACAAATGGCATTAGCCCTATTCTATCAATCAAATTAAGAAAAAAATGAATGGTTAATAAAGCAGTCAAAAAAGAAAAGAAAGTTACAGATATTAGCTCAAAAAAATTAATATTGTATCTAAATCCCAAAATGATATTTTCTCCAAGAAAAATCATTGCTAAAGTTGGGACCGCAAGTAAAAAGCTTACTTTAAGAGCGTCTCTAGCTCGATAGCCTAAATACATAGCGCCCATGATTACTACCGCTGATCTTGAAGCACCTGGTATTAGAGCAAGTACTTGAAAAAATCCAATGATAATTGAATCTTTCCAATTGAGGTCATTCAAAGTCTTTTTTCCTTTAAAGTATTCAAAAATTAGTAAAAGAACTCCAAAAAATATCATCGAAAAAATAATTACATTTTGGGTTCTGAGACTAGCTTCAATGAAGTCTCTAGAGATAAATCCAACAAATAATATCGGCAAGGTACTGAATATCAAACAATTACCAAGATTATTTATTTCGTAAAATTTATAGGTTTTAATAACTCTTTTAAGTTCCTCTCTAAAATACCAAATTACTGCTAGCAAGGTTCCAAAGTGAGCAAAAACATCAACAGTAATATCCTGATTAGAGTTCCCAAAAAGCTCTGAGAAAAGAATTAAATGAGCTGAGCTAGATACAGGTAAAAATTCAGTAAATCCTTGAAGCAAGGATAGAATAAAAATACTTAAAATATCCATCAAATTAACTTTTTTGCCAATGATCTTCGCCCGATAGGTAATTTGGAGATAACTCTTCAGCTAGATAAAAATTTTTATCTATTAAAGCAATTTTAATTAATCCGAACATATTGTTGGCTTGAGAATATAAATTTTCATATATATTTGTTTTTGAAATTTTACTTAAAAAGCCAACCCCATCGCCTACATAAATTGTCTCTTTAGAATTTTCATCTATGTGGTCAGAAAGTTCTTCAAGATTAATCAAGCTTTCTTTTTTTAGTATTTTGATTTGATCTTTATAAAATTCATAGTGGCCAATATAAAGTTCTTTCATGTGTGCGTTTGTTATTACAAAAATATTACTTTTTTTAAATTCGCAATTAGCTTGAAAGGCTAAATTCGCTAAACTTGAGATTGGTAAGAGTGGAATATTGTTAGCAAAAGCTAGACCTTGAGCAACTGAACAACCTATTCTTAATCCTGTAAATGATCCTGGACCATTACTCACAGCAATTAAATCTATATCCGCTTTATTAACATTAGATTTAGTTAACAAATCTTCTATAAAATCTAATATTACTTGCCCATGTTTATTTGCTTCTTTAGTCGCCTTTTGCGTTATCAATCCATTTGATTTTAAAGCTACTGAACAATAAAGTCCGGAAGTTTCAATCGCTAAAATATTTTTAAATTTACTCAAAGCTTCTAAAGATTTCTTCACTCACTTCTTGGGGTGAGTTGGCTCCATTGATTTTAATAAACTTGAGATCTGAATTTTTTTGAAGATTTAGATAATAGTCGATTAAAGGGTCAGTTTGTTTTTTATAAACTTCTAATCTTGCAAGAACAGTTTCAGGCTTGTCATCATCTCTTTGTATTAAATCCTGACCGGTTTCGTCGTCTTTCCCATCAATCTTTGGAGGGTTAAATTTTATGTGATAACTTCTTCCAGAAGGAGGATGTATACGTCTTCCTGACATTCTTGAAATGATAGTTTCTTCAGGAAGACTGATTTCGATAACTAAATTAATATCAATATTTAATTTTTTTAAACCATCGGCTTGTCCAATAGTCCTTGGGAATCCGTCAAATAAAAACCCATCTTTACAATCTCTCAAAGACACTCTCTCCTTTATAATGCCGAGAATTATCTCATCAGATACCAAATTACCTTGATCCATAATTTTTTTTGCTTGCTCGCCAAGCGAAGTATTATTCCTTATAGATTCTCTAAGAATATCGCCAGTTGAAATATGAGGAATGTTTAATTTTTTTGAGATTAACTCGGCTTGAGTTCCTTTTCCCGCACCAGGCGGTCCTAGTAATATTAACTTCACGCTTCAAAAATTCCTGTTGCCACCGCAGCAGCGTTGTAATTCGTATCGGTCAAACTGAGACTGATATGTTTTAAACCAATTTCTTTTGCAAATGTTGCAGCTTTACCTTTTAACTCAACTTCTGGGCCACCATACTTTCTTTTGATAACAATATCTTTAGGCCTTATTCCTTTTGTAAAACCAGTGCCTAAAACTTTTGATACTGCCTCCTTAGCTGCAAAGTTCTTAGCAAGGAATGGAGCTTTAGCAACTAAACTTTTTTTTAAAAAAACATTTATTTCTGATTTGTCATAAATTCTATTAAGTAATCTATCTCCAAAAGTATCATAAGATTTTTTTATCCTGCTTATTTCTATCAGGTCTATTCCATTTTTAATTTGCATCTTTTTTTAATCTAAAAAATCTTGAAGAATTTAAAGGTTTTGTCGATATTGTATCCAACGAAGATCTCATTATATATTTAATAAATTTTTTTGACTGATCATTTTCAAAAGCTCCCTCACTAAATTTTAAGATTGAACTTCCCTTAGAAACGTTCAAACGACTAATTTCACTAGTTTCTTTGGTTTCTCTTAAGCCTTGATTTGGAATAAATTCGTAAAAAGAATCTTTTTTAATCATTTTTCCATTGCAATCATTTAATAGACTAAACTCGTAACCCAACTCTGAAATCAATTGAAATTCAAATTGTCTCAATTTAATCTCCTTTTGAGATGCATCACTTATCTTTTCTATTTCTTTGAGTATAGTTAATAGACTTTCAAAAATTGGTTTTACTGGCGCTTCCAATTCTAAGGTTCTAATTATTATTTCATGCAAGTAAAGATGAATTTTTAAATTAGATTCATCTATAACTACAGAGTCGATAATTTCAGATGTATAAAGATTTTTTAATTCTCCTCTTCCGCCAAATTCTATTTCAAAAACAGCTCCAGGAACTTTTATGTTTGAAAATCTACTTTTTTTTGCTTTTGCTCCCTTTACGACTAATTTAATTAGACCGTATGTATCTGTAAAAAAAGTTCCAATTAAACTAGTTTCTTTAAAATTAGCTGAATGTAAAAGTATAGCCTTAGATGAGAACCTTGAATGTTTCAATTTTTTCTGATTAATTTATCAAAAAAAAAGGGAGGCTGTTAAGCCTCCCTAATTTTTAACTTAAAACAAAGTCATGCAGCTGTTTTAGTCCCGCGATAAATCCCAGGATTTTTAGCTGACTTATTGTTTTGTAATGCGTCGTGTTTAATGCCTCTGTAAATTCCACCCTTTGAAGTGCTTCCTTCAGAATTAGAGTTATCAGAGTTTACTTTAACGCCTCTATAGTAAGTAGCCATATCGTGCCTCCAGTTTTCGTATCGATTTCGTACATACGTCTCCCGACGTACACCCTTCTCAACGCGTTCCTTCGTTAGATATTCGGTCTCGTTCCCGCATTCGGTACTTGCTAACCTTTCCTCCCATTGGAAGAAAGAGGTTTTCCTATCTTCCTACTTCCGTCTCATGCATTTAAATAGTGCAAAAGATGAACGATTACTGTGCAATTCTAGTACAAACTGCCAAAAATTACAATATTTATTCGTACCCATATTTAGACAAAAGATTGACGTCGTTAGTCCAATTTTTTTTAACTCTTATTCTCAACTGCAAATTTACCTTTGATTCAAGTTCTCTTTCCAGCTCTTTTCTTGAAGATATTCCAATTGATTTAATCATTGTTCCATTCTTTCCTAACAAAATAGCCTTTTGACTTGAAGACTCAACGTAAATGTTTGAGTGAATATGTTGAATAGATTTTTCTTCGTCAATCTTTTCCACTTCTACATTAATTCTGTAAGGTAATTCGTCACCTAACCTGTTGATTGCTTTTTCTCTAATTATTTCTGATATATAAAAAGATTTAGAAAACTCTTTTTCATTTTCAATTGGGTAATGGAATTCTCCAGATGGAATAGTTTCAATTATTTTTGAAAGCAATGAATCGACTTCCATTTTTTTTAAAGCTGAGACGGGCATAATTGCTTCAAAAGAGTGCTTAGAGCTAAGCTCATTTATAATTGGCAAAATGTTGTTATTATTTTTTATTCTGTCAATTTTATTAATTACTAATAATACAGGTTTCTTTAGTTCTTTAAGATTTTTTAAAATATTATCCTCTTCAATTTGCCACTTATCTCTGTCTACGACAAAAACTACTAAATCGACTTCCTCGTAACACGCTTTGGCTGTTTTATTCATATATTTATTTAGAGCTCTTTTATATCCAGTATGAACGCCTGGAGAGTCAAGAAAAACAATTTGATTACTTCCTCTTGAGAAAATACCTAAAATTCTATTTCTGGTCGTTTGTGGTTTCCTTGAAGTTATCGCAATTTTTTTTTGGAAAAAAGCATTTAGAAGAGTCGACTTTCCTACGTTAGTTCTTCCGGTCAAAGAAACGAACCCAAATTTTTTATCCATTTATGATTTTTATTTCTTTAATTAACTTTTCAGCTGCATCTTGTTCAGCACATTTTAAATTTTTTCCATGACCTAGACTTTGTAGGTCTTTATTTAAGCGACAAATCACAATAAAAGAATTTAATTTTTCATCTTTCTTTATTTGATTATATGTTGGTAAGTTAAACTTATTTTTTTGACAATATTCTTGCAAAATAGTCTTACTATTTTTCAAGTCAGATTTCGAAAGTAATGAAATTTCTTTATTAAAATTTTTTTTAAAAATTTTTCTCAGAGGCTGCAATCCTTTTTCTAAAAAAATTGACCCAAGAATTGCTTCCAGAGCATTTCCCAATAAATCTTCTGGAATTTTTTGGTTTTTAAATGACTCTCCTAAAATTAGAAATTCCTCCAATTTAAAACCATTAGCTATCTTATTAAGTATCTTTCTGCTAACTAATTTCGAACGCATCAAGCTAAGAAACCCTTCATTCTCGTTAGGAAATTTTTCAAGTAACAATTCTGTGACGATTAGATTCAAAACTGAATCTCCTAAGAACTCTAGGACTTCGTTATTTTCTTGGGAACTGCTTGTGTGAGTAAGTGCTTTAATTAATAAATTCTTATCTTTGAAAGTATAATCCAAATCTTTTTCTAAATTAGCTAATTTTTTCTTCATTTAATTATTTTGTTTCTGGATAAGCTCGGAATAGATCCGTACGAAGGCCAATGCAACCAAATCAATTGAGCTTTTCCAGTTACATTTTTCTCAGGAACCAAGCCCCAACTTCTGCTGTCTAAACTGTTATCTCTGTTGTCTCCTACAACAAAAAAATACCCTTCCGGAATAACCCACGACTGGTAAAATTTTAATTCTCTTAAATTCGAATTGCCTACAAAATATTCTTTCAAGTTTTGTGTTTCTGTATAGATAGATTGATTTAAATTTGATTCAATCAATTTCTTCTCTATCTTCTTTCCATTAATAAAAAATTCTTTCCCTTTTAATTCTAAAGTGTCTCCTGGCACCGCAATAACCCTTTTTACATATTTCAAACCAAAAGTTGAGCAATTTTTATTTAAACTGTTCCATCTAATAAACTGATCCGGCAAGGTTAGATTTAGACTGCCTTCGGGATAAGCATCTTCTATCTTTGATGAACAAGATGTATGCGGAGGAGTAAAAACAATAACATCTCCTCTTTCTGGAGTATTATTTAAAATAAGCGTTTTATTACCTATAGGATTTTTTAAACCATATTCAAATTTATTAACTAAAACAAAATCTCCAACTTCTAATCCAGGAATCATTGACTCTGAAGGAATTTGAAATGGCTCAAACACAAAAGATCTAAAAACTGTAATCACTGTAAGAATTAAAAAGAAAGATCTGGATTCCTTAATTAATTTTTCCAAGTAAAGTATTCTCCCTAAGACCCAAAGAAAAAGTGAAATTAGGGTCAATCCAACCAGAATATATCCAAAATCTAAATTCAATCTAAAAACGCAATACAGCCCGAGTATTGCAAGAGGAAATGAAAAATAATTTATAGATTTATTAAATTTTCCATTCAGTTTCTTTTCTGAGTAAATCCAGAAACTTATTAAAATCACTGAAAATATCAAGACAAGGTAAAAAATAAAATGAAAATTCACTTTGACACTTTTAAGATTGATAGAAAAGCTTCTTGAGGGACTTCAACTTTTCCAATTTGTCTCATTTTTTTCTTACCCTTCTTTTGCTTTTCTAAAAGTTTCATTTTTCGAGTAACATCACCTCCATATAATTTCGCTGTTACGTCTTTACGAAACGCTTTCACAGTTTCTCTAGCCAAAATTTTTCCTCCTATTGCTGCTTGGATGGCTATGTCATACATCTGTCTTGGTATTACTTCTCTGAGAGATTTTGCTAATTCTCTTCCCTTTTGATCTGCCTTTGATCGATGAACCATAAAATTTAATGCATCAACTTTTTCACCATTTAGCAAAATATCGACTTTAACCATATCGCTATTTTGAAATCTTAAAAAGTCGTAATCTAAAGAGGCATACCCTTTGCTACAAGACTTCAATCTATCAAAAAAATCTAAGACAATTTCGTTCATTGGCATTTCATAAATTAGTTCTATTTGACCTCCTACGTATCTTAAGGATTTTTGAATACCTCTTTTTTCTTCACATAAAGATATTACATTTCCAATAAATTTTTCAGGAACAAGCATCGTCGCTTTTGCTATAGGCTCTTTAACTTCGTTTATGTGATTTGGTTCTGGATATTTACTCGGATTTTCTATTTCCAAAAGGTTATTTGACGAATCGATAATCTGATATGCAACTGTAGGTGCAGTTGCGAGCAATTCAATACCGTGCTCTACTTCTAAACGCTCAATTACTATTTCCATGTGAAGCGTTCCTAAAAAACCGCATCTGAATCCAGAACCTAGTGCTGAAGACTGTTCAGGTAGATAACTCAAAGCAGCATCATTTAATGACAATCTTTCCAAAGATTCTCTAAAAAGTTCAAATTCTGAAGAATCTAGGGGGTATAAAGCAGCAAAAACTTGAGGCTTTATTGGTTTAAAACCTGGAAGTGCTGCGTTGTGACTTTGATGGGTTAGGGTATCTCCAACTGGTGCACCTCTTATGTCTCTTACACCGGCACAAACAAATCCAACCTCTCCAACACTTAATTGATTTTTTTCTTGTCGCTTTGGAGTAAAAAAACCTATTTTTTCTGCCAAGTGAACATTTCCAGATGAATTAAATTTTATTTTTTCGCCTTGAATAATTTTCCCATTCATTACTTTCACTAAGGAAACTACGCCAAGGTATTGATCAAACCAAGAATCAATAATTAGCGCTTCTAAGGCTGAATTAATTTCTCCTTCTGGCGAAGGAATTTCATCAATAATTATATTTAATAACTCTTCAACGCCATCCCCGTTTTTTGCACTAATACAAGGAGCATTACTAGCGTCAATCCCTATTATTTCTTCTATCTCCTTTTTTACTCTATCTGGATCAGATTGAGGAAGATCAATCTTATTTAAAACAGGCAAAATGGTTAATCCTTGCTCTATAGCATTATAACAGGTCGATAAAGTTTGAGCTTCTACTCCTTGTGAGGCATCGATTAACAAAATAGCTCCGTCACATGCGGCTAAGGAACGAGATACTTCGTAAGCAAAATCTACATGTCCAGGAGTATCTATTAAATTTAAATTATAGTTTGAACCATTTTTTTTGAATTTAAGTGCAACGGATTGAGCTTTAACAGTTATACCTCGCTCTCTTTCTATTTCCAAAGAATCCAAGACTTGACTTTGCATTTCTCTATTAGACAAGCCGCCACATAACTCAATGATTCTGTCGGCCAAAGTAGATTTACCATGATCGATGTGAGCGATTATGGAAAAATTCCTAGTTTTATCTAAAGAGTTATCCTCCATTTAAGGATTATCGCTTATTTTTTTAGTTTTATAGTAATAAAAGAACCATTACCATTTCTAACAATTCTGACAGCCAAATTATCTTCTGTACTTAATTCAGAGAGAATTGAATTGTAATCTTCTAAATTTGAAACCTCTTTGAAGGCCATTGTAGTTATAACATCTCCAACCTTGATTCCAGCGTCTTTTGCAGGTCCATCTTTAACCTCTTCGACGAAAACGCCTGATTCAACTTTTAATTGTTCAACTTTCTCACTTGATAACTCCTTAACTGGTACCAATTTCAGACCCAATAAATCGTCAATCTTATCTTCTACAGCAGGGATAATATTTTCTGTTGTAATTTCTTCAAGAACCCCTACTTTAACTCTCATCTTTTTTTCTATACCTGATCTAAAAATTACCGCATCAACTGTAGTGTCTGGTTTAATCCTTCCAACAATTAAAGGTAAATCACCTGAATAAATAATTTTTTGTTTGTTAAAACTTAAAATAACGTCTCCATTTTTTAAACCAGCTCTTTCTGCAGGGCTATTTTTTAGTACATTTCCAATCAATGCTCCACGTGGATTGCCTAATTTAAAAGAATCAGCTAAATCTTTAGTAACCTCTTGAACGCTAACACCTAACCAGCCTCTTGACACTACGCCATTATTTTTTAATTGATCTATAATTTCTGAAGCGTAATTAATTGGAATTGTGAAGGAAATTCCCATGTAACCTCCGCCGCTTGAATAAATCATTGCGTTAATCCCTATAACTTCGCCTTTGAGGTTAAATAATGGACCGCCTGAATTACCTGGATTTATTGCAACATCTGATTGTATAAAAGGTATATAAGAAGTTCCTTGATCCGGAATGCTTCTAGACTTCGCGCTTACGATTCCAGCAGTGACCGAGAAATTCAAACGATATGGAGAACCTATTGCTACAACCCAGTCGCCCACTCTGATTTCATCGGAATTGCCAAGTGATAAATAAGGCAAGGCTTCATTGGTATTAATTTTAAGAAGGGCAACATCAGATTTTTCATCGCTACCTATTAAATTTGCTTTAAATTCTCTTCTATCATTGAGACTAATGACTATTTCTGAAGCATCTGCAACAACATGATGGTTAGTGAGAATATAGCCATCTTTAGATATTATGAAGCCTGAGCCGCCTGAACTTATTTTTCTTTCTCTTTGTTGTTTAGGTTCTTCAAAAGGAAAGTTAAAGAAATCATCAAAAGGAAAACCTCTTGGAGACCCTGGAAAAGGGCTTTGTCTTGACTGAGTTTTAACGGTTTTAGTGACGCTTACGTTTACAACAGCCGCTGAAGTGTCCTCAACTAGCTCAGCTATATTAGGCAAGAATTTATCATCTGAGAAACTTAAGTTTGGGATAATTAATATACAGATGAAAAGAAAAAAACGGACTTTTCGCATTATTTATTTTTTTCCAAGAAAGTGTTTGATATTTTAATGAGTCTTTGATTTGGGAGATTTTCGCTAGAGAGGTTGAGGATTAGTGGAGTAGAGCCTGATTTGGTATGAACTGTGACTCCGTTGTTTATCGTCCCAAGCCATTCTTGTTCTGGAATACGATCAAAAAAGACTTTTAATCTCACAGATTTTTCATCTCCGGGAATAAAATAGTTTGCTTCCATACTTGAAGACGATGTAATTCTGTAGTCTTTTAAGTTACCGTTAAAATTTGCACCTAAATCTAGCAATAAAGCTTCATTGTTTAGGGAAAGGAGATTTTGTTTTGAAGAGACTGTAGATGAAGGAGACGGCAGATTTAGGAGGGGCAGAGATAAGATAAAGAAAAAACCAATCAGATAACAACACGCCTTCATATAAGTCGGAGATAAAAAGTTAAACTTAGGCCATGTTTTTAAAGTTTTTGTATTTTGTGTAGATTTGTTAATTTGAGATATTATTTTTTTGGAGAGGTCTAGATTTTGATCTAATAATTCGCCATGCATGGCAGCTTTATGCTTATTCATTCTGAGCCAGAGGCTCCTTAAATGCGAGTTTGAATGAATTTCATCTACTAACCTCTTAGTTTCAAAAGGAGTTATCTCCCCATCCATTAGTAGGGATAATTTTTGTTCAAATAATTTACTCATATTAAATTTGTCTCCAAATTAGACATATTATATTTAGAAAAAGTTTTATCTAAAATTTCACGACCTTTATGAATTCTAGATCTAACTGTTCCAATAGGACAATTCTGAACTTCCGCTATTTCTTCATAGCTTAAACCATCAAATTCTCTTAAGCTTAAAGTTGTTCTAATATCATCAGGAAGGTCTTGTATGGCGTCCATCATTAAAGATCGTAACTCTTCAGCTTCTAAAATATTTTCAGGATTTTCTGAAGTTACTGCTGATTCAGACAGTTTTAACTCCATAATCTCATCATCGTAAATTTCAGATTTTCTAGATTTAGAAGATAAAAAGTTCTTTGCAGTGTTTATAGCAATTCTATAAATCCAAGTATAGAAGGAGCTATCACCGCGAAATTTTTCAATATTTTTAAAAGCTTTTACAAAAGCCTCTTGGGCTATGTCTTGTGCAAGTTCATAATCCTTAAGAAATTTGTAAACAGAGAAAACAAGCCTGTCTTGATATTGCAAAACAAGTACTTCGTAGGCCTTTTTGTCGCCCTTTTTGACCAAGTTTATAAGGCTTTTTTCTGAGTTCATCTCTGTCCCTTTTCATTTGACATGTGCATTGTGCATAAGTTCAGCTAAATTTCACTAAAAAAATCAATTATTTTTGTAATTACATTTTGTAATTCTTTATCTTCACAGACTTTGCCATAAAGTATTGCATCAGCTAAATCGTTATCTTCCCATGAAAGTATCTCGAGATAAGACTCTAACTCCTTTGAGTTTAATTTATGTAGGTTATTTTTCGAAAATGGCTCTAGCACTAAATCTAACTCATTTAGCCCTCTTCTGCTTCTGAATCTAGCTTCTTCAATTAAGTCATTCATAGGTTAAATTTACTATTATTGATAAAATATAAGAGTATGGAGTTATCTTCAAGTCACAAAATCATAAGAGTAGAAGGAATAGACTCTCTAGAGTTTCTTCAAGGACAATTATCTAATGATTTAAATTTAGCAAATAAAGACATTTTGCAAAAAAATGTGATTTGTAATTTAAGAGGACAGATCATTTCTCTTATATGGCTAAAAAAACAAAGCGAAGAAAGTTTTGACCTCATTTTAGACAGATCAATAATTGATAAAACCTTTGACACATTAAAAAAATACAAAGTTTTTTTTAAATCTGAAATGTTCATTATCGATGAAGTGTCAAAAAATGCCGAAATTGTAGATTTTGCCAAATGGAAATCTAACTGTATTAATAATGGTCTCTGTGAAATCAATTCTCTCACTTCCGAATTATTTACACCTCACGACCTTGGATATCAAAACCTTGATGTTATTAATTTTGAAAAAGGATGTTTCACAGGTCAAGAAGTTGTGGCTAGAATGCACTACAGGGCTAAACTAAAAACTGGTCTCCTTCTTATTTATTCCTCGGACTTAAACTCTATGGAAGAAGGTTCTAGCCTTTATGACCAAGAAAATAAAGTTTTGGGTAAGATTGCCTCAAAATTTGAAACAAATAGTTTAATTTTTCTTAAAAATAAAAGTAATTTAAAAGATATTTATAAAGACTCGGGCGAAAAAATAAACTTCAAAAGGCTAAAATTATTTTAAATTCCATTTAATAGGCTCCTTGCCTTTGCTAATTAAATAATCATTACATTTACTAAAAGGTTTTGACCCAAAAAAACCTTTATGGGCAGAAAAAGGAGAAGGATGGGAGGAATTTATTACTAAATTAATATTGTTATCAATAAGATTTGATTTTTTCTTTGCAAAATTTCCCCAAAGAATAAAAACAATATTTCCCATCAAACTCAAAGAGCTAATTATTATGTCTGTTAATTTTTCCCAACCTATATTTTTGTGCGATCCTGGATTATTTTTTTCTACAGTAAGAATAGAATTTAAAAGCAACACTCCTTGTTTCGCTATATTCTCTAAATCCCCCTTTTTTTCTATCTTGATATTTAAATCATTTTCAATTTCAATGAAAATATTTCTTAAAGATGGTGGAAGAGATTGGAAGTTACTAACAGAGAAAGCTAAACCGTCAGCTTGATTAAAGTTGTGGTAAGGATCCTGGCCAAGAATAACAACCTTAACTTCATAAGGCTGAACAAGTTGTAAAGATCTAAAAATGTTTTCTCTTTTAGGAAAAATTATTTTCCCTAATTTAATTTCTTCCTCCAATCTTGCTTCTATTGATAGCAGTTGCTTTTTCAAGTCATGATTTTTTAAAAAACCTAACCAATTTTTTGGAAGATCTTGTAGCATAATCTAATGCTAACAAACCCAATTTTTTTATCCACAGAAACTGTGGATAACTCTTTGGATAAAATGGCTCAAATGTTCTAAAGCCTTAATGTGAAAAGGTTTTTTTTAAATTGTACAAAAATTGATCAACTTAAAAAGTTCAATGAAATCAATATCTTAAATAAAAAAGTACTTTATGTTCTAAAAAAGTGCACTTTAAGTTTATTTTTTTTGGTTAAGCGATAATTTCTGTTTATATGTGTGTAACTTTTTAAGTAATAGTTAAGTTTTTATCTAAAAGAATATTTTTTTATCAATTAAAAATCTAAAAAATAAAAAAAATTAATTGATTTTTTTTAAAGTATTTAAAAGTTTCTGATAACTTAGATCGAACTATGAAAAAATCACTTTAAATGGAATCCACCATCTAAAATTAATGTTTCACCTGTGGTTGCAATAGCATCCTCGACAAAAAAGAAGACTCCTTTAGCTACTTTCTCAGGATTGCAAACCATACTCAAAGGAGTACTAGATTCAATAAAACTTTTTGTAGCCTCATACGCCTCATCACCCAATCCTGACTTTAACCACTCTCCTTCAATGAAACCTGGACAAATCGCATTGATTCGGATGGGGCCCAAAGCTTTAGCTAGAGATTTAGTCATCATGACAAGCGCCCCTTTTGAAGCCACGTAAGCTATGGAGCTTCCCACACCGATAACTCCGGCAATGGACGCAATATTTACAACAGACGCAATTGGACTTTTTCTTAAATATTTCTCAGATTCCTTAATCATCATATATGGTCCAACTGTATTTGTTTTATAAATTTCAACAAAATCTTCTGTGGTTAGTCCAGACATATTTTCATGTGCATTAAATACTGTTCTACCTGCGTTATTTATCAAAGTATCTAATTTATTCCATTTTTCAATTGTCCTATCTACAGTTTCACGACATTTTAAGTCATCGGAAACATCAGAGACTAAAACTAGTGTTTCTGCACCAAGATCGTTACATTCTTTTGCAACTTCTTCTGCCTCTTTTAAAGAGTTAGAACATGTCAAAGTAAGATTCCAGCCCTTTTCTGCAAGCATTATAGCTACAGCTTTTCCTACCCCCCTACTTGCGCCTGTTATAATGGCTACCGGTTTATTCATCTTTAATTACTCTGACATTAATTACGCCTTCTAATTTCTTGAGACCTTCTTCAACAGCATTTGAGGGCTCAGAGTCCGTATCAATTACGTTGTAAGCAATTTCACCCTTACTTTTATTGATCATATTTAAAATGTTAAGGTTATTCTCAGCTAGAATTGTTGTTATCTGACCAATCATTCCAGCAATATTATTATTTGATAGGGTGATTCTAAATTTTGACTTTCTGGGCTCAATTAAATCAGGAAAATTTACGGAATTAGTTATATTTCCGTTCTCTAGAAAATCTTTCAGTTGTTCTGCTGCCATAATCGAACAATTTTCTTCTGCTTGTCTAGTGCTGGCGCCAATATGAGGCAATATGATGACGTCGCCCATAGTTTTCGCTCTTTCTATAAGATCTAAATCAGCAAAATCAGTCACATAACCTCCTAACTTACCGGATGTCAATGCATCAATTACATCTTGTGAATTGACAATCTCATCTCTTGCGAAATTGATCAATTTAAGCCCTTCTTTTGCGTTTTGTAAAAGATCTTTATTTACAAGATTTTTTGTTTCTTCAATAGCGGGAATGTGTAAAGTTAAGTAATCTGATTCTTTGAATACATCCGCTAGATTATCTCTTCTAGAAACCATATTTGGCAACTTCCAAGCGGCTTCAACGGATATTGCTGGATCATACCCTATAACCTCCATACCTAACATAACACCCATATCTGCAACTTTAGAGCCAATAGCCCCCATACCTATTACACCTAAAACTCCATCTTTTAATTCACGCCCTTTAAAACTTTTCTTTCCTTGCTCAATATGACCTTTCAGATCGCCTTGATCAACTCCTTGAATGTCATTTATGTAATTTGCTCCACTATAAATTCCTCTTGATGATAAAAGTAACCCCGCCAGTACAATCTCTTTGACTGCATTTGCATTCGCGCCTGGTGTATTGAAAACGACTATACCCTGATCAGAGCAGTAATCGACTGGAACGTTGTTAACACCTGCGCCCGCTCTTGCAATTGCTTTGATTGAACTTTCAATGTCGTTGTTGGTCAATTTATAACTTCTCAAAATCAAAGCATCAGGAGCTTCAAGATTTTCAGAAATTTCAAAATCTGAATCTTTCAGAAGAGAAAGTCCTGTTTCTGCTATGGCATTGTAAGTTTTTACTTTAAAATTCATACTAATTTGATTTTAAAAAAATCAATTCTATAACGCATATACTATGTCACCAAAACATTTTTTAAATTTTAAAGATTTTTCCAAAGAATTCCTTCATTCAATTATTGAACGAGGGCTGGAATTGAAATCTTTGAAAAATTTACCGAAAACTTTAGAAAATAAATCTTTGGGCTTAATTTTTGAAAAGCCTTCAACTAGAACGAGGGTTTCTTTTGAAATTGGGGTTCAATCACTCGGAGGAAACTCTATCTTTTTGTCGAGTTCTGACCTTCAAATCTCAAGAGGCGAACCTATTTCAGATACCGCTCGTGTTTTATCTTCAATGTTAGACGCTGTAGTAATTAGAACCGCAAACCATGAACTATTAGACATATATAGTCAAAACTCTTCAATTCCAGTCATAAATGGCTTGAGCAATTTATACCATCCTTGCCAAATTTTGGCTGATCTCATGACATTCAAAGAATGTAATGGAGACTTAGAGATATCTAAGGTTGCTTGGATTGGAGATAGCAACAATGTATGCAATTCCTATATAGAAGCAGCAGAAATATTTAATTTTGATCTGAATATATATTGCCCTAAAGGCTTTGAACCTAATCCAGAAATAATGAATTCTAAAAAAAATAACGTTGTCTTAACTGAAACAAAAAAAGATGCATTAAAAGATGCAAAAATAGTAACTACTGATGTTTGGACTTCAATGCACTCTGAAAATCAATCATTAGAAAAAACTAATTTATTCAAAGGTTACACTGTTGATCAAGCCTCTATGGAATTGGCTGATAACAGTGCAATTTTTCTTCATTGTTTACCAGCTCACAGAGGAGAAGAGATATCTATAGACATGTTAGATCATGAATCTAGTAAGGTTTGGATTCAGGCAGAGAATAGACTACATGTTCAACAGGCTTTACTAGAAACACTGCTTTTAACTTAAAGATTCGATACTGTCTAAATATTTTAAATATTTCTTTTCGTAGGATTTTTTAGGTTCAAATAATTTATCAATCTTCCAAACATCTTTGAGTTCGCTTAAATTTATGTAATTTGATCCAATTCCGGCTAAATAAGCAGCACCCAATGAAGTGCTTTCGATATTTTTAGGCTTAAAAACTTTCATAGATAAAATATTGGACAAAGTTTGTCCAAAAAAATTATTGGTCGCCATTCCTCCGTCTATTTTAATTGATTTTATTTTTGCACCATCATTTTTAAGCGCGGTGACTAGATCTTTCGTCTGAAAGCATATAGCTTCTAAAGCAGCTAAAATTATGTCCTCTTTCGATGTTTCTAGAGAAAGGCCATGGATTGCTCCCCTCAAATCAGGCTTCCAATGTGGAGCGCCAAGTCCTGTAAAAGATGGAATTATGACAACTTCAGAGTTCTTATTTGCTGATTTTGCAAGTTTTTCTGTTTCTAGAGCATTAGAAAAAAATTTCATTTTGTCTCTTAACCACTGAATTAACGAACCAGCAACGAAAATGCTTCCTTCTAATGCATAAGTAACGTCTCCACCTATTTTATAACCCACAGTGGAAAGTAATTTATTATTTGACCTCAAGATTTTAGTTCCTGTATTTAAAATTAAAAAACAACCTGTGCCATAGGTACTTTTAACCTCACCTGTATCAAAACAAGCTTGTCCGAAAAGAGCTGCCTGCTGATCACCAGCCATACCAGAAATTTTAATTTCTCCACCAAATAAAGACGTGGTGCCGTAATCATCTGCATTATTTTTTATATCTGGTAATTTTATTCCTTCAAGCCCAAAAATTTTTATTAAATCATCGTCCCACTTAAGATTAGATATATTAAAAAGTGATGTTCTCGCAGCATTAGTTATATCTGTTGCAAAAACCCTTCCTTCTGTCAATTTCCATAACAAAAAACTATCTATGGTCCCGAAAAGTGTAGTAGATCTTTTGAATATTGATTTTGACTTATCCTTAATCCATCTCAGTTTAGAAGCAGAAAAATAGGGGTCCAGTAAAAGTCCTGTTTTTTCATTAATTTCTGGCTCTAAGCCCTCATTTTTTAATATTTCACAAAATTTACTAGTTCTTCTATCCTGCCAAACAATGGCTTTTCCTATGGGCTTTCCTGAACTTTTATCCCATCCTAATATTGTCTCCCTTTGATTGGTTATGCCAATTGAAATTATTTGATTTGATTTCAAATCATATTTTCTTAAAAGTTGACGCAATGTTTTATACGTTTTATCCCATATTTCTTCTGCATCGTGTTCTACGTAACCAGATTTCGGATAAAATTGCGTAATTTCAATTTGTTTCTGGTCTAAATATTTAAATTTAGAATCGTAAAGCACTGTTCTAGTACTAGTTGTGCCTTGATCGATAGAGAGAAAATATTTTTTCATGCTTTATATTTATATATAGTTATCCACACTTAATCCACTTAAATTTCATAAATTATTCTATTGCTTTTCTCATAAAAACACAGTATCTTGTGTAATTAAGTTTTTGCCCCACTATATATTGAGTTACAAGAAAAGTAACTAACCTGACAAATATGGACATTACTGAGAGAGAAAACGAAAAGAATAAAATAAATATATCAAGCGAAAGACCTTCTTCTGCTATAGAGCCAGGAATTCTTAGAGTTATTAAAAGAAACGGCTCAGTAGTTAATTTCGATATATCAAAAATTGAAGTAGCAATTACAAAAGCTTTTCTAGCCGTTCATACTAGCGCAGCTGCGGCGTCATCCAGTGTTCAACAGAAAGTAAATTCTCTTGCAAAAAGTGTCCACGATACTTTTTCATCAAGAATGCCCTCTGGCGGAACAATTCACATAGAGGAGATTCAGGATCAGGTAGAGTTAGCCCTCATGCGATCAGAGGAATTAAAGGTTGCAAGAGCCTATGTTGTCTATAGAGCCGAGAGAACAAAAATAAGACAGGAAGAAAACACTTCTGCCCAAGAAATGACTGTATTGAGCCCATCAGAAAGGACGGAAACGATAGCGAAGGAAGCCTGTGAAGGCCTGAGCGGCACTAATCCAGAGACGATAATACAAGAAGCAAATAAAAACCTTTATGAAGGGGCATCGGAAGACGAGATAAAAGAAGCGATGATTCTTTCTGCAAGATCCCTTGTAGAGGCTGAACCAAACTATACATATGCAACCTCAAGAATTTTATTAGACAGCTTAAGAACAGAAGCCTTGTCTTTTTTAAATTTAGCCCCAAATGCAACACAGAAAGAAATGGAAAACCTTTATCCTCAAGCGTTAGATGTGTTTATAAAAAGAGCAATTGAATTAGAGTTGGTTAATCCTGAATTAGGAAAGATGGACTTAAAAAAACTTGGAAATAATCTTAAGCCCGAAAGAGACCTAATGTTTTCTTATTTAGGTCTTCAAACTCTCTACGATAGATATTTCATACATAAAGATGAAGTAAGATTCGAGCTTCCTCAAATATTTTTTATGAGAGTAGCAATGGGCTTAGCCATTGAAGAAGAAAATAGAGAAGAAAGAGCAATAGAATTTTACAATCTTCTATCCTCGTTTGACTACATGAGCTCTACTCCAACTTTATTTAATTCAGGAACTATCCATTCTCAGCTATCCTCTTGTTATCTAACTACCGTCCCTGATGACCTAAAAGGGATTTATGATGCGTTAGGTGATAACGCTATGCTTTCAAAATGGGCTGGAGGTTTAGGCAATGACTGGACTCCTGTCAGAGGTATGGGCGCACACATAAAAGGAACGAATGGGAAATCTCAAGGTGTTGTTCCATTTTTAAAAGTGGTTAATGACACTGCAGTAGCGGTAAACCAGGGAGGGAAAAGAAAAGGAGCTGTTTGTTCATACTTAGAAACTTGGCATTTAGATATTGAAGAATTTGTAGAACTTCGAAAAAACACCGGCGACGATCGCAGAAGAACTCATGATATGAATACCGCGAACTGGATACCAGACCTATTTATGCAAAGGGTCATGGACGGTGGTAAGTGGACTCTTTTTTCTCCTAATGAAACACCAGATCTACATGATTTAACGGGCTCAGCGTTCAAAATCAGGTATGAAGAGTATGAAAATGACGCAAAGACAGGAAAAATCCAAGTTTCTAAAGAAGTAGAAGCCGAGGATCTTTGGAGGAAAATTATTTCCATGCTATTTGAAACAGGCCATCCTTGGATAACTTTTAAAGATGCTTGTAACTTAAGATCACCACAACAACACGTTGGGGTAATTCATTCCTCTAATCTTTGTACAGAAATAACTTTAAATACTTCTCAAGACGAAATTGCAGTCTGTAATTTAGGGTCCATTAATCTTCCAAACCATTTAAATGAAAATGGAGATCTAAATGAAGAAAAAATAGAAAGAACTATAACTACTGCAATAAGAATGCTAGACAATGTTATAGACATAAACTACTACGCCGTTCCACAAGCAGAAAATTCTAATTTTAAACATAGGCCAATAGGATTAGGAATTATGGGCTTTCAAGATGCCCTCTATATCAAAAAAACTCCTTATGCATCCGAAGAAGCTGTCAGCTTTGCAGACGAGTCCATGGAAATGGTTAGTTATTACGCAATTAAATCGTCTTCAGACCTAGCCTCAGAGAGAGGAGCATATACATCTTACGAGGGATCATTATGGAGCAAAGGAATACTTCCTTTAGATTCAATTGAACTGCTTAAAAAAGAAAGAGGAGAAAATTATCTAGAGGTTGATACAGCTTCGAAGCTTGATTGGAAAGGTTTAAGAAAAACTGTAAAGAAACAAGGCATGAGAAACTCTAACGTCATGGCAATTGCTCCAACCGCCACAATTGCAAACATAACCGGCCTTACACAATCAATAGAGCCTACCTATTCTAATTTATTTGTTAAATCTAATCTTTCAGGGGAATTCACAATTATCAATATGCACTTAGTAGAAGCGCTAAAAGAAATAGATATGTGGGACGAGGTAATGGTCTACGATCTGAAAAACTTGAATGGTAGTTTAGAAGGTATCAACAGAGTCCCCGACGATATAAAAAGGCTTTTCGCCACGTCTTTTGAAGTTGAACCAAAATGGCTAATTGAAGCCGCATCGAGAAGACAAAAATGGATAGATCAAAGCCAATCTCTTAATCTTTACGTTTCAGAACCGAATGGAAAAAAACTTGATGTGATGTACAAGATGGCATGGCTAAGAGGTTTGAAAACTACTTATTATTTACGCTCAAGAAGTGCCACAACTTCTGAGAAATCAACTATTACTAATCTAGAGCTCAACGCTGTTGCTGCAAATCAAGGATCCGAGGCTCCTGAAGCCTGCTCAATACTTGATCCAGACTGTGAAGCTTGTCAATAAAAAGAGGTATTAAAATGTTATCTTGGGATGATTTCGATGAAAAAGAAAAAATAACAGAACAATCTATCGCAAAAGAAGTTCTTAAAAAAGAAGACGGCTTAACAGACGCTAAACCTTCTGACAAAGAAGAAATGCAAACCTCAACCGAGGTTCCAGATTTAGATTCTTTGGATCTAGAAGCAGGTTTAGCTGATTTAGAAGGAGCCTCAGCAAGGGTAGACGTCAGCGAAAAGAAAATGATTAATTCAAGAGCTGACGTCAATCAGTTAGTGCCTTTTAAATACGATTGGGCCTGGCAGAAATATTTAGATGGTAGCGCAAATCATTGGATGCCTCAGGAAATTAACATGACTGCGGACGTTGCGCTTTGGAAAGATAAAAACGGTTTAACAGAGGATGAAAGAAGAATCGTCATGAGAAATCTAGGATTTTTCTCTACTGCTGATTCATTAGTAGCCAATAATATTGTTCTTTCTGTATATAAACACATTACAAACCCAGAATGTCGTCAATATTTATTGAGACAAGCGCTTGAAGAAGCTATTCATACTCACGCCTATCAATATGTAATTGAATCATTGGGCATGGATGAAGGTGAAATATTTAATATGTATAAAGAGATACCCTCTGTGGCTAAAAAAGCTGCTTGGGCACTTCCTTTCACGCAATCTCTCTCTGATCAGTCGTTTGAAACTGGGACTGTAGAAAACGATAAAATTCTATTAAGAAATCTTATAGCTTTCTACTGTGTGCTCGAGGGTATTTTCTTTTATTGTGGATTCACTCAAATTCTTTCTATGGGAAACAGAAATAAAATGACTGGCACAGCAGAACAATTCCAGTACATTCTCAGAGACGAGTCTATGCATGTAAATTTTGGTATTGACATGATCAACCAAATTAAACTTGAGAATCCTCATCTATGGGATGAAGAAATGCAAAAACAAGCAGAAACTATGATCCTTCAAGGGACGCAATTAGAAATTGAATATGCCCAAGACACAATGCCTAAAGGAATTCTTGGCATGAATTCAGAAATGATGGCTGAATATCTGCATTTTATTGCAAATAGAAGGCTGACTCAGATAGGTCTTAACGAAGCATTTCCTAATGCTTCTAATCCTTTCCCCTGGATGTCAGAAATTATGGATCTAAGAAAAGAAAAGAATTTCTTTGAGACAAGGGTAATTGAGTATCAAACCGGTGGAGCGCTTAACTGGGATTAAAAACCCTCTAATAATTGCTCATAGAGGGGCCTCTTCGAAGGCACCTGAGAATACTATAATTTCCTATGAAACTGCTTGGTTGCAGAATGCAGATGCAATTGAAGTAGACCTTAGAAAAACCAAAGATGGAGTATTTATTTGTGCTCATGACAACAATTTCAATAGAGTATCAGGTTCTACAAAAAATATTTCAGAGTCAACTTTTAAGTCCCTGTTGAAGATAGATATAGGATCATGGAAAGGACAAAAATTTAAAACACAAAGAGTACCTAAATTAGAAGAAGTTCTAAAAAGATTACCAAACCGAAAAATAATATTTATCGAAATAAAAGGCGTAACTAAAAGTTTAAATAAATTAATGAAATTAATTTCAAATTCAAATTTAAAAAAAAATCAAGTTCATTTTCTTTGTTACCTGCCTTCAGTAATAAAAAATATTAAAAAAAAATTTCCCACCCAAATGGCTACTTTAAATCTAATTCCTTCTTTATTTGATTACGATGAGGAAAGAATAAAAGAAGAAATAAAAAATTCTAATTCAGATGGAGTAAGCTTGCACGTAGACTCTAAACAATCAATTAAACTCATAGAAAAATTGAAGAATGAAAAATTTTTTGTGCTTACTTGGACTGTTAATGATAAAAAATTTATGGAAAAATTAATTAAAAGTAAGGTAGATGGAATTATTACTGACTACCCAAAAAAATTAGCAAAGATTTTAGAAAGAATTAATGAACAAAAATAATTTAGTAAGCAGGTGCAATGGAATTTACTTTGGCGAAGGTCCAAGATGGCATGAAAATAAACTTTGGTTCTCTGATATGCATGGAGACAAAGTTTTCACATTAGATGAAAATGATAATCTTGAGGCCGTCTGTGAAATTAAAAACCAACCATCGGGATTAGGTTGGTTACCTAATGGCGACCTATTGATAGTCTCCATGTTAGACAGGAAAATTCTTAAGCTTTCAAATGGAGATTTAAGTGTGCATGCCGATTTGTCTGGAGAAGTAAAATATCAGTGTAACGACATGGTTGTTTCGAAAGATGGGATTGCATATGTTGGAAATTTTGGAATGGCTGATGCTAGAGATAAAGTAAAAAGCACTCATCTGATGATTGTCTTTCCCGATGGATCGTTTAAAAAAGGTCCAGATAATTTAGACTTTCCCAATGGCTCGGTGATTTCTGAAGATGGAAAAAAATTAATTGTTGGGGAAACCTTAGGAGCAAGACTTACGAGCTTTGATATTGATTCGAAAGGCTTGCTTACAAATAGAAAAAAATGGGCTAATACTTCGTCACAATTTGGAATATCACTCATCAAGTTTCTGCGAAATATAGGGATTAAAATTTCTGAATCCGGCTCTGCAGCTAAAAATTTTCATGTACCTGATGGAATCTGCCTAGATGAAAATAATGGAATTTGGATTGCATCGCCGACTTCATCAGCTGTAGTAAGATTTGAGCAAGGAGGAAAAATTACAGACGTTATAGAAACTCCTAAAAATGCTTACGCATGTATGTTAGGCGGTGAAGAAGGAAAAACTTTATTTATCCTCACGGCAAACAGTTCAGCTCCAGAAATCTGTAGAAAAAAAGCAGAAGGCGAAATCTTCTCTATTGAAGTAGATTATTCCAGCGCAGGAAAGCCTTAAGATTTACTGATCAACTCAAACATCTTTGCAGCTTGACTGTTCCCCTCGGTACAAGGCCTTGCATCAGTCATATCAGAAATCTTCTCCCAATTTTCGGCAATACTATCGGCATTCATTTCATCTCCCGTTCCGAAATAAACACCCATAGTTTCAAAAGTCATGATTCTTGCAAATACTCCCGCGCCAGCTGCCATAACTACCCCTGTAGGAGCATCTTCAGAAACCATAAATGTTACAGCAGGACTTACGCATTCTGGTTGTATTTTTTCAATTACTTCAGGAGGCATTAAATCTTCTGTCATCCTAGTTCCAGCTACAGGAGTGAGCCCGTTACATTTAATATTATATTTTGCACCTTCGAGCTTTAATGTATTTATCAAACCTAAAACTCCCATTTTAGCTGCACCATAATTTGTTTGACCAAAATTTCCATAAACACCACTGGAAGAAGATGTAACCAAAATTCTTCCGTAATTTTGTTCTTTCATTATGTCCCAAACTGCTTTACAACAATTTACAGTTCCCATAAGGTGAACCTCTAAAACAATTCTAAAATCTTCATCGGTAACTTTAGAAAAACTTTTATCCCTCAGAATACCAGCATTATTAACCAAGATATCAACTCTGCCCCACGTATCAATTGTTTGCTTAACCATGTCTTCGACTTGTTTGAGATCTGTAACGCTAGCTCCATTTGCCATAGCTTCTCCACCTGCAGATTTTATTTCTTCAACAACTTTCTCAGCTGCTGAGAGAGAACCTCCAGTACCATCTACAGCCCCACCTAAATCGTTTACAACAACCTTTGCACCTCTAGCAGCTAAGTCGAGGGCATGACATCTACCTAAACCTCCCCCTGCACCGGTAACAATTGCAACTTTTCCATCAAATCTTATAGACATTTTTTTTCTCCTTATCAGACTAGTTTTTTTATTAAAATAAAATTTATAAAAGAGTAATATTACTTCTATTTTTTAATTTAATAAATCAATAATAATGACTTTAAATATTCCAGGAAATACCCCAGTAATTGTTGGAGTTGCAGATATTATAGATAGAAGGAAAGAAGACGGCCCGGATCCCCTTTCTTTCTTAGTAAAGGCAAGCGAACTATCATTTCAAGATACAGGAATAAGCAATCTTCATAGTTATATAGACGCTGTCGGTGTTGTACGATTTTCTGTGGATTTTTCTACAGCGACCAACCAATCAAATTTTGGATATAGTAATTTTCCTAGGTCGCTAGCAAAAAAATTGAACATAAATAAAGATATCTTTGAATTATATTCGGGAATGGGAGGCAATGCCCCTCAAGTTTTAATTCAAGAAGTTTCTAGAAGAATCTATAACAATGAAGTTCAATGCGCATTAATTTCTGGCGGTGAGGTTTTACAAACGATGATATCCAAACTTAAAGCAGGAAAACATTTAGACTGGGAGGATCATCCAGGAGGAAACCCAGAAATTGTTGGAATAAACGACGAAGGTTTCTCGTCAGATGAAAAAAAACACTTTATGGATCTTCCCTCAAATGTATATCCTATTTTTGCAAATGCATTAAGATCAGAAAAATCTCAATCTAGTAAAGAGCATTTAAAAGAGTGTTCGGAGTTATTTAGTAAATTTTCTAAAGTAGCAGAAAAAAATTCAAATTCATGGTTTCCAAAATATCGGTCGCCAGAGGAAATCGAAAAAGTTACAGATTCCAATAGATTAGTAGGCTTTCCCTACACAAAATATTTAAATTCTATGATCAGAGTAAATATGGCTTCATCTATGATAATCATGTCTGAAAAACTTTCTAAAGAATTGAATATTTCTCAAAAGAAAAAAATTTATTTACATGGTTCATGTATTTTGAATGATATTTGGAATGTTTCTAAACGCCCAAAACTTATCGAATCTCCAGCAATAAAAAAATGTGGAGAAGAGGTTCTCTCACAAGCACAAGTTTCTATGGATTCAATATCTTATTTTGATATTTATTCTTGTTTCCCTTCTGCGGTTCAGATTGCTATGAAAGAGTTATCTTTAAATTTAGACGATAATCGCCCGCTTACGGTCACTGGAGGACTTCCTTATTTTGGAGGACCAGGAAATGCATACACAATGTTTTCTTCATCTGAGATGGTAAGAAAGTTAAGAAAAAATCAGAACAAATACGGAATGATTACGGCTAACAGTTGGTTTTTGACTAAACATGCAATTAATATTTTTTCCTCGAAAGCTCCTCCTGAGATTGACTGGAATCAAAACTTCCAAAAGCTCCAAAAAGAAATAGATTCAAGAGAAATTAAAAATTTTAATCAAACACCTAACGGTCTTGGTAAGATAACATCTTATACAATCGTACAGGGGAGAAAAAATTTAGAGTATGGTATCGTAATTGGTGAATTAGAAGATAACTCCCAATTCATTGCTAACATTTTAGGCGATCAAAGTTTATTAAAAAAAATGACAGAACTGGAATTATTAGGTACGAAAGGAGAAGTGATATGCACTTCAGAGAGAAATATTTTTAAACCGGAAATTTTATGAAAGAAATTAATGTATTGGTTACGGGTGCAGCTGGTCAGATTGGTTATGCTCTTCTGCCTAGACTTGCTAGTGGCGAAACATTTGGTTCCGATGTTATTGTAAATTTACGTTTAGTTGAGATTCCCCAAGTTGTAGAAAAGCTCAATGGAACAATTATGGAATTAGAAGATTGTGGCTTCAATACTCTTGGAAAAGTCGAAGCATTTTCTGATATTTACAAAGCGGCTGAAGAAGTTGATTGGGCCTTGCTCGTGGGAAGCATTCCTAGAGGAATAACAATTAATGGCAAAAAAATCGAAGAGCGCGGCGACTTATTAAAAATTAATGGAGGAATATTCACTGATCAGGGTAAAGCGATTGGTAGTAAAGGAAAAAATAATGCAAAAATTCTCGTAGTTGGAAATCCTGCTAACACAAATGCTTTAATTGGCATGACTCATGCAAATAATAGAAGTCAGACTTGGATGGCCATGACTGCTTTAGATGCAAATAGAGCAAAAGCTCAAGTTTCAAGTAAAATAAATGTTCCAATTTCTGAAATTAATCAAATGATTATATGGGGTAATCACAGCCCAACTATGTATCCCGATTTGGATAATGCATTAGTAAAAAATGAGAGCGTTTCATCTATTATTAAGGACGAAGGATGGATTAAAAACGACTTCTTAGAAACTGTTCAGCAACGAGGAAAAGCTATTATTGACGCAAGGGGAGCTTCTTCAGCTGCCTCTGCAGCTAATGCCGCAATAGAGACGGTCAAAGCTACTTTAGCCCCAACAAAAAATGGTGACTGCTTCAGCGCCGCGATTTTAAGCGATGGAAGCTATAATGTGCCAAAAGGTATAATTTATGGATTTCCATTAAGATCTACCAAAGAAGGTAAAATTGAAATAATCCAAGGGCTAGAAATAAATTCTTATGCTAAGGAAAAACTTGAAATTACTACTAGAGAATTATTAGAGGAAAAAGAAGCCGTTTCGGAGTTAATATGAAAAATTTTAGAGAAAGTGAAAATGTATTCTTAAAAGGTAACTGGTATCCCGTTGAAGAAACTTCTTCCAACAATCTAAATATTGTTGGAGAAATACCTATGGAATTAAATGGCTTATTCTTGAGAAATGGACCCAATCCTAGAGAGCCAATTGATCATAAGAATTATCACCCTTTTTTTGGAGACGGTATGATCCACGGTTTAAAAATACAAGATGGGAAAGCTCATTGGTATAAAAACAGATATGTGGAATCATCTTTCGGCTTTGGCCCTAATACCCATGTTTTAAAACATGCAGGGAAAATTTATGCATTAGTTGAAGGAGGAGTATCTCCAGTTATTCTAGATGATAATTTAAATTTTACCGATCAAATTCCATTCCCAAAGAATGATAATAAAAGGTTTACTGCACATCCAAAATTCGATTCTTCTAAAAACGAATTACACGCTATAAGCTATGATTTTTCAGAATATTTATCAGATGTTAACCATGTGCATTACCGTGTTGTCGATGGTTCAGGAGAAATTACAACTGATCTTCCAATTATATTGAATTCAAAACCAATGATTCATGATTGTGCTATAACAAATAATTATGTTCTTATCTTTGACCTTCCGGTCACATTTAATACTGGCAGACGAAATAAAGATGAAAACGCCTCAGATTATCCAGTAGTTTGGGATGATAATTACTCTTCAAGGTTGGGGCTTTTGAATAGAAATACAAATGAAATAAAATGGATTGAAGTGCCTAATTGCTTTCTTTTTCATGTGGTAAATTCCTATGAAGACAGTTCAGGTAAAGTTATTCTAGATTTTTGTAGATACGACAAACTTTTTGATTTTAATAACCCTCTCCCCTTTGGAAAAAAACCCTTTTTGACAAGATGGGAAATTGACATAGTCAAAGAAACTTGTGTTGAAAAACTTCTTGATGACAGGCCAATGGAGTTTGCAAGAATTCATCCTGATTTAGAAGGAAAAGAATATAGATTTAGTTATATCTTAAACGATGGTGCATTAAATAATTTATTTAAATATGATTTCTTGAAAGATCGAAATGAAGTTCATCATTTAGGCGAACATAAAAAAGGGGCTGAACCAGTTTTTATTCCGAAAATAGATCAAACATCAGAAGATTCAGGATATGTTGTTGGATTTGTATATGATCAAGAGGTAGATAAAAGCGAGTTTATAATTATAGATGCAGAAAATTTTTCCGAAGAGCCTCTAGCGCGAATTCAGTTACCATCAAGAGTGCCTTTTGGATTTCATGGTAGTTGGATTAACTTAGATTAAAGCTACTTGTTTTTTAGCTGCGGAAATAGCACGACATCTCGAATGCTTTCCCTCCCTGAAAGAAGCATAATTAATCTATCTATGCCTATACCCACTCCGGCACAGGGTGCCAGACCGTATTCCAGAGCCTCAATATAATCTTTATCAAAATGCATAGCTTCTTCATCTCCTGCATTCTTCTCTTCGACCTGAAGATCAAATCTTTTGGCTTGCTCTTTTGGGTCATTCAATTCAGAAAAAGAATTTCCTAATTCCTTTCCATTTACAAAAAGCTCAAACCTTTCTGCAATTGAAACGTCTTTATCTAAGGACCTAGCTAATGGAGATATTTCTATTGGATAGTTATAAATAAAAGTGGGTTTTATTAAATTTTCTTCTACAGTTGTTTCAAAAATAATGTTCTTGATATTTCCAACCGTGTTGACACCCTCAAGTTTAATTGAATTTTTATCACAGAATTTTTTTAAAACATTTATATCTTTTAAATCTTCATTATTTAAAGAGTTGTGTTTTAAAATCGACTCATCCATAGACAGTCTTTCAAATTTTTTAGAAAAGATTTTAGTATTAATTCCTGACAAATTTTCTATTTCTCTGAGCATGTTCTCTGTAAAATCCATTTGATATTGATAATCTACAAATGCTGTATAAAACTCTAGCATAGTGAATTCTGGATTATGTTTTGTAGATAAACCTTCGTTTCTAAAATTTCTATTAATTTCAAAAACTTTTTCCATTCCTCCAACAACAAGCCTTTTTAAGTAAAGCTCTGGAGCGATTCTTAAGAACAAATCCATATCCAAAGCATTGTGGTGTGTAACAAACGGTTTTGCACTTGCTCCACCTGGGATTGAATGCATCATTGGAGTCTCCACTTCAGTAAAACCATCATTTATTAAAAATTGTCTAATTTCGTTTATTACTTTGCTTCTGATTTCAAAGACTTCTCGAGTTTCAGGATTCGTTAATAAATCTAAATATCTTTTTCTATACTTTATTTCAACGTCTGATAGCCCAAGGTGCTTTTCTGGAAGAGGCTTTAAAGATTTAGTTAATAAATTAAACTCACTTACTTGAATAGATAACTCTCCGGTGTTAGTTTTGAATAAAGTTCCTTTAACACCGACAATATCTCCTAAGTCGCTGTCTTTAAAAATTTCGTAATTATCGAGTGCGTCTTTTCTCAAATAAAGCTGAATTCTTCCTGTCATGTCCTGAATCGTACAGAAACTTGCTTTGCCCATGACTCTTTTAAGCATTATTCTTCCTGCTACTGAAACTTCAATGTTTTTGCCTATTAACTCTTCCTTATTAAATTTAGTAAATTCATCCACTAAAGATTTTGATAAATTTGATCTTCTAAAGTCATTAGGATAATTTATTCCCTGATCCTTTAGAGACTCAAGCTTCATCTTTCTCTCTTCAATTAAATGATTTTCATCTTGAGAATCCGACATAATTAAACTCCAGCCTTTAAACTTTCTTCTATAAAAATATCAATATTGCCATCCAAAACTGCAGAACAATTTCCAGTTTCAGTTCCTGTTCTCAAGTCTTTTATTCTTCCAGAATCTAAGACGTATGACCTAATTTGACTGCCCCACGAAATGTCAGCTTTAGTTTCTTCTAAATTTTTCATTGCTTCGTCTTGTTTTTTTAATTCTAATTCGTAGAGTTTAGCTCTTAATTGTTTCATTGCCCTATCTTTATTTTTATGTTGTGACCTATCAGACTGACATTGAACAACTACACCCGTTGGCTCATGAGTTAATCTTACAGCTGAATCGGTCTTGTTGACATGTTGACCGCCCGCTCCACTAGCTCTATAAGTATCAATTCTAATATCTGAAGGATCGATATTTATCTCAATATTGTCTTCAATCTCAGGAGATATAAATATGGAAGCAAAAGAAGTATGCCTCCTGCTTCCTGAATCAAAAGGTGATTTTCTTACCAATCTGTGAACCCCAGATTCAGTTCTTAACCAGCCGTAGCTAAATTCTCCTTCAAATCTTATTGTCGCACTTTTGATGCCAGCTACTTCTCCCGGCGAAACCTCGATTAGTTCAGTTTTAAAATTTTTCTTTTCCCCCCACATAAGATACATTCTTAATAACATTTCAGCCCAATCCTGTGCTTCAGTTCCTCCAGAGCCAGCCTGTATATCGAGAAAAGCATTATTTGAGTCATTTTTCCCAGAAAACATTCTTTGAAATTGAAGGTCTGAAATCTTAAGTTCGACATTACTTAATTCATTTGATAAAGATTGTATTTCATCTTTGTCATTTTCCTTCTCTAAAAGAATTAAGAGTTCATCAAGATCATTTAGAGAACTATCTAACTCGTCAAGAGAACTTATTAATTTTTCTAAAGACGACTTTTCCTTTCCTAAAGATTGGCTTTTTTCCTGATTTTTCCAAAGTTCAGGGTTTTCAAATTCTTTTTTTATTGACTCAAGTCGTTTCTGTTTCGACTCATAGTCAAAGAAACCCCCTTAAATCATTAAGCTCGGCTTTTGATTCTTTTAACCTCTCTTGTAACGATCTATCTGTCATAAATATTAACCAGCGTAATTGGATGAAATAAAGTCAGCTATATCTTCATATTTATCATTTAGTTTCACAAATTTTTGCTGTTTTTCAAAAATATTTTTTAATTCTAATGGAATGTTTTCTTCAAAGCCTTCAACATCGTTAAAAACTTCCGGAAATTTTGCAGGATGAGCTGTTGCAAAAGTCAAAATACTTTCATCTTGAATTGAAGGACATCCGCTTACTGCAGTAGCTGTGTGGGGGTCTATTAGGTATCCTGTTTCAGAGACAACCTTTTTGACACACTCTTTTATTTCTTGATCTTCTGTTTTGCTACTTGTGAAGAAGGAATTTATTTTTTTCCAATGTTTCAAATTATTAAAGTCAATTGAGTTCTCCGGGAAGTTGTTCATAAGTTCGCTAACTTTTGCTCTATCTTCATTTAAAACATCGACCATTAATCTTTCAAAATTACTAGCTACAGATATATCCATACTTGGTGCTAATGACTTAATTGTTTTATTTTTGGAATATATACCTGATGAAAATAGTCTATGCAGGATATCATTTTTGTTAGTAGCAATATGGATTCCATTTAATTTAAGACCCATTTTTGTAGCCAACCATCCAGCATAAGCATGACCAAAATTTCCTGAAGGTATTGATGCAACGTAATTTTTATTGTTTAAAAGGTATCTTGCGTAAAAAAAATAAACGCTTTGAGAAATTATTCGAGTCCAATTTATTGAATTAATAGAAACAAATCTAATTTTTTCAAATTTATCCTGATTTAAAAATAATTTTTTTACATATCTTTGACAATCATCAAAGTCACCCTCAATTGCCAGAGTATGAACATTAGCCGCACCTGAAGTTGTCATTTGCCTCTGTTGAACTTCCGATATTTTTTCATTTGGGAAAAGAATGTATATATCCAGATCTGTAAATCTCTTACACGCTTCAATAGCAGCAGAACCAGTATCTCCTGATGTAGCGCCTAAAATTACAATTTTTTTATTAATTTTTTCAGAAGCTTTACTAAGCAGGCCTGCAAGAAGTTGCATTGCAACATCTTTAAAAGCATAAGTAGGCCCATGAAATAACTCTAGTATATTTCCTATACGCTTTTGGTTCTGAATCTGAACTACATTTTTTATTCTAAAGGTAGAGTAAGCTTCATTAATTATACTTTCCAAGTCTTCTCTATTTAGAAAATCATCCATAAACGGATGAAGTATCTCTAATGCAAGTTCATTATAAGAAAGGCTTTCAAAGCTTGATAACAAATCCGGTTTAAAAACAGGTACTTCATTTGGTAAGTAAAGCCCCCCATCAGGAGCTACTCCAGAAGTAAGGACCTCTAGAAAATCAACTGATTGAGATCGCCCTCTTGAACTTGAATAAAGCATGCTTAATCTATAAATCTAATATGCTGAACGGGTTCCCTAACTTGAGATAATTTCTCCAAATCATGTATTAAAGATTTAGAAATCTTCTCAGAACATTCTCCTAAAACAACAATTATTGGAATTATATTCTCATGATTCTTATTTTCTTTTTGAATCAAATTATCTATAGATAAACCTTTTTCGGCAATTAATTTAGATATTTCAGCTACTACCCCAGGTTCATCAGTCACCATCAATCTAAGATACCTACTAGTTTTAAAAGCATCAAAATCACTGATTTCAATTGGATTAAGAAGGTTTGTGTAATCAAATATTTTTCCTTTGGCAATATCTAAAATATCATTTATTACGGATGTTGAAGTTGGATAACCTCCAGCTCCAGGACCTTGATAAGCGGTCGAATTTAAATTCGCAGAATTAATTTCAATTACATTTGTTTCAAAATTTACGTTGGCGAGAATTTCATGCTTCTTGATAAAACTTGGAAAAGTACCTAAAAATAATTCATCTTTATTGTTAACCCCTATAGATAAGGGCTTAATTGAAAAACCAAGCTCTTTACCATACTCTAAATCTAAACTTTCAATCTTATCAATACCTTCTTTATAAATCTTTAATGGGCTAACTTCGCCATTAAAAGATAGAAAGGATAAAATTGCAGTTTTTTGTGACGAATCAGTCCCATCAATATCAAAAGTTGGATCTGGTTCTGCAAATCCTAATTCCTGTGCCGATTTAAGGGCATCTTCATAGGTTTGATCTTCAAGATACATATTAGATAATATGTAATTTGAAGTTCCATTTAATATTCCCTTAAACCAATTTATTTTATTTGAAATTAAACCATCTCTTAAAGTTCTTATTATCGGGATACCTCCTCCAACAGAAGCTTCAAAACCTATATGAAGGCTTTGTTTAGATGCCAACTTGAATAACTCTGGTCCTTTTTCGGCAATTAAAGCCTTATTAGCGGTTACGAAATGTTTGTTATTCTGTAGAGCCAATTTAGCTAACTCATAAGAAATATCAGTCCCTCCAATTAATTCAACAACAATATCAATATCTTTGTGTAATGGAACTTTTAAAATGTCTCTCTCTATTTGACCTTGAAAGTCATTATTTTCAATTTCCCCTTTTCTAGATCCAATGAGGATCAAATTAATTTCTATATCAAAATTTGATTTTATTTTTTCTCTACTAGTAAATAGCAAATCTATAAAAGATGATCCAACGTTTCCAACTCCACAGAGCGCTATATTAATTTTTTTCATTTATCTAAAATATTTTCTTTAGATTTTTTAAAGCTTGTTTAGTTCTATGCTCATTTTCAATTAAAGAAAATCTTACAAAATCATCTCCATATACTCCGAAACCTAAGCCAGGTGAAACCGCAATTTTAGCTTCCTTCAATAATAATTCAGAAAACTCCATTGATTTCATATTGAATTTTTTTGGTATTTTTGCCCAAACAAACATAGTCGCTTTTGGTTTTTCAACTTCCCAACCTAAAGCATTCAAACCCTCACATAAAACATCTCTTCTTACTTTATAAACTTCGCATACTTCTTTTACAAACTCATCTCCTTTATTCAAAGCTTCAATACCTGCTACTTGGACAGGTGTGAAATGGCCATAATCAAAATATGATTTTAATCTTGCAAGGGCTCTAATTAATTCAGGATTACCACAGCAGAATCCTAATCTCCATCCTGGCATATTATAACTTTTGGATAAAGTGAAAAATTCAACAGCTATTTCTTTAGCTCCCTCTACTTCTAATATTGATGGAGCTTTATAACCATCAAAACAAAGATCAGCATATGCCAAATCATGAACTACCCAGATGCTATTTTCTTTTGCGATCTGAATAACTTTTTCAAAAAAATCTTTTTCGACGCATAACGCCGTCGGATTACTTGGAAAATTTAGTAGAAGCATCTTAGGCTTTGGAAAAGAAGTCTTTATAGCTTCTTCTAAATTATCAAAAAAGTTCGTATTTGGACCAATTGGAACATGTCTTATATCTGCGCCAGAAATCACAAAGCCAAAAGGATGAATTGGATAAGCAGGATTAGGAACAAGTATTACGTCTCCTTTATCTACTGTTGCCATTGCTAGGTGTCCTAAACCTTCTTTGGAGCCAATTGTAACTATCGCTTCAGTTTCATGATCTAAATTTACTCCAAATTTTCTTTTGTACCAGTCCGAAATAGCTAGTCTTAACTTAGGTATGCCTATTGATTGAGAATATCTATGAGTATCAGCCCTCTGAACGGTTTCAGTCATTTTATCTACGATAAATTTTGGAGTCTCTCCATCAGGATTGCCCATACTGAAATCAATTATGTCTTCCCCTCTTCTTCTGGCTTCCATTTTTAAAGTGTTTATTTGTTCAAAAATGTAAGGTGGAAGTCTATCTATTGAAGCAAAATTTTTATCTAATTCATTCATCATTTATTTCAAATATTCTATCAATTCAT